>JBAPWQ010000410.1:0-2264 GCA_049283795.1 Desulfobacterales bacterium | reverse complement strand
GATGGGTGCCGGCCCCGCGATTTTTTAGAAGACGGCCGGATCTTTGGAAGATTTCGATAGGGTCAAAAACCGCGGAGGGCGGGCGGCATTGCCGTCACCGCCGGGAGCCGGTAGGGCCGTCGGGCGCCTTGTTCTCCGAGCGTCAGGGTTTCGGCGGTTTACTCGAAGAGGTTCACGTCCCCCTGGCCGGCGCGGATGACCTCCGGCGTATCGTCGATCAGAGAGATCACGCTCGAAGGGTGGCCGGGCACCGGTCCGCCGTCGATCACCATATCGAGGCGCGTGCCGTAAAAGTCGTGGATGATCGAGGCATCGTTCATGATGGTGCCGTCGGGCCGGGTGGCGCTGGTCGAGATGACCGGGTTGCCGAGTTCGGTCACCAGGGCCAGGCAGATGGGATGGTCCGGCACGCGGATGCCGGCGGTCTTGCGTTTGGTCAACATCATTTTGGGGACCGCGCGCGAGCCCTCCAGAATAAAGGTGTAGGGTCCCGGAAGGAGCCGTTTCATGGTCTTGTAGGCGTAGTTGGAGACTTTGGCATACTGGCTGATGTTGGTCAGGCCGGAACAGATGAAGCTGAAGGGTTGGAATTTCTGGCGCTGTTTGATCTGGTAGATCTTTTCGATGGCCTTCTTGTTCAGGATGTCGCAGCCGATGCCGTAGACCGTGTCGGTCGGGTAGGCGACGATGCCGCCTTTCAGCATTACCTCGACGACCTTGCGAATGAGTCGCGGCTGCGGGTTGATGGGGTTGATGTCGATCAACATGGGCCGACCTGTCTTACGGCGTTACTGCTAAAGCCCTGCCCGGTTTCCGATCCGGGAAAGGGCCATTTCCGGACGGAAACTATTTATTACCCAGGCCGGCGGATGTCAACCCGGCGCACAGAATATGATTGCCAAGAAACCGGGTTTTTGATAATTTCACCCCCCAGATAATCTTTACGGAAGGACCCCCGCGATGATCAAAATACCGCCGGAAGAATCCTATTCTTTCGATGACGTTCTCCTGATTCCCAATTATTCCGATGTGCTGCCCAAGGATGTCAACGTCCGGACGCGCTTGACCCGCAACCTGTCGCTCAACATCCCGATCGTCAGCGCGGCCATGGATACCGTCACCGAAGGCGAAACGGCCATCAGCATGGCCCGCGAAGGCGGCATCGGTTTCATTCACCGCAACATGAGCATCGACAGCCAGGCCATGGAGGTCGACAAGGTCAAGAAGTCCGAAAGCGGCATGATCGTCGACCCGGTGACGATCCGGCCGGAGCAGAAGGTGGCCGAGGTGCTGGCCCTGATGGAAAAGTTCCGGATTTCAGGGGTTCCGGTCACGCACCGGGATCAACTGGTGGGTATCGTCACCAATCGCGACCTGCGGTTCGAGACCGAACTGGAAAAGCCGGTCTCGGAGGTGATGACCAAGGAGAACCTGATCACCGTCACCGAAGGTATCAACCTTGAGGATTCGAAGAAACTGCTTCACCGGCACCGGATCGAAAAGCTCCTGGTGGTGGATCAGCAGGGCCGCCTCAAGGGAATGATCACCATCAAGGATATCGAGAAGATCAAAAAATATCCCGACGCCTGCAAGGACGGCATGGGACGCCTGCGGGTGGGCGCGGCCATCGGCGTCGGCCCGGACATGGGCGAGCGGGCCGAGGCGCTGCTGAAGGCCGGCGCGGACGTGATCCTGATCGACACCTCCCACGGCCACTCCAAGAACGTGATCGATGCCGTGGTCCGGCTCAAAGGCGATCACAAGGATATCGAACTGATCGCCGGCAACGTCGGGACCGAAAAGGGCGCCGAGGACCTGATCACGGCCGGCGTCGACGGGGTCAAGATCGGCATCGGCCCCGGCTCCATCTGCACCACCCGCATCGTGGCCGGCATCGGCATGCCCCAGATAACGGCGATCATGAACTGCCGTTCGGTGTCGAACAAGAGCGGCGTGCCCCTGATCGCGGACGGCGGCATCCGCTTCTCCGGCGACATCGCCAAGGCCTTGGGCGCCGGCGCCCACGTGGTGATGATCGGCGGCCTCTTTGCCGGTACCGAGGAGAGCCCGGGCGAGCAGATCTTCTATCAGGGACGCAGCTACAAGGTATACCGCGGCATGGGATCGATCGAGGCGATGAAAAAGGGCAGCAAGGACCGCTATTATCAGACCGAGCAGGCCGAAGACGACAAACTGGTCCCGGAAGGCATCGTCGGGCGCGTGCCCTACCGCGGCAGTCTTTCGGCCAATATCCACCAGTTGAT
>JBAPWQ010000409.1:0-12509 GCA_049283795.1 Desulfobacterales bacterium | reverse complement strand
CGCTGATTGCCTGCGGTCGGCCCCGCTGCGACGATCGGTCCCGGTTTTGCGGTATTTTTTCATATTGTCCATGCCTGCCAATTTCTCCACCCTTCCGACCTTGCCGATTGCGTGCACCCGTAAATCTATCGTCTTAATAAAACGCTCCAAGCACTTAGTAACGCCAGGACCCCGCATGTCAAGGATAATCTGGCGCAAACGGGCCGCAGCAATGCTCTGACGGAAAACCGACCCCTGAGACCGCCGCTGATCACTTTTACCTGTGGGTTCCGGTGTGGACGGCTTCAAAACGTGTTTACGGCTATGGAAAATTCGCAGAAACCGCGTTATTATCGGAACCAGGCGGCGGCAATCAAAAACCGCCCGTGTTACGAGCAATTTCTATGTATCTACACGTCTTTCGCGGGCTTCCGTCATCGCGGATAAGAATGGGACGTTTTCCGGCGACGAGGCGCCCGGCCTGAAAGATGCGACAATGAAGGCGAAATTCTTCGACGACTAACTAATTTCCGTCCATAAATAGCCCTTTTCCGCAATTTTGGTGTCAATCGGCGGAATCGCTTGTGCGGCATACAGGAAGTATGCCTCCGCGCAATTCCTTGATTTCCTTGAACTTGCGAAAAATTGCTCATTTCTGGATCGGAAACTTATCAGTGCCTCTGATGAAACCGCGGATGGGCACTAACCAAGGTATACTTTGTGAAAGCCTTCGGCTCTTGCACGTGAAGAAAGGGACAGCCTCATGAAAACCGATCACAATTTTGCAGCCGGCGCCCGCAGGGATGTTCAACAATTGATGCGCGTGGCGCTCGCACAGGAATTCGCCGATCTGGTGGTCCTCAACGGCCGCTTGCTGAACGTCTACACGGGCGAGATCCTGGACCGGATGGCGGTCTGCACCAAAGGCCCCTGGATCGCATGCATGGGAGCAGACACGGGCGGCAGGATCGGCCCCCAGACGGAAGTCATCGATGCCGCCGGAAAAATGCTCATTCCCGGGCTTATCGACGGTCACACGCACCTGGCCTGGCTCGGCGGCATCGCGGCCGTGCTCGGGCCGCTCATGACCGGCGGCACGACGGCGCTTGTGACCGAAAGCCTGGAGATATATCCGATTGCCGGATTGGCCGGCATCAGCGACTTTTTGGAAGCGCTGTCCGATCAGCCGATCAAGATTTTCGCCACCGCCCCATTTGGGGCGTCGATCAGTCGCGAGGCGCTGGGAATCGACCCGGCCGACCTCAATGACCTCCTGTCCCGGCCGGACATCGTCGGACTGGGCGAGTCCTACTGGCAGGCGGTCGTCCAGAACCCGGAGCTGGCTTCACCTGCCCTGGAGGCGACCCTTTCGAGCGGCAAAACGCTCGAAGGGCACACGGCCGGGGCCCGGGGAAACAAGCTGGCGGCCTACCTGGCGGCCGGCATTTCCTCCTGCCACGAGCCGATAACCGCCGCGGAAGCACTGGAACGTCTGCGCCTCGGCCTGCACGTGATGCTCCGCGAGGGCAGCATCCGCCGCGACCTCGACGCCCTGGCCGCCATAAAAGATGCCGGCGTCGACCCTCGCCGCCTGATCCTTGTGACCGACGGCCTCAGCCCGCTTGACCTGATCGAAAAAGGCGGGATGGATTTCGTGGTCCGCAAGGCCATCGAGCGCGGTTTCGATCCCATCGTCGCGGTTCAGATGGCCACCCTCAACGTGGCGGAACACTTTCGTCTGGATGGGCTGATCGGCGGCATTGCCCCCGGCCGGTCGGCCGACATGCTGATCGTTCCGGACCTGAAGGCGTTTCGCCCCGAAATTGTCATCAGCAATGGCAGGGTCATCGCCGCTCACGGTCGCGTGCGGGTTGACCCGCGACGGCCCCGCTTCCTGCCCGCCAGCCTCTCGTCGGTCCTGCTGCCGGAAGAGATGACGCCGGCCGATTTTCAGATCATGGCCCCAGGCACCGGAAGCGTCAAGGTGCGCGTGATCGAAATGGTGACCGACCTGGTGACAACGGAATGCCACCTGGACCTGCGGCCGGTCGAGAACCGGTTAAACGCCGACGCCGAGCGGGACCTTATCAAGGTGGCGGCGATCGACCGCACCCATGTCCCCGGCAAGCGGTTTATTGGACTGCTCAAGGGCTTCGGGCTGAAGACCGGCGCCATGGCCTGCAGCGCGGCCTGGGACACCTCCGATATCATCGTTGCCGGAACCACGGGCCACGACATGGCGGCCGCCGTGAACCGCATCCGCGAACTGCAGGGGGGCGCGGTCGTCGCGGAAAACGGCGCGGTCACAGCGGAACTGCCGCTGCCGGTCTTCGGACTGATGTCCGAAGAATCCCTCGAACGGGTTGCCCAAAAACTGGCGGAGGTCAACGCGGCGGCAAACCGGCTCGGCTGCCCATTCCCCGACCCGCTCCTGACGCTGGTCACCCTGACCGGGGCGGCCATTCCCTATTTGCGGATCTGCGAGGAAGGACTGGTGAATCTAAAAAACGGTGAGACGATGGGCTTGTTTGTCGATCATCGCGGAGACGCCGGGAACGCAGGTTAATTTTCATGGCATACCACCGAATTCTCACCTGAGAGACAGGAAATCCACGGCTTTTAAACGTGTTACAGAACTGGCGGGGAAGAGGAAATCGGCACGCCGATTGCATATAAATACGGTCTGAACGGTGGAATCGAAAAGCACGCTTCAGTGGCAAAGAGTGTGCTATAATAGCGCGTGCGTGGCAGTGTGGTTCAGGCAAGACGGCGCTCACGACCGCAGCGGCGCCGGTGAAAGCCCCCACCGGAGGACAGCATGGATGCCCGGATCAGAACCGCCATCGAGGCGGCCGTCAAAAAAGAGCCTTTTGCGCGGACTTTCGCAATCGAACTGATCGAACTCGACGAGGGCCGCTCGGTGGTGGAAATGACTTTCGACCCCCGCACGGCGGATAATATCTACGCCCGCGCCCATGGCGGGGTGATTTACGGGCTCATCGACGAGGCCTTCGAAACCGCCGGGCAAACCGATGGCACCATCGCCGTGGCGCTCAACGTCAACGTCACCTATGTTGCCAGCCCCCAGGGGATCACCCGCCTGCGCGCCGAAGCCAAAAGAGTCAGCCTGACCCGCAAGACGGCCGGCTACGACATCCGGGTCATCGACACCGACGGCCGCCTGATTGCCACGTGTTCGGCCCTGGCTTACCGCACGGGAAAGCCGATTCCATTTATTTGATATGATACTGAAAGACGGCAAACCCCGATGCGGGCCTGAAGGGGTTTTCTCAGCCGATATGACGCGGGATATGGATCACAGAGACAGATTTTCGATATTCTACCTGGCGGACTTCTCCGCCGCCGGTCGAATCGCGTTTGCCCATGCCCTGAAAATCGCCCTCACCTTCGGTGCCGAGTTGTCGATCGTCTTGACCAAGGCGGTCAATGCTACCGAAAAAAATTGGCCGTACAACCCACCCGTGCGCTCCACCCTCGAGCAGTGGAAAATCCTCAGAAACGGCAGCCGCCGCGCCGCAGTGCTCCATGAGCTGGGGATCGCCGTTAAAAAAATCGACCGGAACACCATGAATCCATCGGCGGCAATCGCCTATCACCTGGAAAAACACAGCGTGGACCTGATTGTGCTCTCCGCTCACTTCCAGGCCCATCTCCTGCGGCAAAACCATGACACCCCGTTTTTGAACATCATTCAGCAGACACATGCGCAGATACTCTTTATACCCGAGCGCACCGAGGGCTTCGTTTCCCCCACGGACGGCACCGTGTCCCTTGCCAACATCATGGTGCCCGTGACGCAGAAACCGCACCCCGAGTCGGCCATAAAAGACGCCGGCGCCCTCGGTTACGTCATGGGAAAAAGGACAGTGAATATTTCACTGGTCCACGTCGGAGAAGCCGACGGCATACCGGCCGTCCAACTGCCGGCCTATGACGGTTGTTCATGGAACCAGGTGCTTCGCAACGGTGAGGCCGCCGATGAAATCAGCGCCCTGGCCTACGTGCTGCCGGCCGATCTGATCGTGATGACCACCGACGGCCGCACCGCCGACGGATGTTCGCCACGGGAAAGTGTTACCGCAAGAGTTCTGCAAAAAGCGCCGTGTCCGGTATTGATCATTTCAGCATAAATTTTCAGGGGCTGCTGTATTTCCGGTCCAGCCGCTCCAGCTCCCGCAGGTAAGCCTCGCGGTTCGAAAGGCCCCGTTGATTTTTAATGTCCTGGTAGGCGCTCTTGATGTGGGGCCTGATATCGATGCCCAGCGAATTGAGTTTTTGGTCATTGGCCCGGTCGATGAACTCGATGCCGTAAAAATAAGTCAGCAATCTGATTTTCGAATCCCGCCGCAGAAGATAGGAGCGTCCGGCAATCGTGTTTAAAAAATAGCCCGCATAGGTGTAGAGGACCTCCGGGGACGGCCGCCCGCTCGCAAGCGCCTGCGGGCCGTCTTCCAACGTTACCCAGCGGTAATAGGCCTGCATGACCGGTTCGACAATCTCATATTCGTTGTCAAGGACACTTTTGATCAGATTGATGCGCTGCGGTCCCAGGACCCGGTAAAAATGGGCCATGTTTTTAAACAGCCGGTGAAGACTGTCCGTTTCTCCCACCAGCACCGGCTCGTTTTTCGACAACAACTCCACCGATTCCAGGTACTGGCCCTGAATCCCATCCTTAAGCTGGTAAGCCGCAATGTAAGGCTGCTGGTCGAGATAGGCGAAGAACGTCTTGACCTGGGCATCGACATCCGCCAGCGTGATCGGTTTTCCTTTTTCGACGTCCGTCGGCTGTTGGCCCAGGGCCACGGCTATCTTGTCATCGGTCTCGATGGGCTTCTCGGTTTCGGCCAGTTTTTGCTCGAGTCCGGCGATCCTGTTCTCCAACCCCTCGGTTTTGTTCTGCCAGACATCTTGTTCCGCAGTGATGGCTTTCTGAACGCGCTGGTTGTGCCACTTCATTGCGTTGACGTAAACCAGAACGCAAAGCGCGGCAACGATCAGAATGCCGACGAGAACCTTGGCCGTTTTTCCCATAGAAACCATCCAGTTAGAGTGAGTGACGCAGGCGGCCCGGAGGCGGGACCCTTTCGCAGAAACTTCTGACCGGCTGCCAAAAGGCTGTCCGGCGATCGGAATCTTTTCTACAGTAAAGCCGGTGCATGGGACAAAGTCAAGCCCGTACCCGATGTCGGGCCATCACCCGAGCGAGAAGTCAAGGCGTTGCCGTGAGCCGCTGATTCGCCGGATTCTCCGCTGACTGCGTCAACACAGATTAAATCCGGCAGCAGGCCATCAGGCGGGGCGCATCCGTCTAAGACCCGCAAGCCGTCCGCCACGGCTGAATCAGCGCGGGGCAAGCGCTGCCGCGCGGCCAGGTGCAAAGGGGGCCGCCGGAGGGACCTCTTTTTCAGGCCCCCGGCGCTCCGCCGCCTTGACGGGCGACAAACCCCTGGGTGTTAAGCCCGGTGGCCGATGGCGTTCCGGCGATCTGAGCCAGGTAGGCTTCGCCAAGCTTGACGATATGGCCGTCGACGTTGTCGAAGTAATTGAAGTGCGCCTGCTCCTCGTCGATAACCGCCTCGAATACCTTCTCGCTGGTGCTGTCCCCGTTTTCGCGGCACACCAGCAGAAACTGATTGTTCAGATCGATGGTGTCGTCTTCGAGACCGGCATCGAATGCGAATATGGCTTTTACTTCCTGACCTCTTTGCGCTTTGGCTGCCGGATCCGCGGTCGGCTCCCCGCCCAGTTCCTTGATTCGTTCGGCAAACATCTCCGCGTGGCGCATCTCGTCGATGGCGATGAGCTTGATTTTCGCGGCCAGGTCGCCGAAGTCCATATCGTCCAGATTGTAGTGCTGATTCATGTACTGGGCGATGGCGTGCAGCTCCATGCCGCGCGCCTTGTTCAGGACCTCGATCACATTTTTCCGTCGCTCTTCCTTGGTGGTTTGATCCATTTGATTTTCTCCTTTTATACGGGGTTGGGTTACAATAAACGTTTTCACGTCAGGGCCTTTGACAGCGCTGCAAAGAGCCGTTCAAGGTCCTGCTCCGTGGTGTAAAGATGAGGCGCTACGCGAATTGAGTCGCCCCTGACGCTCACGAAAACATTGGCGCGGGCAAGCCTTGACGGCAAACCTTTCGGCAGACCGGACGGAATCGATATTCCCAGCATATGGGGCGCCCGAACGCCGGCCGGGGGGACATGAAAGCCGATTTCGGCGGCCCTTTCCGCAATGCGGCCGGTGGTTGCCTGCAGGGTGGCGGCAATATTGTCCACGCCCCATGCCAGAATTTGGGTCAATGCCGCGGCTGCGATCGGCGCCTGGATGAAGTTGCTGGCCGCGCCCATGTCATAACGCCGGGCGCCCGGCTGATACTCATCGCGATAGTCGATAAGGCGCGCGAAGTCTTCCGATCCGGCGCGGTTGAGCCAGTTCTCCTCCAGCGGCTCGCCGTGCTGCCTGGCGGGCGCGGCATAGCAGAAACCGAAGCTGTAGGGTCCCAGCAACCATTTGTGGGCGGTTGTCACCAGGAAATCAGGCTGGACGGCCGCAGTTGAAAAGGGCATGGCGCCCAGAGACTGGGTGCCGTCCACCACCAAGGCGGCCCCCACCCGGCGGCACCTTTCTCCTATTTTGACCAGGTCGAGCAGCGTGCCGTCGGTCCAGTGGCAGTTGGGAAGCGCCGCAATCGCGGTTCGATCGTCGATGGCGTCCATCACGGCTGTCGTCCAGTCGTTATCGGACGGACGCCGAACGGTTTGCAGCGTGGCACCCGCGCGATCGGCCTTCAGCCGCCAGGAATAGACATGGGAGGGAAATTGATCCTGGAGAAGCAGGATGGTCTGTCCTTTGTGAAGGGACAAGTTTTTCGCCGCCAGAGCGACACCGTATGACACCGCCGGAATGATGGCAATGCTGTCGGCGGAACATCCAATCAGCCTTGCGAAGAGCCGCCGGTTTTCTTCGATGGCCGAAAAAAAATGGCGGGGAGTAATTGCCCAGGGTGAGGATTTCGCCTCGAGGGCCGCTTTTCCGGCCGCGGCCGCACTGCGCAGCAATGGTGACGTGAAGGCACAATTGAAGTAGGCCATATCGGCCGGGATGTTAAAAAGTTCGCGGTGGTGCGCAATCATCATTTGTCCCTTATATGCCCTTGCTGCGGATCCGTTCGTCGTGCCGCAGCCGCTCCTGGATCCCCTTGCCGACCTGGTAGGTGCGGCTGAACTCGGACCAGAACTCCTTGTCCTTTTCTTTCCAGTGCGGCCCGAAACGCTCGTCGAAATACCCGCCCAATTTTTCGAAGAGCAGTTTCCAGGGGGGCAAGCCCTGTTCGCGGGCCGCCAGGAGTTCCTCCAGCAGCGTGTCCAGGTCTGTCAGCGTCTCCTTGGGCAGGTAGGAAATGGCGCCTTTGCGAATGGACTCCATCAGTGTGTCCGGGTTGATGGCATGGGCGGTCAGCATCACCGTCGGAATGCCCCGCTCAACGGCTTCGGTCAAAAGCTGGAGACCATTGACGCCCATAATGTCCAGAATGGCGAGATCGTAGCGGGTCTGCCGGATTTTGCGCGACGCGGTGTCGTAATCGACGGCCACATCGAGATCCGCTTCGTCCAGGATGTCTTCGATTGTCTCGAGAATATCCTGCTCGTCGTCCACGGCCAGGATGCGCTTGCCTTTCAACCTCGACTCCGCCGTCATTTGCTCTCCTCCTTCAATGATTTTACTTCGTAGCGGTAGATCTCAGGATGTCTGCCGCCACGGCGACAGACATAGAATCATCTTTGCTCCACGAACTCCGCGCCGCCGCGGTGAGAAAGTCTCCATAAAAATCAGGCGTGATCACCTCAAAGCGCCCTGTCGCTAAACACGCGGGGCAGCTTCAACCGAAAGGTGGCCCCCTGACCCGCCGTGCTTTCAAGTTTGATGTCGCCCCCCAGGCAGCGGGCCATGATCAACGCGCCGGCCAGCCCCAGGCCGTGACCACTGCGGGGCTGACCGGTGCCGGGCGAGAGTAAACACCCGTTGACCTGTTTGTAACGCTCGAAAACCATCTGGTGGTGCGCCGGATCGATACCCGGTCCGTCGTCGGCGACTTCCACCACAAGGGTGTCGCTTTCGAACTGCATGCGGATTTCCACCCGCTCTTTGCGGAAGTGCAGTGCGTTCTTGATGAGGTTGCCGACGATCTGGCGGAACTTGGTCTCGTCCTGAAGCAGTTCGGCGTCCTCGAGCGCGGACCCGATGGTCAGCAAAATGCCCTGCCGGGCGAGGAAATCACGCACGGCCTTTTCTTCGGTCAAGGCCCTGAACTGCTCTGAAATGTCGCCGGGCAGCCCATCCAGCACTTCCAGCAGCACGCCGTAAGCCGCCGGGACCGGTTTGAAAGGGGCACAGAAAAAACATCCCGCCTCGGAGCGGCCGATCTCCAGCAGGCTGCTCAGCATGGCGCGGGCCTTGTTGGCGTTGCGTAGCGTTCGCTTCAGGATTTTTTCCTGCCGCGGTGTCAACGGACCGAATTTGTCTTTTTTCTCCAGCAGCGTCCGAACGCCGGTCTCGATGACCGCCAGCGGGTCCTTGAGTTCGTGAATGAGAAACTCGATCTCCACTTCCCGGAAAAACCGTCCGTTTTCGCCGGATTGCGGTCCGCTGCGGTTGTTCTGGGTGGGGGATTGCTTCATGGCGGGGCCTTTAGTCACAGCATCACTTCAGCCGCCGGGGGAAAAACAACCCTGACGGTCGTGCCGCCCGATTCGCGGCAGTCCGCGGCGCTCCGGCAGAAGCCACACCCTTCGGCGCTGCCGGGACACCGATGGCTGCCATCGGCCAGATGCCGACAGCGCTCGGAGAGCATGGTGAGCTTGAAGTGATAGCGTTCTGAGAATATCTTCATGCGCAGCAGGTCGAATCCCCTTCCGCCGGCATCGAAGTCGTAAGGCTGGCGGGTGGAATACTGAAGTGCTTCGGCCGCTGTGAAGTAATTTTCGAATATCAGCCGCTGGTCCTCCGCGGAAAGGCCGACGCCGCAATCTTTGACCTCGAACTCCGGGCCGGCCGGACCGCGGCGGACCGCTATCTCGATCCGGCTGCCGTCGGGCGTGTTCTCGACCGCATTTCGTATCAGTCCTTCGGCGATTTTGGACAGCACACCGCCCGGAATCCAGACCGTACCGGCTTCCTCGAACGTCGTCGTCAGTTCGAGGTGCCGGTGTGCAAAATTCGGCCGCAGCCGGGCGACGGTCCGGGCGATAAAATCATCCAAGCGGATTTCCTCGGGCCAGGCCGCCCGCGGACCGAACAGTGCGTCGATGCGCCCGCGTATCCGGTCGAGCAGGCCCTCGCCGGCCCCTTCGACGGTCGCGAGTGTTTCCAGCTCGTCGCCGCAGGCGTCCAGGAGCGCGGAAAGCATCTGGTGGTCTCGATAATCACGCCCCTGGAGGATGTCCTCGATCTCATACTGCATTTCGAGCAGGCGCTGCAGGTTGCGGCGGCTGCGCTCGATGATGCGCCTAATGCCCTGCTCTCCTATTTCGTTATACTTCCTGCCCAGCAATTCCAGTGATGCCGACAGGACCGAAATAGGGGTTTTGAGTTCGTGCGCCAACCGATGAATCACCCGGTCCTTGGCCCGGTTGAGGCTCTTGACCTCTTCGTAGGAGTCTTCAAGCGCCTGGTTGATGCGGGCATTCTCGATCGGCAGGGCGACGGTTCCGGCCACCATGCCGAGCAGTTCGACATCGTTGTCATCGAACACACCGCTTTTTTTGTTGACCGCGCAGAGCACCCCGATCATCCGGTCCTGCAGCCGAATGGGAACATCGAGCATGTTGCGGCTGTGGAAGTCGGCCTTTTCATCCACCTGTTTGAAGTAATAGGGGCTGGCGGATGTGTCGGGCACGATCAGCGGCCGGCCGGTCTTGTAGACGTGGCCGGCCACGCCCTTGTCGGCCGGAAACCGGATTTCGCGAAATTTCCGGCCGGTCTCCGAATCGTCGTGGTGTACGGCAGAGAAGTAAAATTCCTGCCGGTCTTCATCCAGCAGGATGATCGATGCGCTTTCGATGTCAAGCAGGTCCTGGATTTCACGGGTGATAAAGGCCAGCAGGCCGTCCAGATCGCGGTAGTGGGGAATGGCCTTGGTGATCCGAAACAGGGTCTGGTTGATGCGGGCCAGCCGTTTCTCCTGGGTGATATCGCGCAGCGTGACGACCTGCCCGGCGGGCTGGTTGTCCTGGTCGTAAAACAGGGCGCCATCGATCACGATGTCCAGCAAACGGCCATCGCGCGTCAGCCGCCGGGTTTCGAAGTTGTGCAGAACCTTTTCCTCGAACAGGCGCGCGACCCCTGCGCGGGTCTGGGCCTTGTGGGATTCGGGCACGAAGGGAATCCGCTTGCCCTTCAATTCCGCCAGCGTCCAGCCGAAGACCTTTTCGAAGGCGGGGTTCAGATAAGAGACGCTGCCGTCGAGATTGAAGGCAAACACCGGATCGGGTAGAAAGCTTAAAAAGGCGCGGTAGCGCCGCTCGGCCCGGCGACTGGCTTCAAACTGGCGCCGGGCCAGCTCTTCGGACTCCAGCGCCCGGCGCTGCGCCAAATGCTTCTCGGTGACATCGCGCGCGATGCCGCGAAAACCGCCCTTGGCGCCGTCGTCCTCGACGATGAGGGTGGCGGAAAGCTCGATGACGCGTTTGCAGCCGTCCTTGCGGAGGATTTCCCAGACGATGTCGGTAATGCCCTCGCCGGATTGATAGATTTGATTGAAGCGCGAGAAGGCCGAGGCCGCATTGTCGCGGTCCATGAAATCACGGAAATTGCGGCCCTTTATTTCGTGTCCGGAATAACCGAATATGCGGCACAGGGCATTGTTGAAATAGGTGAAATTACCCCGCAAGTCGGTTTCATAGTATCCGTCGGCGACGGCCTCGATGAAGACCCGGTACCTCTCATCGCGGACTCTGGGGTCGTCCGTGGGGCCACAGCTTACGGATAAACCTTCTGCCGGCCGGACCTCTTTCATAGGCCACGCGTTATCTCTCGGTTTCGAGTATGCCGAACGCGGTGTCGTCGAGAAGCCGGTAGCCGCTTTTCTTCAACACCTCGATCGCCGCGTCATTGTCGCTGAACCGGAATATCATGACCGCCTTGTCGGTGGTGGCACCGATGAAGGCATACATATAGATTACATTGATGTTGGCATCTCTGAGCGGCCGCAGCAATTTGGCCAGGCTGCCGGGAGTGTCGTCGATTTCCGCCGCGATGACTTCGT
This sequence comes from Desulfobacterales bacterium, assembly GCA_049283795.1. Lineage (GTDB taxonomy): Bacteria > Desulfobacterota > Desulfobacteria > Desulfobacterales > SG8-13 > JARFQH01. The sequence continues at coordinate 1,239 of JBAPWQ010000409.1, read as the reverse complement.
TGACGAAGGCCGAAATGTGCATTTCCATTAAAATCTGACGGGCGCGAGCGACATCGGAGACCAGCAGGCGCAGTTGCCCGAAAGCACCGGTATCCACCAGGTTCAAGGCCCGCAGGTTGATGCCCGCTTTTCCGAGGGCGTCCGCCACCTCCAGCAATCGGCCGGGAGAATTTTCAATCGAAATGACAATCTGTTTCAGTTTCATTGGTTCCTCCATGCTGCGAATAAGAATCGCTTATTTCCATCCAGAAACGGCCGGTTAAACCGTAAACCGGGTCCGAATATTTACCCGTCAAACCACCCCGCCGGCTTGCCGCCCGAACCGATTTCGGTTGCCGCGGGCAAAGCGAAACAACGCCAGATGCGGGCAGCCGATTGGCCGAACCGCGTGGTTGAAACCATATAGAATGTGCGCCGTGCCTGTCAAGCAGCGGCCGGATTTGAATGTTGTGGCGGCCCCCCGGATGCAAAGTCACGCCGATGCCCCTCTGTCCGGATACGTAGGATGTGACACAGTGGAAGATGGACTAGTGCATGGCACCGGAAAGGTTTAACAGGGCCGCGGTCCCAACCTCCGCAACCACCGTCATCCCTGGTCGCGAACAAGGGTTTCGCGCATGAAAAATGTGGCGCCCATGGCCACCAGGGCGCAGACAAAAAGGATCAGAAACGCTTTTTCATAACCGGCCGGCGTGAATTTGCCGTCGATACGGCCGTGATGTTCCAATACGGCTCCTAAAACCGGTTGGAAAATAGCACCGCCGGCAAAGGGGAAAAGGTTGACGATGCCCGTGGCGGTGCCGGCCATCTGGACCGGGAACAGCTCTTTGTTGGTCGTGAACCCGATCACCACGATCGCGCTCGCAAAAACCCCCAGCCCGAAACAGAGGGCAAAAAGGCCGGCGACCGGAATCTGCCGGGTCTTGAACGCCAGCACGGCCGTCAGGCCCGCTACGATGATGCTCGATAGGACCAGAACCGGCTTGCGCCCCCGAAAAACGCTGTTGGACACGTAGCTCAAAAAGGGACTGCCGACGATCATGCCGACCGCCAGCATCGACAGGATCTGTGCGGCCTGACGCTGGTCGAGACCGTAGACCTGAATCAGGAAAGGCCCGCCCCACAGGCCGCCAAAGGAAAAGAAAATGGCGCAGTCGAAGAAAAACCAGACGGCCAGCGGCCAGAAAGCCGGACTGGTCAACACTTTGCCGATCGCGGCCGACAACTTGATCGGCGCCA
>JBAPWQ010000408.1:0-4656 GCA_049283795.1 Desulfobacterales bacterium | reverse complement strand
TGCGGATTGGACTGCAGGTTGTGATGCGTCAGGCGCTCGCGCATGATCATCGCGATCGTGCCGTCCTCGAGAAAATGCGGCCGCGCGTAGACCGCTGCGTCCACTTTGCCGTCGCTATCTGCCGTCGCCAGGACGCCGAAGCCTTCCGTGTTCTCGAAATACTCTGCCAAGGTCATGTCATTCTCCTTTAAAAATTTGATGGTGTCCATCCATAAATGGTCTTTTACCCTCTGATCTAAATAATATGCACAGGCTGGCGGTATTCAACCGGCCGGTGAATGGAGAGAATATGACAGGTAAAACCCCTTAGAGGCATGCCCTGTATAAAAAAATCCACCGTAATCGATTGGGCTTACAGAAAAAAACTTGGTACATCCCTATGCACCGGCTGAGTGAAGGAGTACCAAAACGTAATTTATGTGCCCTATTGCTTTTAGTCGAAAAATTATTTATCCAATAATGTGTTATCGTTGTTTAAACTGCTCAGGGTGGGATGCATTTCCATTTTGCCAGCCGATGATTATATTTAAGACCTTTTCGTCAAAAACTCGCAGAAACAGGACTTGAGAAAATGGTTGATGCATTGAAGTTCGACACAATGTCGATATCTGAAAAGCTCGCCCTCATGGAGAGGCTATGGGACGAGCTTTGCATAAACTCGGATTCCGTTCCGTCGCCAGAATGGCATCATGGCGTTTTGGAAGCGAGGAAAAAAATGGCTGAAGAAGGAAAAGATAAATTTCACTCGCTGGAAGCCGCTAAAAAAAGGATTCGAGACTAAATTTTTCCTCCCATGCTGCGTAGAACGGTTACCCCGACCCGCCGTCCGACCGCGATATTTATTGGTCCATACTCACATCTGCCATGGCCAGCAGTATTTTGCTCCCGCTGTCGCTCTCATCGCGCAGGAGCCGGCCGTTGAGCAGCAGTTTCTTGACCCCGCCATCAGGGAGCCGGTGCTCAATTAAAAAGTCCTCAAACGGTTGTCCATCCCGGACAATTTGCTCCAGGACTTCGCGCAGTGCTTCGATGGCCCAGGCGCGCTCGCCCAGCTCGAAAAGGTTTTTGCCCGCCACCTCGCCGGATGCAATTCCAAAAGTCTCGCAAAAGGAGCGGTTGGCGGTGAGAACGGTCATGTTCCCGTCAAGCACCAGCAGCGATTCGCGCACCGTGTCGATGATGCTCTCGGCATATCTTCGGGCGGCCGCCACGGCCTGAGCGCTCAACCTTTCGACATGCTCCTGGGCCGCATGCTGCTCATCGATGTTAACGAAGGTCAGCACGACCCCCCGCGATGGTGTTCTCCGCCGTGCGGTGCACCATGATGCGCATGCGGTACCAGTACCCGTCCCGTGTGCGCACCTCCTCCTCCACGGCCGTCAGGTCCTGCAGCACCTGGCGGATTTTCCGGGGCAGGTTCTCATAATCCAGATTGAAGGAAATATGACCGATCGGACGTCCGATATCCGATTCTATCAGGTTGATCAGCCGGGCCGTCTCTTCGGTGAAGCGCTTCACCCGCAGGTCGTTGTCCAGAAAAACGATGGCGATCCGGGTACTGTTGAGCACGCTGGTGATGGCGGCCTGAGTCTCCTTCAGCTCCACGATTTTGCCGTGCAGTTCGCTGTTGACGGTGTTGAGTTCTTCGTTGAGCGACTGAAGCTCCTCACGCGAGGATTCCAGCTCCTCGTTGGTGCTCTGAAGTTCTTCGTTGGAAGAATACATTTCCTCGTTGACCGATCGGAGTTCCTCGTTGGAGGTCTCCAGTTCTTCCATGGCGCTGCGGTAATCCTGCCGCACCCGCACGAGTTCCTGCTCCAGCTCCGCGTTGTGGGGCCGGCTCGATTCGGAGGTATCGGCGCGACGGTTCCGGCCCTCTCTTTCGTGCATCGGCAAGGGCGGCTCTTCGAACACCACCATCAGGCAGCCTTTCAGCGGGAAGCCTTCGATGCGCCTGACGGTCAGATCGACCAGCCGGTCCTCTCCATCGGTTTTGACCCGCAGCCCACGTTCGCGAACCTCCCGGTTTTTTTGCTCCGCAGCCCGGCGCAGGGCCCTCATGAGCGCAATGCGCAGGCCTTCGCGCGCCATATCCGCGATCTGCATATTGGGCCGTCCGGGAGCCGGTTCGAGGTAATTGCCCGTCCGCCCGTGGATGTGCAGGATTTCGCCGCTCTGATTGACGATCACGCAGGCCGGCGAAAAATCTCTCATCAATTCTTTTTCAACGACCTGGGCAATGCTCGGGGTGCCGGCCTCCCCCCCGTGGCGCCCCGTCGGCCGCAAATCCTCGTCGACGGCTTTGAACTCTCTGGCCCAGCTGCGAAATTCGACCGGCGGGCGCACGCCGCCATTTTTCTTGCGGTAGATGCTGAACGTCTTATTGACGATTTTAAACAGCTCCGGATGACGGCTGACACTTTCCGAATTGCCCAGGAACAGGATGCCGCCCTCCTCGAGGGTGTAGTGGAAGAGCGGGAACAGCTTGTTCTGCGCCTCGGTTTTAAGGTAAATGAGCAGATTACGGCACACCAGCAGGTCCAGGTTCGAAAAAGGCGGGTCTCTGAGGATGTTCTGCTCGGCAAACACCACCGAATCGCGGATCTCGCGCGAAACCCGGTAATGATTGTGCTCGTTAATGAAAAACCGTTTGAGCCGCTCGGGGCCGACATCGGCGACGATGTTTTGCGGATAGGCCCCATGGCGCGCCTTTTCAATGGCCTGGCCATCGATGTCGGTGCCGAAAATCAACAACTGCCGCGCCACATCATTTGCTTCCAGCAGTTCCTTCAGGATGATCGCCACCGAAAAAGCCTCTTCCCCGGTGGCGCACCCCGCCACCCAGGCGCGAAAAGGCCCCGGCTTGCGCCCGCCGGCCAACACATCCGGCAGGACCCTGGCCTTCAAAGAGGTATTCTTCCACATTCCGGCTGCGGGTCACCGTCATGCGCCGCTCGATGAGCCTGACGAGCGTGCTCTCCTTGTACTGCGAAAAATCGTGGCGCGTGCGGTTGGCCAGGAACACCAGGATCCGGCGCAGGTAATCGGCTTTTTTTTTCTGCCTCTGATCCGGATCGATTTGCAGGGAGACGGGATGCTTGAAAAACTCTATCAGCCGGTCAGGGATCTCCTCCGGCGGCAGCACATAGTCGACCAGGCCGGTCTCGATCGCACTCTCCGGCATACCGGCGTGCAGGGCCGACTCACGGTTTTGCGCCACCGTCACGCCGGATTTTTCCTTGATGAGCCGCAGGCCCTGCGTGCCGTCGGTCCCGCACTCCCGGCAGACCAAAAGGGCTCGATCCCCTCAACCGCAGCGGACGTCCGGACGGGCCGCCGGGCCCATGCCGCACCATGAAGCCGGCCGGCAAAGAAGCGCAGATTGCATTGTCTCAGACGAACACTATATTTATCGATAATGTGAATCTCAAATCGCATTCATCCTTCGACCCTGCACCGTGAACCGTGTACCCATCTTTTATCATGACCCCCATCCTTCAGCCGACCCCGAAAGGCCTCTACTGTAGCGCGGGCAATTTTTACATCGATCCCCGGCAGCCGGTGGACAGAGCCGTCATCACCCACGCGCACGCCGACCATGCCCGCTGGGGCAGCCGCGCTTATTTATGCGCGGCGGAAGGGAAAACCATCCTGCAGGCGCGGCTGGGCGGCGATGCCGCCATCGAGGCGCTTCCCTACGGAGAAGTGAGGTCGGTCAACGGCATCGTGCTTTCTCTGCATCCGGCCGGGCATATTTTAGGATCGGCCCAGGTAAGAATGGAAAAAGACGGCCGGGTGTGCGTGGTCTCAGGCGATTACAAGCGTGCGGCCGACCCGACCTGCGCCCCCCTGGAGCCGCTGCGCTGCCATGAATTCATCAGCGAATCGACCTTCGGCCTGCCGATATTCAGGTGGCCGGCCGCAGCGGTGCTCCGCGCCGACATCAATTCGTGGTGGCAGGCAAACCGCGATCTGGGCCGCACCAGCGTCCTTTTCGCTTACGCGCTGGGCAAGGCCCAACGGATCATCGCCGGCCTGGATGCGGCCATCGGGCCGATCCTGACGCACGGGGCCATCGAAAAATTCGTCGCCTGCTACCGCCACAGCGGGGTTTTGCTGCCGCCAACGCGTCCCGCCGGCTCGGTTGCAGACAAAGAGCTTCTAAAGACCGCCATCGTCATCGCCCCGCCCTCGGCCGACAACCCGAGCTGGATGCGCCGATTTTCGGACCCGGCCCGCGCGTTCGCCTCGGGCTGGATGCGCATCCGCGGCAACCGGCGCCGCCGGTCGCTCGATCGCGGCTTCGTGCTCTCGGACCACAGCGACTGGGACGGGCTGGTCCGGACCATAATGGATACCGGAGCGGAACAAATCGCCGTCACCCACGGCTATGCGTCCGAGTTGGCCCGCTGGCTCCAGGAAAACGGCCGCGCGGCGGAGGTGATCCCCACGGCCGTGCACGCCGACGAGAACGATGGCGGAAACGAAGACGACGCATGAAAGCCTTTGCCGAGCTGTATCGCCGCCTAGATGAAACCACCGGCACCAACCGCAAAATCGAGGCCATGGCCTCTTACTTCGAATCGGCCCCGCCGGAGGATGCCATCTGGGCGACTCGCTTTCTCATCGGCCGCAAACCGCGCCAGGTGGTGCCGA
>JBAPWQ010000407.1:0-7489 GCA_049283795.1 Desulfobacterales bacterium | reverse complement strand
TTCAGGAACTGCAGTGCGGCCCTTTGTGCCGGTCCGATCACATAGACGCGCTGACTCCACCAGTGGTTGTAATTGTTCGAATCGGTATCGGCCCGCTCGAAGGGGTCGCGCCGTAAATTGAAGATTTTTGGGGTGCGGAGCTTGATGAAAGGTTCACGCCAGACATCGAATTTGCGGGCGCGCTGCTCCAGGTAGACGACCTTCCAGTCGTCGTAGCGGATGCCCATGAAGTCACCATCGTCGCTGAAGTAAAAGAATCCCCGGCGGGGTGACGTCTCCTCCTGGCCCGTGAGATACGGCAGGAGGTTGTAGCCATCGAGGTGGACCTTGTAGGTCGCGCTGCCCGCCCGGTAGCCGGTCAGCAGCTTTTCCTTGACGTCCGGCACACCGGCGGCGGCAAGCAGGGTGGGAACCCAGTCGGTGTGCGAGGTGATGGCATTCGACTTGGAACCGGGCTTGATCTTGCCGGGCCAGCGAACCGCGGTGGGAACCCGGAAGGCCCCCTCCCAATTGGTATTCTTCTCGCCCCGGAAGGGTGTGATGCCGCCGTCGGGCCATTCGTTGAAGTGCGGGCCGTTGTCGGTCGTATAGATGACGATGGTGTTGTCACTGATCCCGAGGTCATCCAATTGCTTCAACAGCTCCCCGACTTGCATATCGTGTTCCACCATTCCGTCGGCGTAAAAGTTCCCGTTGGGGCCGGAAAGGCCGTTGTGCTCGGGCTTGATGTGGGTGTAGAAGTGCATCCGGGTCGAGTTGAACCAGACGAAAAAGGGCTTGCCGGCTTTGTGGCTGCGGGTGATGAAATCCCTGGCGGCGGCGTGAAACTCTTCATCGACGGTTTCCATGCGCTTCCTGGTGAGCGGACCGGTGTCCTCGATCCGGCCGTCGGCGTAACTGCGGATGACGCCCCGGGGTCCGAAGTTCTTTCTGAAATCGGGATTTTTCGGATAGTCCTCGTTCTCCGGCTCCTCCTCGGCATTGAGGTGGTAGAGGTTTCCAAAAAACTCGTCGAACCCGTGGTTTGTCGGCAGAAACTCGTCGCGGTCGCCGAGGTGGTTCTTGCCAAACTGACCGGTGGCATACCCAAGCGGCTTTAGAAGCTCGGCCAGGGTGGGGTCCTCCTTCTGGATGCCCACGCGCGCGCCGGGCACGCCCACCTTGGTCAGGCCGGTGCGAACCGGGGCTTGTCCGGTGATGAACGCAGCGCGGCCGGCGGTGCAGCTCTGCTGGGCATAGTAGTCGGTGAAGGACATGCCCTCGGCGGCGATGCGGTCGATGTTGGGCGTCTGGTAGCCCATCATGCCATCGTTGTTGTAACTGAGGTTCCAATAACCGATGTCATCACCCATGATGACGAGGATATTGGGCTTCTGTGCCTGGGCGAAAGCCGTGGTTGACAGAACTGCCAACAGAAACAACAAGGCAAATCCATGAGAGACACTGCTGCGAGCGTTCATGATATACCCCCGGATGCTGGTTTCTTATTTTTCTATCTTGGTGTTGGCCTTGAACTCCTCTTTGTTTATCGACGTATCGGCCGCAGCCTTCGACGGTCTTATAGTCCGCATCCACGCTGCGTTTGACGTCTATTTTCACTCTGAACGGAAATATTTCCCCGGACATCGTATCCGTGCACCGGCCCCTCGAGACCGTGACGATCAGCGTGCCGGCTTCGGTTCCGGCGAAAAAGCGGGTCACGTCCGCATCCTGGGCCTTGTCTTCCCGACCCGGCGGCGTGTTCAACTCCGGCAGTCCGGACGGCGATTTGAACCGCATGCCCTGGTCGAAGTCGATGTCCAGGGCCCACGACGGCTCGTTGCCCACCGCGAAAAATCCTATGCCCTCGGCCATTTTCCGCTGCATAAGCGTATGGGTGCCGTTCTTCGGCATGGCGTCACCTGATTCTGCGCTCGCGGATGCCCGGCCGTCAACCAGGGTAAGGACACTCGCTATAAGTATTAGTCCGACGAGAAGAGAAGTCCTGCGGCATTTTTTCATGCAAAAATCCCTGCCGGTAGATACGGGAATGCCCATTGACCCTTACCGATCAACACGTCAAAGAGCTTTTCGGTCGCAACCACCTTCCATTCTCCGCCTTCTTTTTTCATTTTGACTTTCTCTCTATCCCTGTCAGGGCTTTTGAAGCAAATCCCGGATCTCCGTCAGAAGTTCCTGATCCTTGGTGAGCGCCGGGGGTGCCAGCGGCTCCTCTTCCTTTGTTTTCAGAATGAAACCCAGAAATTTCTTGATAAAGATGAAAAGCGCCAGGGCGACGATGAGAAAGTTGATGACCTCACCGATGAAAAGCCCGTAAGGAATCTCTTTGGCGCCGACGACCAGCTTCCAGCCGAGGTAGCCTTTGTCACCGGGCATTATCACGCCAATCAGCGGCATGATGATGTGTCGCACGAGGGAATCGACAATCTTACCGAAGGCGGCTCCGATGATGACGCCGACGGCCAGATCGACGACGTTGCCCTTAAGGGCAAATTCCTTGAATTCATCCACCAGGCCAAGGGTCTTACCGGTCGTTTTTTCCATCATTTTAGGATTCCTTTCTGAAATAAATCTGCGGTTTACATATATTTTTGGTGTCATGGGCACCAAAAATATGACGCGATGATTTGAGTGGAAAAAGGTATTACCTTGAGCCATGTTTGGCTATTGGACTTTGGTCCAATAGTGACGGGATCCGGTTCGCGGCGGTGGGGCGACTGCGGACTTGGGATGTTTACTCGCCGGGTCGAATAGCAAGAATCGGAACATCGATCCGGCGGGCGGCTTCGATGAGCTTGCCGTCCAGCGTGGCGAGCGGAAAACCCTTCCGCATGGCAAGATCCAGATAGGAGGCATCATAGCTCGATAGATTGCCGGTTCTTGCCAAAGCCAGGAGCTGGGCCATCATCTTTTCCGGTTGCGCCCGTTCCACATGGATCGGAAGTTGCGACAATAAGGTAAGAAACCGCATACTATCGGCTTCGCTGAGCCGCTTCTGACGCTCGGCCACGAGAAGGACGTTGACAACCTCAAGGGGCCAGATCGATGGTACGACAGCCGTCGCTTGCGTAAGCCTGTTCAGGACAACATCGGCATAACGGTTGCTTTCGTCCGCGAAACACCATGACATGACAACCGAATTATCAACCACGAAATAGTCCGTCATTTACGCTCTTCCCTCTTCAATCATGTCCCGAACTGAAATTCCCTTCAACCTGTGTTTCTCACGGAATTTTCGCAACTCAAGAATGACCGATTGGTAATCCACTTTATTTTCAGCTTCAGGGGGATGCAATACCGCGACCGGAACACCATGCCGGGTGATGGTGATGCGCTCACCTTTTTGAACGCGTTCCAATAGCTTGGGCAGATGGGTCTTGGCTTCGTATGCACCGACGGTTTCCATAAGGCACCTCCTTAGGCTAGTCTTAGACCAGACTAAGTCAGACCGATAAAATTGTCAACGTTTCATATCCCTTGTCGCAGTCAATCAGGGCGCCGAGGGCGTCATTTCTGGTGAACCCCTTACGGCCGATCACCACCAGCAGGGTTCGACGCCGATCGTCGACCCAAGCCGCTCCGGGTTCCAACGACCAACGGGTGCCGATCTGCTGATAGACGTAGCGGCGCTCAGGGCCCTCGCAGGGCTGGACGAACCCCGTGCCCGATATATGTCTTGACCCCATCCTGCAGCCAACCGACCGAGGGTGTGCCGCGACACCGGCGCCGACCGTTCGATCGTCCGGGTTTCAAAGGCGTCTCCCGATGGAAATGCTGGTTGAAATGGGCAAATCGCCGTTCAACGGTCCACCGGCCGGGGCGGTGATTCCTCCGACAGCAGCGCCTGCAGGCCGCGGACCTCTGCCAGGATCGATTCCGCGCCGGCCTGCCCGGCGAGGCGCCCGGCCTCATGGAGCCAGGCGGTCGCCCGCGTCGGGTCGCCGCTCAGGGCCGCGCTGCGCGCCGCCCGCAGGTAGCGATAGGCGGCATCCGCGGGACGCTGCGCGCGCTGGCTGGCCAGTGCCGCCGCGGCCAGGGCGGTCTCCATCGAGCGGTAGTTCCGGTTTTCGGCCCTCACGCGCGCCGCCTGGTCGAGGGCCGCGACGGCCTCGTCCCAGCGCCCGTCGAGCATCGCCAGGCGGCCGGTCAACTCGAGGTGATCGGCCTTGAGGCCGGGAAGCGCCGGTTCGCCGAGCGCGGTAATTTCCAGGCGCAGCTGCGCCGCATCGCCGCGGTCCGCCGCCAGCAGGCCGCGCAGAAAATGAGTCCGCGCCGGCGTGCCGGGTGTCGGCGGCATCGCTAAAATGTCCTCGCTGATTTGCCAGGCCCGCTCGGGGTCGCCGGTCTGGTAAAGTGCGGCCGCCTGCACGAAAAGAAGGTCGGCCGGTAGGTCGCGTCCGGCCGCCAGCAGCTCGCCCCGCACCTTTTCCACGTTTTCCAGTGCGGCGGCATAGTCCCCCAGCTGCAGATGGCTGACCGCCAGGTTGTAGCCGGTGTCCACGATCCCGTCGATATCGTCGGTGACATAAGCGCGGGCCAGGGCCTTGTTATAGCCCTCGATCGCCTGGGGGATTTGCCCGGTGTCGAAAGCCGCGCGCGCCATGCGACTGTAACGGTCGAACTCGCGGTCGATGCCCGGCAGGTCGGACTTGACCTGTCTCGCCCCTCCGCAGCCGGCCAATAAAAAGAGGCCCGCCAGGACCCACAGACCGGCCAGCCACCCGCTTTTAGCCTGCCTGCACATCCTGGTCACGGGGTCACCTCCAGCGTGGGGATGCGGCCGGACGGGGCTGGCTTACCGGCGCCGCCGCCCCCCAGCAGCCAGCTGGACCGCAGCTGCTGCAACAGCAGTTCGAGTTCGTAAAGCACCTGCTGGGTCTGGCCCAGCATGAGCGGAACGTCGGTGGTGGCGGCGCTCACGTTGGCAATCATCTTCGGCAGGTGAGGGGTGGTGCGGCTCAGGTCCTGCATGACGGACTGCAGCGAGGAGAGCAACTGCCCCGCGTCACGGGTCATTTGCGGCAGTTCACCGGACTGCTCGGCGATGCGGCCCGTCAGGGCCGAAACGTTGGCGACCGTCGTCTGCAAGGTTTCCAGGATGGGGCCCAGTTGCCGGATGTCGGTGTTGACCTGGGACAGCAGCGTCTCGACCTCACGGGCCATGCGGTCCTCTACCAGCAGCCGCCCGATGGCCCCCTCTCCGGCGGCGATTTTGCCGGTAATCCCGTTCAGGTTGGCCAGCAGCCTCTGAGCGTCGTCCAGGATCGGCATCACCTTCAGACGCACGTCCGCCAGCAGCTCGCCCATCGACTCGGTCGGGGCGCGCTCGGCCACGGCCTCGATGACCGCATACTCCCAGTCCAGGGGCTCTCCGGTTCCACGGGTGATTTCCAGAAACGCCGCGCCGGCCACACCGAACTCTTTGCGGATAATGCCCTGCGAATCGCGTTTCACGAATTCTCTCATCTTGCGTTTGAGGTCCACGACGGCATGGATCTGCTGATCGGGCTCGATCACGATCCGGCTCACCTTGCCGGCCTTGGTGCCGAGTATTTCCACTTCGGCGCCGCCGGACAGGCCGAAAAGGCCCTCCTGGGGCAAAATGACCTTGAGCTTCTCGCCCGGGTCGAACCAGCCCTGCAGGCGCCCGCTTTGCAGCAGGGCGACGATGAAAATAAGCACCGTGAGAAGCACGAAGGCCCCGACGGCTTCGTTCGTGTACCGGAATATTTTTTTTCGATCACTCATGCCAGTGTCGGTTTACCTCCGTCAGGTTCCGGCCGGCCATCCTGAACAAGCGATCGGCCGGTATCGAAGTGTCGCGCCAGACCTCCTCCGCGAGGGTCATCCAGACGACCGCGGCACCCTGGTTGCGAACCTGCCGGATGGCATTGACCAGGGCCGGCACGATCCGCGGGTACAGGCCGAAGGTCGGGTCCTCCAGCAGCAGTAAAAGAGGCGTGCCCAAAAACGCCCGCACGCAGGCCGAGCGCTGAAGGTCGGCGCGGCTGTATTTATCCGGCGCGCCGAGCGGCAGCCCGGGAAGCCCGAACTGCCTGGCCAGGCGCGCGGCCTCGCCCCTGAGGTCCGGCAGCGGCCGGCGGGTGTGATGGAGCTGGGGCAGCAAAATGTTCTCGACCAGGCTCAGGCCTTCCAGCCAGTTGCCGCTTGAAAACACCCGGCCGATTCTGCCGCGCATGGCGTTGAGCATGTCGTCCGATGACCTCTGCCAATCCCGGCCGACGAACAGGACGCGGCCCGCATGCGGCGGGACCAGGCCGGAGAACACGTCGGCGAGAATGGCGGTTTGACCCAGGTTTTCGAGACGGGCCAGCGCCAGCTGTCCGTTGTAGAGGTCAAAATGGGCCGTCATGTAGTCACCGCCACGTTGACCGTCGGCAAACAGGGTCACCTGGTCAACGGTCAGGACGGTGCGGCGGCCTTCGGTGGATTCCATCATTAAAATTTATAGCAGCAGTGTGAGCGTTCCTGAAACCAGAAAAACGGCCAGCACGGATTTGACGAACCCCCGCGGCAGCACGTCCGCAATCTGTCCGGCCGGCCCACCGACCGACAATCCCGTGATACAGGTTATCAGCGTCATCACGAGCCCGGCCAGCGCAGGCTTCAATGCCATGATCGCGTACTCGCCGGGGCCCATAGCCGCCAGGATGTTATTGATGAATTCGAGCAGGGTCCTGTCGGAGGACACCGCGACCGTGCCGACCATAAATCCAGCGGCCAGCGCCACCAGGATGAAGACGATGGTCAGGCAAAACGTGGACAGCGCCGCTGCTAGGCAGCGCGGGACGATGAGGAACAGAAACGGGTCGAGGCCCTGGGCTTCGAGCATGCGGATCTGGCCGCTCGCCCGCATGTGGCCGAGTTCGACCATGTTGACCGACCCGCTGCGCCCGAGGACGATTAGAGCAACCAGCAGCGGCGCGATCTCACGCACCAGGATCAGCACGATGATCTTGCCGGCAAGACTGCCCTGACCCAGCAAGTTGAGCCAGTAGAGCGCCTGAAAAACCATCGCCAATCCGACCAGCAAACCGCTCAAACCGATGAAGCCCATGGCGCCGATGCCGATCAGCCGGCACTGGCGCAAAAATTCGTGCCCCAGCGTGCGGCGCCAGTTCAGGGGCCGGCAACTCTGCCACAGGACTGCGACCATCAGGCTGCTCAACTCGACCAGGGGCCGCAGCAAGCCGATAACGGCCCGTCCGATTGCAGCCAGCAGCCATCTTATAGGCTGCCGGTTCCAGACAAGGGCGTCCTCTGCGGCTGATGGCACCTTGACCGTGTCCATCATATGCGCCCCGTGAGGATGTAGGTGGCCAGCTCCCCGACGTCGGGCAGGTAGTAGCTTCCACGCGCCTTGAACAGATATTCGGCCTGCAGACGCCCGTAGATGCTCTCGCTGACGTGGATTTCCCCCGCCGCCCCGGATTCGGCCATCAGCTCGGCAATCCTGACCGCCTCGCCC
>JBAPWQ010000406.1:0-7737 GCA_049283795.1 Desulfobacterales bacterium | reverse complement strand
GGCTAGGATGTGGTCTCTTCCCTTTCGAGCACCTGCCGCAGCTTCTGCTCATCGTCGATGCCCAGGGAAGTCTTCAGGACCTTGCCCTTGAAATCTTTCAGGCGTTCGAGCACCTTGTCGGCCGTCGCCTTGCGAAACAGCACGAAGAGGGCCGAGGCGCCGGGCGTAAAGTCCTTGCTGAACTCTTTCATGAATTTGTCGTCGATGCCGATGTCCGAGAGCTTGCCGCTGAGGGCCCCGGCCCCGGCGCCCACGGCCGCGCCCAGCAGCGGGTTGAGAAAGATCATGCCGATCAGCATGCCCCAGAAGCTGCCGCCCACGGCGCCGGTCAGCGTCAGGTTGACGGCCTGGTGCAGCTTGACCTTGCCCGCCTCATCCTTGGTGACCACCACCACATCCTTCATTTCGATCAGGTACTCTTTCTGCAGCTTGGCCAGTTCCGCCCGCACGGCAAAGGCGGTGTGTTCGTCGGGAAATTCGATGACAACCAGTTGGGACATGAGAACCTCCTTGAAGTAAATGGATTTATTTTAACGATCGCATCAGTTAGCCATTGAAACCTTACCCCTTACACCATAAACCTTACTCCTTACTCCTTTTGCCTTTTGCCTTATGCCTTTTACCTTATACCTTTTATCTTACACCCCACACCTTAAACCTTACACCTTACACCCTACGCCTTCTTAGCCTTACACCCTAACCTTATCCCTTTCGGACCTTGCCCTGCCCCACGCCTAGTAATCCCCTTTATTCTCTATCCTTATCATCCGGCAGCGTCCGGCCAGCCGCTCATTTTCTTCCAAATCGGCATTGCCATGGGAAATGAGTTCGATGACCCGTTCATCCAGATGATAATTGCTGTGGGCCGCGATCGGGTTGACGACCTCCAAGCCGAAAGCCGTGATCCGGTTGGCGACATTGATATTGATATTGGTCACCACCGGACACATCCGGGAGTCCAGGTAATTGTCGACGAAATCCGAGGTGATGGCATAGCTGAACAGGTCGTTGGGGTCCGTAAAGGCGACGATGTTGAGCTTGTTGAAGGCTCGGCGGGCACGTTTGCCGCCATCCTCGCGGCAGTAGTCGTCGATCTGCCCGACGACGCGCGGCGCCGGCAAACCGATCTGCAGCAGGGCCAGTTGGTTGGACAGCATGAAAACCGTCATTTCCTTGGCCTGCAGTTCGGCCACCAGGTCGGGGTGACCGGCCCTGATCTGCTCGTCTTCCAGCATCTCGACGACCTCTCCCAGCGCGTCGATAACGATGCGGCTGCCCAGGCTGTGCGTGATGAAGGCGATGTTGTACTTCTCCAGATTGCTCAGCGTCGTTATGGACGAAGCCCGGCAGACCTGGCTTTGATTGTCGGTCAGGCTCTCATCTCCCTGGTCCGCCAGCATCCAGCACACGGCTTGCCATGTGGCCGCCAGGATGGGGTTGTCCTGGTCGGTGAAAAAAATGATGGGATCGGGGGCCACGTCGTTTAAAAAGGCCTTCATGGCGTTGTTGAACGGCGCCCGGCGCTGCGCAAAATCCCCCGACGTGTCGAAATCCAGCAGCCGTTTTCGTCCCGTGGTAATATCGGACCAGGTCAGTTCATAGAAGAAGACCTTCTGGGACCCGTCCTCGTTGCGGGCGCCCATGATCCGCAGGTTCGAGAGCCGTTGCTGCGGGTCGGCGGGGTTCAGGATATTGACGTTTTTGGGTCGCGAGAAAACCGTCAGCCCCAGGGCGCCGGAGATATTCTCGATGATCGTGGTGGCGTGGCCGGGCCGATGGGTGCCAATGCCGTGAACGATCAATATTTTGACGATTTTTTGATCTTCAAGCAGTGAGGAGATGCCGCCGAACAGGCTGCCGCGGATTTCACACTGGCGGGTGTCTTCCCTTTCCATGCTTTCGAGGGCGCGCGACGCGACCCCCCGGCCGAAAGAATAACAGCCGGCGGCCGACGCCATCATCAGCAGCAGTGCCAGTCGTGCCAGGGCCGTCAATCTCCACGAAAATTTCGGCCCGGGCGGCCGATACGCCACCGGCTGATGTTGCTTCCTTGACTGCATGGCAGGCCCCTTTTCTCTTCTAAGCGCCGTTGGACAGTTGGGGCGAAACATTCCTTTTTTTTCCGTCGCAGCACGGTCGGCAACGTTCACAGCGCCTGCTTTCGTGGCTTCTATACAGCCATCGGACGCCCGTGTCAATTTATTGGTACGAAGCCTTGTCTTTGCGCTTGACGCGACATAAGCGGCACGGTAAGAACCCGGCATTCCGCAGGGTGATTCCGCGGCACTGCGGCCATTGCGACAGTGCTTCAGGCTTTTCGGACATGCCAACCAGAGAACAAACCCACCAAGTCGAGCAGCGAACCTTGACCCTGGCCATCGGCGGTGTCCTGGTCGTGGCCGTCGGCAGCATCGTCTACGGCCTTTACCTGGAATCCGTGGTCGTCATTTTAAACGGCATCTTTTCCTCGTTGAGCCTGATCGGCTCGGGGCTCAGCCTGCTGGCGGCCAAGCTGGTGGTGAAGAAGGAAAACCGGCGCTTTCCGTTCGGCTACTCGCATGTCGAGCCGCTGGTGCTCAGCGTGAACAACCTGTTGGTACTGTTGATTTGTCTCTACGCGCTGATCAACGGCATCGAACGCATCCGCGCCGGCGGCAACACCGTGGATGCCGAGGGGGTGATCTGGTTCGCGGTGGTGAGCGGCGCGGTCAGCCTGGCGATATGGGCCTACGAACGGCGGGTGGCGCGTCGAATCGCCTCGGCACTGATCGAAGCCGATGCCCGGGAATGGCTGATCGACTTCGGTTTCAGCATGATGACGCTGCTGGGATTTGCGGTGCTGCCCTTTTTGGACGAGCCGCACCACGGCCTGTGGGCGCGCTACGCCGACCCGGCGATGGGCGCAGCGATGGCCCTGCTGGCAATCCCCGCCCCCGCTCTCGCCCTGCGGCGCAGCCTGAGCGAGGTCCTGCTCATGGCCGCGGACGAGGATGTCGTCACCCGGCGTTTGGAGGCCGTGATGGAAAAGATCCGGGCCGAGCACGACATCAAGCGCTATGTCCATCACGTGGTCAAGACCGGACGCACCCGTTTCATAGAAATCGACATCCTCGTCGGGCCGAATTTCACCCTGCAGACCATCGCCGAGCAGGACCGCCTGCGGGAGCGGATCTGGCGCGCCCTCCATCTGCCCCTCGACAATGCCTGGCTGTCCATCTGCCTGACCAGGGATTCCCGCTGGATCTAACCCGCTGGCCCGAAAGGTGGATTTCCGGCGCCTGCCGCGCCGTCAGAATATGATGGCGAGAAGCCCGAACACCCCGATAATCACCAGCAGAATCGCCATGATCTTGGGCAGCGCCCAGGGTCTGATATAGATGAACCGGTCGGACTGGATCCGGTCCAGAATACGGTTATACTGGATGACCCCCGCCATGATGCCCAAAATGCCGAGGACCATGAAGCTGATCCCGAATATAAAAGGCGTATGAAGGGTGTCGAGCACTCTGCCGGTTTTTTCGACATAGTCGCTTTCGATGAACTGGTAGGATTGGGCGATGGCGAATCCAAAACCGATCAGGGATATGGCCGTGCGGATCCAGGCCATGAGCGTCCGGTCGGCGGCTTCCCGGTTGCGCTCTTTGGCCAGTTCGTTCGCCAGGTTCTTTTGGGCATCATTGGGACTCATCAATCAGCGCTCCTTATTTTTAACAAAAGTATCGCCAGCGGCCGGTGCGGCGGTTCCAGCGAGACATTGCCGGTCATGCGGTGCGGCGCAACCTCATCCGGCGCTTGCTCAACAGCGAGTAAGGAACGGCCAGAAGCACCCCTAAAATCATGTAGGCCAGGAGCGTGGGAATAAACTTCTGCCCATAATCGGATAACCCCGCGATGAACAGGGCGAGCCCCACATTGCGGGCGATGCTGGCGATGGCGAGCGTCGAACACGTCGTCCGCGACGGGCCACCCAACAGATGGCCGATGGCCAGGGAACTGCCGACCATGACGATGATCGCCGCGATGGACGGTCCTCCCAGATTCAGCATGGCCCGTAAATCGGGAACCAGCGCGAGGAGAAGGATCACTCCGGCAAACAACAGAATGAACAGCCCTTTGGCGAACACGGCCGCGGGTTTGCCGATGCGCGCGGCGACCCCCGGGGCCAGGCGCTGGATGAGCAGGCCGACGACAACCGGCAAAAATGTGACCCGGGCGACCTGCGAGGCCACCTGGAAGGCGGTGACTTTTTCGACTGAGAGCTCAAACAGCGCATTGAAGATCGCCAGGGTCAGCGGTGTCAGCACGAACGCCAGCAACGCCAGCGTCAGCTGCAGGCTGGCGGAGTATTCCGGATCGCCGCCCGCCATCTCGACTCTTTTGGTCGTCAGCGGGGCGCCCGGCGCGGCCGCCAGCACCGCCAGGCCGGTCGCCACGGCCGTCGGCAAGCTAAAGATCCACAACAGCAGAACCACAACCGCCGGGACTAGCACGACGGCCGCCATAAGAGACCGCAGCAGCAGTCCGGGACGGCGCCACAGGGTGGTGAGTTGCCGGAAAGAGCGGTTGATGCCGATGGCGAACATGAGGCTGAAAATCGTCAGGGTCACGAATTTCATGAAGATGGCGTTGTCCATGCTGCATTGCTCCTGTCATTCTGGTCGAGCCAGAAGAACATAAGGGGTTTTTTACAGCCAGTTTTTGCTTCTCCCGGAAATCATGGGTCTTTAACGTCAACACTGCTCACTTTTCAGGATCGTCGGCCGCTCCATGGACTCCTTGCCAGGGCCAGCGGCCGGTGACTTCCAGCTCCAGGACAAAGTGCAAAAAGGTCCGAATGAGGACAAGCAGTCCCAGCATGCCAAGGGTTTCAAAGCTAAGGTCGAGGGTAACGGTGAGGATAATGTCGGCGGCCACCAGAAGGTCAAGGGCCAACAGCAGAGTGCGGCCAAATCCCTGTCGAAAAGCCCGATACGCCTGGTGCGGCTTCGACCCCTGAAACAATTGCCGGATAGAGTGCCCCAGGCCGAACAAAGTCCCGAAGATCAAGACGGCTACCGCAACGGCTTCAAAGACGATCACTGCTTTTTCAAATATTTCCGCCATCCGATTCTTTACTGCACTTGGGTTGTGTCGAAAACCACCTGATCGTACCGCCAGAGCTGCTCGAAAAAGGAGCGGGCAAGCTCGTGGCTGGGGGATTGTGCTCGCCGAGCTGCAGGATCGTTCCGGATCTCATTGATGGTGCGGTGCCCATCGATACAGTCGAATAAGTGTCTCTGCCTTTCATCAATCGGCAGAACGAGGTCCGCATAGGCGTGGCCCTGATTGATGAGCACCGCGGCCGCACCGGGCGGCAGACGCTTTTCGACGCAACGTGTCCGCGGCAGCCGGATCGGGACGTAGGATTGCCAGCCATCCTCATCGAACCCGATGGGCTGACCGCTGACAGGCCGGTCGCTGCGGTAAACGATCACATTGTGACGGACCATCGTTCCCCGCAACAGTTCAACGGCCGCATACTGCTCCGCAGGGGGAAGCCGGGTCAGGCTGCAGCCGTGAGGAATTTGGGCCAGGGCACCGCACTGGGGCAGGTAGGGTGCCTGCCGCAACCAGCGCCCGAACGTCAACCCCGCCTCCGCGATGACGTCGAACAGCTGCGGCACGGTAAACGATCGATCTTGCGGATGCAGCAGAGCATCGGCCAGCCCGGCCTTAGTTCGAAAATCCGGCACCTGGCCCAGCAGATGCGCCAATGGATGCCCGGGCGGCAGCGCCGCGAGGGTATTGGCAAGATCCAGGATTTCCTGGTCGGAGTGCCCGATCCCAAGCCGGCGACAGTATTCCTGCAGCATGTAGATGCCGCTCCGGCCATACGTCGCATATACCATCAGGTGCATAGCCCCATCCGGTTTGAGGACGCTGCGCAGAACGCGCAGCCCTGCATCCGGGTCGGGGAGGTGATGCAGCACCCCCGTGCAGACAACCTTGTCGAATCTCTGCCCAAGCTCTTGCAACCGTTCAATGGGGAGCTGGTGCAGCTCAAGATTGTTTAAGTGATAGTGACGCTTCAGGGCCTCGGTATGCCGGATGCTCGTCGCACTGAAATCGATGCCGGTAACGCGTGCCGAAGGCTGGCGCAGGGCATGTTTGGCCGCCTGGGACGTGCCGCAGCCGGCGACCAGCACCTGCAGGTCCGGGCGGTAGGCCGTGCCCGGCCAGTGCAGATGAAAGTCCGTCCGACGCCGGGCCTCATCCCGCCAGCGACGGCGGTAGCCTGCGAGGTCACTGGCCGGCGGCGGGTAGGGGTGCCGGTCGTAAAACGCCCGCACGGCCTCCCTGACGCCCTCGGTTTCCGAAAAACGAGGGTCTCGATTGTCCATAAAGATGCCGGCCAGGCCGGAGGAAGAAGGCTTTAGGGTGTCATGCGCCGGCGACCGGCGGCAAAGTCAAAACCCGGTCAAAAAGCCTTGGGCTGCAACGCACCGTGATGGTGCGTCGCAGCCGGGGGTCACCGGTTCTGTCAGTCGATGTTCAAGGCCCGTTCCATCTTCTCCAGCGCTTGATCGATGCCGAAACTGGCCGGCTTCATGCGCGGCGGGAACTCCTTGAAAGTTTCCAGGAACTTCCGCACGATGAACTGCGCCGCATAGGTCAGGTAGGCGCGGTCGATCAACCAGTCCCAATAGGTGTTGGAGGTGACATCCGCCCGTTCGAAGGGGTCGGTGCGCAGGTTGAAGATTTTTGGAATGCGCAGGAAGGTAAAAGGCTCCGCCCAGATCATGACCGTGCCCTGGCATCGTTGTTCGGCGAAGACAAATTTCCAGTTGTCGAAGCGCAACCCCACCAGGTCGCCGTCATCGGAGAAGTAGATGAAGCCCGGCCGCGGGCCTTTTTCCTCCTTGCCCGTGAAGTGGGGCAGGAAGTTGTAGCCGTCGAGGTGCACTTTATAGCGCTTGCCGCCGGCCTGATGCCCTTTCTTGAGCTTCGCGGCGATATCCGGCTCGCCGGCCGCCGCCAGCAGGGTCGGCAGCCAGTCCTGGTGCGCGATGATCTCGTTGGAGACCGTGCCGGCCTCGATCTTGCCGGGCCAGCGCACCATCATCGGCACACGGAAGGCGCCTTCCCAGTTGGAGTTCTTCTCGTTTCTGAAAGGCGTCATGGCACCGTCGGGCCAGGTGTTCATGTGCGGTCCGTTGTCGGTCGAATACATTACGATGGTGTCCTCGGCGATGCCCAGTTCATCCAGCAGGTCCAGCATCTGCCCCACGTGCTTGTCGTGCTCCACCATGACATCATGGTAAAATGACTGCCAGCGCCCGGCCTGGCCGATGACCTCGGCCGGTGGGTGCACGCGGAAGTGCATCCAGGTGGTGTTGAACCAGACGAAAAAGGGCTTGTCGTCCTTGTGGGCGCGCTTGATGAAGTCCTGGGCGGCAACCAGAAACTCGGTATCGCAGGTCTCCATGCGCTTCTTGGTCAGCGGGCCGGTGTCCTCGATCTTCTGCTTGCCGACACGGCCCCAGCGCGGGTGTTCGGTCGGGTCGTCCTTCTCGGTGGCCCAACTGTGCATGACGCCCCGCGGGCCGAAGACCTTCTTGAAGTCGGGAAAGTCCGCGTCCGTCGGGTAGTCCACGTTCTCCGGCTCCTCCTCGGCATTGAGGTGATACAGGTTGCCGAAGAACTCGTCGAAGCCGTGGGCCGTGGGCAGGTAATTGTTCTTGTCGCCGAAGTGGTTCT
>JBAPWQ010000405.1:0-4506 GCA_049283795.1 Desulfobacterales bacterium | reverse complement strand
TCACCACCTCTCGGGCACTGTCTTTTCTGCGTATCAGGTCCAGATCTTCACCCCGCTGTGGTGACTCTTGAAAAAAATCGACAATGTTTATTGGCATTCCCCTGAAGGTCAAGCGGGTACTTGCCATTGCGGCTGATTCCCCAAGAGCACCTTGTTCGACGCTCGCCTGGTTACTCACCTGTCGTTGGGCAGCTCGATGCCGATTTAGACCCCGGGGTGTCGGCTTTGCATTCGTCCCTCACACGCTCGCCGTATGGCCTGCGCCCTCCATAAGGGGATTGGCCCGTTCCCAAAATTCGTGTTTCTCGGGTTTATGTGTCAGATTCATGACCTCACCCTTCACCTCGCTTCTCTCGCTTAGTTTGTCCTTGCCGTTTACCGGCTGGACAGTTACACTACCGAGCGGGTGACTACACCTTACTCGTGAAGGCCCGGCGCGCAACCTCGGAGCCTCCCCTCTCAACAGGCAACCATTGCCAGGTTACCTATGAATAGACACTATCTGAAGACGGACCACTATATCTGGTATCCGTCTTATTTTTACCGTATGAGGACTATCGGTTGCAATCCATGTCTCTTTTGGAAAAATGACAGCCACCCAAATAAGGATGAATTCGAAAATGCTGTCCATTGATTTCGGTTTTCGCGAGCTTGAAATTTTTTGCAAGGTTGTCGAAATGGAAAGTATTTCTAAGGCTGCCGAAGCAGTTTTTCTGGCCCAGGCATCGGTCAGTGAAAGGATTGCCTCTCTTGAAAAAAAGATTGGCACTCGGTTACTTGACCGCCTGGGGAGAAAAGTGGTTCCCACTGCTGCCGGTGAACTTCTGCACAAACATGCCACCCTTTTTCTGGAAATGAAAGAGACGGCCCAATTGGAGATAGAGAAATTTCTGGGACTGGAACGGGGAGAGATATCCATGGGCGGCAGCACCATTTCCGGAGAATATATTCTTCCGGATCTCATCGGTAGATTCAACAAAAAATATCCGCATTTATCGGTGAAACTGACAATCGCAGACAGCAGTGAAATTGAAAATCGTGTCTTGACGGGCCTACTTGAGATAGGCGTTATCGGCGCAAAAACTTTACACCCAAACATTTCATGCCAAAAACTCTGGAAGGACGAATTGGTTCTTGCCATTCCTGTTCAACACCCGTGGGCTCGGCGAAAGGCCGTCTCCCTGAAGGAACTTAGGGAAACACCGTTCATACTGCGGGAAGAAGGCTCTGGAACATTAAAGATCCTGGAAAACTATCTGCGTGAATCTGGTGAAGACGGCACAAACGCACTTCAAGTCTCCGCTCGGTTCGGCTCATCGACAGCTGTTAAAGAAGGTATCAAATCAGGTCTTGGCCTGTCTATCCTCTCGGCAAGAGCCATTGATACGGAGTTGAAAGTTGGAATCCTCAAAGCTTTGAAGGTCAAGGGACTTTCGATGTCTCGAAACTTTTTCCTGATTCGGAATAAGCGTCGGATCGCCTCACCGTCGTGTCAAGCCATGCTTAATTTTCTTCTGGCAACCGCAGGGGAATAGATGGACCTTATTAACGATGAGTGACGGCTATGCCTTCTATCAACCTGAATGATCAGATAAATTAGTCACGATCTCCATTGTGCCGCTCATGTAATCCTTTCAACATCAGGCTTCCGGCAGTGCGATAACCGGTTGCGCCTCAGTCTATCGGGAAAACCTTAATATCGTCTCAATTCTATCGGAATATCCTGTTTGACATATCGGTATATGTAATTGTACTTGTAGTTTAAAAGTGCTGGGAACGATAATGACAGGTGCATTCTAACATCAGCGCCCAGGATGTACGGAGTTAATCTTTATATTCTTGCAGGGGAATTATAAGGAGAAAGGATGGCATGTCTGGTTGCATCTACAATTATACTCGATGGATTTTGGGCGGCATGTTCATTTATGCTGGCAGCGCCAAGCTGCTGGAGCCTAAAGCTTTTACCGTTCTGATAGAGGCTTTTGGGATCGTTCCTGAAAGTCTGCTCATGCCGGTGGCGGTTGGTTTGCCGCTGCTGGAGGTGGTTGCCGGTCTCGGCCTGCTGTTCGACATCCGCGGGAGCCTGGCGCTGATGACCGGTTTGCTGGTGCTTTTTATGGTGGTGCTTGGTTACGGTATCTGGATGGGACTGGATGTGGACTGCGGTTGCTTCGGTCCTGAAGACCCGGAAACCGAGGCATTTCACGGTCTGAGGCTTTCCTTGTTTCGGGATCTGGCCATGATGGCTGGAGTTAGCTTTATATATGGTCGGCGCCGCTATCGTGCCATACGGCCGGCGGGCGTCATGGATATTGTAAATCAACTATTCAGCAAAAGGAAAAAAGAAGATGCGTATGGTTAATTCTGTGTTGAAAATGTTTCTGGTTGTGGGACTGGTGGCAGCGATGGCAGCTCCTGCCGGGGCCTTTCTGGATGACAAATTTGAAAAGGAAGTGGAAAAGGAAGCCGATGCGGTCAAACTGGTTCGTGATGTTCAGCGCGGCAGCTACGATGTGGTGACCACCGAAGAACTCAAGAAGTGGATCGATTCCGGAAAAGAGATGCTGGTCGTCGATACCATGCCCTATGAGGACAGCTATAAAAAACAGCATGTTCCGGGGGCGGTTCAGTTTCTGTTCCCCATACCGGACATGAAGGAATGGGATACAAAGGAAACCGACGGCAAGACCCTGGAAGATTTCAAAAAATTGTTGGGCGATAATACAGAAAAGCTGATCGTGATCTACTGCGGTTTCGTCAAATGCACCCGCAGCCACAACGGTGCCGCCTGGGCCGTCAATCTCGGCTACAAAAACGTCTATCGCTATCCTGGCGGAGTCTTTGCCTGGAAAGGGGCAGATTTTCCCATTGAGAAGGCGAAGTAATCAAATGGGCGGGTTATATTGATGCCAAAGTGGTGGAACAATCACGATCCTCAAGCTGAGGCGTTGATCGCACGAATTAAAAAGCGTGCAGAAAATCTGTACCAAACCCGGCAGCTGCTGTGCACCGAGGCGGTCGTAGTGACCTTGAACAAGGCCCTTAACGGCGGTCTTAGTGACGCTCAGGCCGTTGCTGTTGCGGCTCCTTTCAGCATAGCACTGGGAGATAGCGGTTGCATTTGTGGCGCTTTGAGTGGCGCCGTTTTGGCGTGCGGCCTGTTGGTAGGAAGCGATCAACCTTACCATCACCGCCAGCGCATGCGCAATAGTGCTCGGCAACTTCACGATGTGTTTAAAGCCACTAACGGCGCAACCTGCTGTAGAGTTCTCTCTCGAAGTGTCCGCCATGATCGTCAGGCCCACTTCCAGCAATGTGCGCATTTGACGTCAAATGCGGCAGAAATGGCCGCGAGGTTGATTCTATATCAAAGACCTGGGCTTATCCAATGCACCGAAAATGGATTTCTTCATAAGATGGATACCAAAATCGGTGCCATGATGGCGCGGCTGCTTCGGATTGCTTGCCTAAAATTGTAAAAAAGGCTTCACACCAGGTATGAAATTTATATGCGTCAGTAACTGAAGCCGTCGAAAATGATTTCGAGAATGAGTGAATGTTCGGATTATATTGCGGATGACCATGACTTGTTCAAACTCAAACAAGTTTGAAAATCTATAGTATTTAACCAGGAGGTATTAAATTGAAAGAAATTGATGCGCGGGGCCTGGCATGCCCGGCACCCGTACTTCAAACCAAGGCTGCCTTACAGGAAGAGAGTCACAATGCTGTGAGGGTGGTCGTGGACAACGCAGCTTCCCAGCAGAATGTTCAGCGATTCCTTGATTCCCAAGGGTTTCAGACGGCTCTGGAACAAGTCGGTACCGACTATGTCGTCATTGGAAATTGTGATTCAATGTCTTCTGTGCAGCCCCAACCTGCAATGGAAGCTCACGGTGATGTCAAAAGGATCATGGTTATGTGCGCCACAGACCGTCTCGGCTTCGGCGACGACGCTCTGGGTTTAAAACTGATGGTCAATTTCCTGCGCACACTAAAAGAAATGGGTGACGAAATGTGGAGGCTCGTATTCGTAAACAATGGTGTAAAGCTCACCATCGCAGGCTCTGAGGTGCTCGAGGACCTGCAAGAATACGAGAAGGATGGACTCAAGATAATGGTATGCGGCACTTGCCTGGACCATTTCAACCTTTTGGACAGAAAGCAGGTTGGTGAGACGACCAACATGCTGGATATTGTCACAGCCATGCAACTGGCCGATAAAGTAATTAACATTTAAAAAACTATATGAATCGTGGTGAAGAACATGCAATTTACTTCTGGCGGGATTCCACCGGAAACGAAATCGATGTTCTCATGAAAAAAAAGAAGCGGAATTAGACAATAAGAATATTTTACTCGATTGGATTTGTCCACCGCAACGATGGAAAACGCCTGAAATCATTATCTGTTGAATAAAGACGGGCACCATGTTCAATGGCCAGTGCGGCAAGATGAGCATCGGACGTTAAATTGGCAGCAGTTCCAAGGGGCATGAGAAGTTCT
>JBAPWQ010000404.1:0-9716 GCA_049283795.1 Desulfobacterales bacterium | reverse complement strand
CCATCAATTTGTTCGTGTGGCTGACGGTGGTGGGCTCGGCGATCGCCTTCGAACGCGGCAGTCAGCTCGGCATGATGACTCTCTTCAACATCTTCCCCAAGCGCTTCAAAAAAGCGGCCATCCTGCTCGGCGCCGGCTTGAGCGCGGTTTTGTTCCTGCTGGTCGACTACTACATGCTGCAGGCCATTTACGATGAACTGACGCTGTTTCAAGCGACCTCGGCCGCCCTGGACATTCCGGTCTGGGTCTTTTACGCCGGGGTCCCGCTTTTCTCGGTTTTTGTTTTCACGGGCATCTACCGGCACGCGGCCCGCAGCCTGGCGCGGCTCGATGGCGGCGAGGACCTATAGATGGAGGCCCTTCTGATCGGATCGGTTTTCCTGGTCCTCATGTTTCTCGGCATTCCCATCGGTACGGCCCTTGGAATCGCCGCCATCGTCACCATTTATCAGTTCGACCTGGGCATCGGCATGCTGGGCGTCAACTTCTTAAACGGCATCGCCTCTTTTCCCCTGCTCGCCATTCCTTTTTTCGTCCTGGCGGGCGTGATCCTCGAAAAGGCGCGGCTCGCGGCCAAAATCGCCCGTTTTTTCGAACTCCTGGTCGGCAAGGCCGTCGGCGGGCTGGCCATGGTAGCCGTGCTGACCTGCATGTTCTGGGGCGCGCTCTCCGGATCGGGGCCGGCGACAACCGCGGCCGTCGGCCTGATCCTGCTGACACCCATGGTGCGCCACGGCTACGACAAACACTTCGCCGGCGCCACCATCGCCAATGCCGCGGACCTGTCGATCATCATCCCGCCGAGCATCGCATTCATCATCTACGGCAACATTACCGGGGTATCGGTCAGTGCGCTTTTCGTCGCCGGCATCCTGCCGGGCCTGATCATGGGCGGCGGGACGCTTCTGGTAGCCTACCTGATTTCGCGCAAACGCGGCTATCGCGGCCTTGAAAAACGCGGATCGGCCCGGGAGATCCTGATCGCCTTCAGGCAGTCCCTGTGGGCGATCCTGACCCCGGTCATCATTCTGGGGGGCATCTACACCGGCATCTTCACGCCGACCGAAGCGGCGGTGGTGGCCGTTTTCTACAGCCTCTTCGTGGCGATCGTGGTCTACCGGTCCGTGACGTGGCGGGACATGGTTCACATCCTGGTGGACGCCAGCGTCACGAGTTCGGTGATCATGTTCATCGTGGTGTTTGCCGGCATTTTCTCGTGGGTCGCATCGGTGATCGGCATCATCGATCAGGCGGCCGCGGCCATTATCCGCATTTCGCCCAACGCCGCGGTGATGATCATCCTGGTCAACCTACTGCTGCTGGCCCTGGGGATGATCATCGACGCCATCTCGATCTCCTACCTGGTGATGCCGATCCTGATCCCCGTGCTGGCCGCTTTCAAGATCGACCCTTTGTGGTACGGCGTCATTTTCATTTCGGCCCTGGCCATCGGCCAGGCCACCCCGCCGGTCGGCGTCAACCTCTTCACGGCCGCCAACCTGATCGGCGGCGACATCGATGCCATCTCCCGCCAGGCCGTCTGGTTCATCCTGATGGACGTCGCCGTGCTCCTGATCCTGTCCCTCTTCCCGATCCTGTCCCTCTACCTGCCGGTCCTGGCGGGTCTTTACCAGCCGTGACCCCGCCTCTTGATAGAGCAGTGGATTTTTCTTATTTCATGCGTTAGTATAGTAAACTTAATCATTATTGTGTATAGAAAACTCAGTGAAGCTGAAGCGTTGGACGCTGCGGGTGAAAAAGGAATATCTCATGATGAGCTATTCATGAGACTCAAAGAAAAAATAAAATGAGAAAGACATTTCAGAAGGGTGATCCACGGCGCCCGGCAATACCGCTTATTGTTATGAAAATGTCGTTTTCAAATAACGTTGACACGGAACCCTCTTACAGCTTCCATCTGTTGATGAACAGCCCTGGGTTCTTCTGCGCACATGTTGAAAAAGGGATGTTCGACGACGGTAGTCATTCGGCCGCGTTTTACGGGCACAATCGTCCCCTTGACCTTGTTGCGGTAGAGGAGGGTAACCTTCTCTCTGCGGTCGAGCGCCTCTAACACCTCGTTCATCTTGTATCGTAAATCGACACTACTCACTTTCATTGGATCAAGAGTCCTTAACGGTTCATGACAGGCTGTCCCGCAGCCGGCCGATCGTTTCTTCCAGGCGCCGGAGGGCCCCGCGCGCCTCGCGCAGGGTGACGGCCTGGAAGCGAAGCCGGTCGCCCGGAAGGACCTGCCCCAGACGGTGCAGGTCAGCCGTGATCACGGTCGCGATCTTGCGGTAGCCCCCGCTCACCGTTTCCCCCAGTAGGATGATCGGCTGACCGTCGCCCGGAATCTGGACGGCCCCCGCGACCACCCCTTCGGAGAGAATCGATTCGGCCGCGCCCTCGTGCGCCGCTATTCTCGCCCCTGCGAGCCGGACGCCGGTGCGGTCGGAATGGGGCGACACCTGAAAGTCGGTATTCAAGAACAGATCCTGCGCCGCCGGGCTGAAATGGTCGTCCTGGGGCCCCATGACGACCCGCATGACCCAATAACCGCTGCAAACCGGCACGGCGTTTCCATCGAACCTGCGCCCGGCCGCGTGCAGGTGCCGCGACGGTGACGCGGCCCGCAGAACATCCCCTTTTCGCAGCCGCCGCCCCCGGAAACCGCCGAAACCGGAAGAAAGATTCGTCGACTTGCTGCCCATCAGCACTGGCACATCCCAACCGCCGCCGATCGACAGATAGGCCCGGCAGCCGGAATTCATTTCCTTGAACGCAATCGTATCGCCCGCATGCAGACGAAGGCTTTGCCACATCCCCGACGGCCGGCCGTTTATGGTCCAGCCGAAGTCGGCACCGGTGACGGCCACGACGGCCTCGGTCAGCACGGTGGCGGAAAACCCGGGCAGGGTGATCTCCAGGGCCGCCTCATCCTCGGGGTTGTCGACCAGAAGATTGGCGATTTGCAGGGCGATACCGTCCAACGCGCCCCCCGGCGCCACGCCGTAGCGTCCGAAGCCGAACCGGCCCCGATCCTGGAGCGTCGTCAGCAGGCCGGGTTCCTGCACCTCAAGGGCCGCTACGGTTGCCATGCGTCGAAGGCCTCCCTTTCGATGGCATAAAAGGTGACGAGATCACCGGCTTCGAGGGGTGTCGGCGGAAAGGTCGCGGGATCGAAAAGACGAAAGGGCGTGCGGCCGATGATCTGCCAACCGCCCGGGCTGGCGGCCGGGTAGATGCCGGTCTGGCGCTGGGCGATGGCCACCGATCCCTGCGGCACATGGGTGCGGGGCGTCGACCGGCGCGGCGCGGCGATTTCGACCGGCACCTCGCCCATGTATGGAAACCCCGGCGTGAAACCGATCATGTAGACCTGGTATGTGGTCGCGGTGTGGTACCGGATGACCGCATCCGGCGTCAGATGATGGTATTCGGCCAGCCAGCTCAGGTCCGGCCCGAAATCGCCGCCGTAGGCCACCGGGATCCTGACCTGCCGAGGTTCGGGCACCCCTTCAGAAGTAACGGTTTCAAGGGCACAGGCAATGCCGGTCTTAAGGGCGGAAAGAGAGGTTTTAAGTGGGTCGAAAATGATCAGCACCCCGGCGTAACCGGGAATCAACTCGATGACGCCGCAAATCTTGCGGTCTCTGACCTGGTGGCAGAGCATGCGTACGCGCCGGTTCACGTCGCGGTCGATCCCGTCCCCCAATTCGACCAGCAGTGACCGGTCCCCCATGACCCGGAATTTCGGTTGCGTGTTCAGCATCGTTCAGCACCCGCTTCGCTCAAGCCAAAGAACGCAGGTTTTTATGGCTTGAAAACCAAAAAAACTTCTCTGCGCCCTTTGCGTCTCAGCGGCGAACTTCTTATTCCATAATTACAAAAATGCTTGGGGGGGTTGGATATCGACCCCGGCCGAACCCAGGGTTTCCCTGATTTTCCGGACCAGTTGAAGCGCCGCCGGATTGTCGCCGTGAACGCAGATCGTATCGGCCTGCAGCGCGATTTCACTGCCGTCGATGCACGTCACCTTGCCTTCGGTCGCCAGTTGGAGGACCCGCTCTGCCGCCAGGTCGTGATCTTTGATGACCGCCCCGGGCGTTTGGCGCGACACCAGGCTGCCGTCGGGATTGTAGGCCCGATCGGCGAAGAACTCGAAGGCGATCCGTATCCCGTGCCGTGCGCCCAGGGCCTGCAGTACGTCGTGATCGGCCCCGCCGAGGACGAAAAGAACCAGGTCCCTGTCCAGATCGGCCATTGCGGCCGCAACGGTTTCCCAGATCGCCGGATTCCTGACCGCCATGTTGTAAAGCGCGCCGTGCGGCTTGACGTGCTGAAGGCGCACCCCTTCCGCCACTGCAAAGGCCTGGATGGCACCGATTTGATAGGTGACATAATCCCGGATCTCTTCCGGTGATACCGCCATGTCCCGGCGTCCGAAGCCCAGCAGGTCCGGCAATCCGGGATGGGCCCCCACCGCCACCCCGTGGTCGCGCGCCAGCACAACCGTACGCCGCAGCACCGTCGGGTCACCGGCATGAAAGCCGCAGGCGATGTTCGCGGAGCTGATCAGCGGAATAAGTTCTTCGTCGAGCCCGAGCTTGTAATTTCCGAAGCTCTCGCCGACATCCGAATTAAGATCGATGTGACGGGCAAGCATGGTATCCATCTCCTCTGTCCAAGGCAAGCAGCGTATTTTTTATGACACAAGTCAGGTAAAAACTCAAACCCGCTGGTCACATCAGAGGAGAAGGGGCATTGCCGGCAGCAATAAAAACGGGGAGCGCGCATTCATCCCGGTGCGAGACACGCCTGAGGAGGGTTTGTTGATAGTGCAGATTCTCTTTCAAGGCCGCTCAGTTCACTGTCTTTCCTTCACTTAATTGCCCCCGGCTGCCTCCTGTATGGCGTCGACAATCTCATGGCTGAGTGCGGCCAGCGCCCGGCTCTGGGCCGCAACCAGGGCGGCATAATCCGAACCGCCCACCGGTTCGCGGATGCTGGAACGGCCGGCTTTGAGCAGTTTTCTATCCGGCCGGCCGAAGAGGCTCCAGCGCGCCACCAGCCATGCACCCCTGCCCAATTCCCCGTCGAAACGAACCACATCCAGCGCCACCTGGTAGTCGATCGGTGCGGAAGTGCGCCAGGGGTAAAGATAAATCCGGTCGGTCGGAACCAGGATGCCGATGTTTTCGGCCAGAATGTTGGTCAGGTTGCCCTTGAAGTCCCCTGCCCAAAGGTCGAAGTCGGCTTTCACCAGCTGGTTGTCACTCGTGTGGGTGACCAGTTTGGACTGATCCAGGTAATCGGCAATTTCGATCGGGCCGATGCCGATAGCCGTATCACGCATCGGGGTGTCGCTTTGCGCCATAGCCTTGTCTTCGGTTATCGGGCTGAGCGCATAAAACCGCGGTGATTGGCTCTTGCCGAGACAGCCGTTCAAAAAAAATCCGATCGTTAGTGCCGCCGCCAACCAACAGGGGAATTTCGCTTCTCTCATCTCATTTGTCTCCTGATGTGCCGAGGCCTTGGATCAGGGCCTCGGGGTGCTGGTCCAGAGTGTTGGCCAACTGCCGGATCGAGCGCGCCGCAGCGGAAATCTCTCCCAGGGCAGCCTCCAGCCCGATGATCACCGGCGCGTCTTCCGAGAGCACCCCTCTTGCCCCGGAAAGGGTCTTGTCGAGGCTGGCCGTCACCGAGCCCAGCTGCCTGTCTGCATCCCGGGCCAATTTACCGTATTGCGCCACGGTCCGGTTGACATTCTCCGCCAGGGGACCGACGCGGCCGTCGAGGTTCTTGACCAGTCTGCGGGTGTCCTGCACCGTTGCGTCAACACCATCGGCCAGCGGACCGACCCGGGAGTTCACATTCTGCACCATCCGGCGCGCATCGGATAGCACCCCTTTCAGTTCACCGATGCCGGCCTTGAGGTCCGGGTCGTTGACGAGCCGCTCGATTCCGGTCAGGGTGTTTGTCAGGTTTTTTTCCATCCCCTTCAGATCGAGATTTTGAAGCACACTGGCCAGCCGCTCGGTGGTGGACGGGATCGTGGGGATCTCGAGAAGGGCGCCCTTGGGACTTCTGATATTGACCGGGGTACCGGGATAGAAATCGAGTTCGACCATCAGCTGCCCGGTGATAAAGCTCTGCACCTGCAGCACGGCCCGCAGCCCCATCGCGACGAGTTTCTGCATCGTTTGCCTGCGGTTTTCCGGGGTCGGCCCGCCCCCTCCAACCACACTGAATCGATCCGGCTCGACCTCTATAATCACGGGAATTTCGGTCAGGCTCTCCTTGGGGTCGATTTTGAGGGTAATGCTGCCCACCGTGCCGATCTGAACCCCCTGGAAGAGCACCGGCGCGCCAACATGCAGCCCCTTGACCGAGCCGTCGAAGTAGAGGATGTATTTAGTGGTCTTTTTGAAGAACTTGCCCGAGCCGAACACCACCAGGCTGGCAGTCAGCAGGAGCACCGCCGTGACCACGAATCCGCCGATCATTATCCTGTTCGCTTGCTTGGCCATCTGTGTCCGTCCTTATTCTGATTAAGATCGCTCGCCGCGGGTTAAAAACAGGCGCAGCGTCGGGTCCTTTGTCTCGGCCAGCAGCCTGCCCGGGTGGCCCGTGGCTGTCATGGTGCGCCTGGAGGCGTCCAGGAACACCGAGTTGCTGCCAATCGCAAAGATGCTCGCCAGCTCGTGGGTCACCACCACCATCGTGGTCCCCAGGCTCTCGCGGAGCTCCAGGATCAGGTCGTCCAGCCGGCGTGCGCTCACCGGGTCAAGGCCGGCCGAGGGCTCGTCGAAAAAAAGTACCTCGGGGTCCAGCGCCATCGCCCGTGCGATGCCGGCCCGCTTCTGCATCCCGCCGCTGATCTCCGAGGGGTAGAACTCCGCAAAACCGGCCATGCCCACCAGCGCCAGCTTCAGCTCCACCACCTCCCGGACCCGGGCCGGGCTCAAGTTCGTGTAAGTCTCGAGCGGCAGGGCGATGTTCTCGGCCAGGGTCATCGAACTCCACAGCGCCCCGCTCTGGTACATCACCCCGGCCCGCCGGATCACCCGGTCGCGGGTGGGCGGGTCGGTGCCCCAGAAATCCAGGTCCCCGTAGAACACCTGCCCCTTGGCCGGCGGCTTCAGCCCGATTAGAATCGTCATCATGGTGCTCTTGCCGCAGCCGCTGCCCCCCATGATGATGAAAATGTCCCCCCGGTTGATCGTAAAGCTCAGGTCGCGCATAACCACAAAATCGCCGTAGGCCATGGTCAGGTCGTGCACCGATATGTGTGCCTGCTTTTCGGTCATGTCCTTCTCGTCCTGAGCCATCGGCGCCTCACCGGCAAATGACTAAACCGATCAACCGGCAAACCGGCCCAACCGGTTCATATGCCGAGCAGATTGCACAGCACAGTAATCACTGCGGTTGAAACAATGATCCCCACTATCGCGGTCACCACCGCCGAGGTGGCCGCAGATCCCACCGCCGAGGCGCTGCGCCCGCACTGCATCCCGCGCATGCACCCCGAGAGCGCCACGATCACCCCGAACACGATCCCGCAGAATATCCCGATGCCCAGGTTCCAGAGGTTGACCGCCTTGGCGGTCTCATTGTAGTATTGGACGAAGCCGATGTCGAGCATACCCACCCCCACCACCATGCCCCCCAGGATGCCCATCACGTTGGCGTAGAGGCACAATAGCGGCATCATCAGCGCCAGGGCCAGCATGCGCGGCAGCACCAGAAACTCCATCGGCGATATGCCAAGGGTCTTGAGCGCGTCGATCTCCTGGTTGACCTGCATGGTGCCCAGCTGCGCGGCAAAAGCGCCGCCCGTAAGGCCGGCCATCACGATGCCGGTCATAATCGCCCCCATCAGGCGCACCATGGCGATGCCCACAAGGTCCGCCACGTAGATCTGGGCCCCGAAGAGCTTCAGCTGGATCGCGCCGATAAAGGCCAGGATAAGCCCCACCAGAAAGCAGATCAAGGAGACGATCGGCAGCGCCTGGCCCCCGCAGGACTCCATGATCAGCCACAGGTCGCTTTTGCGGTATTGGGCCTTGCCGCGTAGCAGGTTTGAAAAGGCCACCACCGTGTCGCCGATAAAGCCCAGCATCTCGCCCGCCGATCGGAAAAAATCCACCGCCTCGTTGCCCACGTGGGTTAAAAAAGACACCCTTTGCGCGGCCTTGCGGACGTCCTTTTTCTCCGGCACCGCCGCGGCCAGCGCCAGCAGTTTGCGGGCCCCTTGCGGCAGGCCGCTCTCGTCGATGCCGATCTTTTGCTGCGTGCAGTGTTTGGACAGGTTTACCAGAAAAGTCAGCAGCCCGCTGTCCCAGTCGACGAGCTGCCGCGTGTCGAAGACAATTTTGCCGACCCCCGGCGCGGCGCCAAGCTCACGCAGCACCTCGTCGGCCGACGGCAGTTCCTGCACCAGCTTCCAGCTGCCGGCCAGTGCCACTGTCAATATGCCTTCTGCGGGATGCATCAGCTGCAGGTCACCGGGAGCCGCCATGTATTTCCTTTTCCTCAACTATTTAAACGGTTTTTCGACCACGACATAAACCAGATTGCTCTAGACATGCGCCATCTGTTCCGGCAGCGACACCAGTACGACAACCGGTCCCTACGGCGACAATTCGGGTTCCCACACGTACTCGCCGGGCTTCAATTTTTCGCCAGGCTCAAGAAAGTGGCCCGTCTGCTGAGACGACCACAGAGGCCGGAACATGCCCAGGATCGTTGCAGCCGCCATACCTTGCAGTAATTTCCGTCTCGATACCATCTTTAATCCTCCCTGTTACAGGCCGAATCTTGGGCCTGGAGCACTGCTTTAAAGCCAAAAAACGACCGTTAAGACAGATGAACGCGTAACAAGTCAGCCATCCGCGCAGGCAAGGCGCCGCCGTTTAGAACGTCCAGTTGCCGTACAGGGCGAGGAACAGGGTCCCGATGCTCTCGAAGGAGCCCGCGAGGTTTCCGCGCCCGCCGGCCGCGACCGGCAGCGTGCTCTGCAGATTCGTGTCGAGCGTCCCGCCGTACATGTACTCGGTCGCAACACCCCAGAAGAAGGACTCGCTCACCTGGTGCTGGGCGCCCACGCCGAAGCGCCAGGCCGAATTCACCGGCAGCAGCGGCGAGACCTGCGAGCCGTCCTGGCAATCCGAGTCGTAGGCGATGCCGAAGTTGAGCAGCCACGGTTCGCTCAGCTTGTACTGCGCGCCCAGGGCAACGTGCCAGGTGTCCTTGAAATCGAGGTCGGCGGTGGTGCTCCTTGGATTGGTCGTATCGCTGATGCCGAGCTGCACCTGGCCGAACTTCGACCATTGCTGCCAGCCCAGATTGCCGAGCACGGCCCAGCGCTCGTTGACCTGGGCGAAGACGCTGGCCATGGCCTGCTGGGGAACCTTGATTCCGACCTTGATGCTCGAGTTCAGCAGACCCCTGCCGTTCAGCAACGCGGCGAGGCCCGGCGAAAGGTTCGAGAACTGCGCCGGGCCGTTGAAGTCGAGGTCCACCTGCGAGTTCCAGGTCAACCCGAGCCGGGTGCCCGGGGTGAACTCGTAGAGCAGCCCGAGGCTGCCGCCCCAACCCCAGTCGGTGTCATCGAGCTTGAGCCGGCCGTCGCCGAAGGCGGGATCGACGTTGTTGATCGCCACCTGGTTCGTGTAGGTGCCGTACATGGCGGTCAGGCCCGCCCCGAGCGA
>JBAPWQ010000403.1:0-11386 GCA_049283795.1 Desulfobacterales bacterium | reverse complement strand
CGTCCCAGCTCGCGCATGTCGCCGGTGACGAAAAAGGCCCGCTGCTGCCGGCGCAGGGCGGCAAGGGTCGCCAGGGCGGCCGCCATCGAACCGGGGTTGGCATTGTACGTGTCGTCGATCACGTGGATTCCCGACTGGGTGGTCAGGATGTTCATCCGGTTCTCGGCCGGCACGAAGTTTTCGAGGCCGGCCTTGATCTCGGCCGGCGACAGGCCGATGGCGCATCCCACCGCCGCCGCGGCCAGGGCGTTCGCGAGCATGAAGGCGCCCGGAATTTTCAACACGATCTGCGTGCGGCCGCCGGGCAGCACCAGTTCGAACCGGCTGTCGCGGGCACCGGACGCAATCGACTCGGCGCGGATATCGGCCTGCGGCGCGAGGCCGAAGAGCAGCACCTTGCTCCTGGATTCTCGGGCCAGGCGCATCACCAGCGGGTCGTCGGCATTGAGAACCGCCGTGCCGCGGGCGTCGAGCTTCCCCAGCAGTTCGCCCTTGGCATGCATGACCCCTTCTATGGAGCCCACCCCTTCCAGGTGCGCGGGCGCCACATTGGTGATGACACCCACGTCCGGCTGGCAGATAGCGGCCAGGGCGGCGATCTCGCCCGGAGCGTTCATGCCGAGTTCGACCACCGCCCAGCGATGATCCGGACGCAGTTCCAGCAGGGTCAAGGGCAGCCCGATATGGTTGTTGAAGTTCTTGCGGGTCGACAGGGTGGAGAAGCGCTGCGACACGACGGCCGCCGCCATCTGCCGGGTGGTGGTCTTGCCGTTGGAACCGGTGATGGCCACCACGGACGCGGTGTTGCGCCGGCGATGATAGGCGGCCAGCCGGCCCAGGGCTGCAATGGTGTCATCGACCACGATGCAGACCACATTTTCGGCGACCCATTTTTCCCAGGGCAGCTCGGTCAGTTTGGCGCGTGCCAGCACCAGGCCGCGACAGCCCTTGCCGACGACATCTTCCGCAAACCGGTGGCCGTCGTGAGTCTCGCCCCTGATCGCCACGAAAAGGTCTGCGGGGGATATCCGGCGCGAATCGATGCCGATGCCGGTAAAGCGGGCGCCGG
Organism: Desulfobacterales bacterium; assembly: GCA_049283795.1. Classification (GTDB taxonomy): domain Bacteria; phylum Desulfobacterota; class Desulfobacteria; order Desulfobacterales; family SG8-13; genus JARFQH01. The sequence goes on along the minus strand of JBAPWQ010000403.1, from coordinate 10,317 downwards.
TTTCGGGGCCGAGCGCCTCGCCACCGGTGGCCGCCACCAGATCGGCGACGGCCCACTCCAGCGGCGGGGTGGGCGGTGCGTTCTGTTGCCCGTGTGGCTGCATCATGCCGGGTTCCCCTGTTTTTGGGCGGTGCCCGTCAGTTCGGCCAGAGCCTGGGCAGCCACGATGCGATCGTCGAAGGCGATGTTTTCACCGCCAAGGACCTGATAGGTTTCATGTCCCTTGCCGGCAATCAGGACCGTGTCGCCGGGCCCGGAGGCCGCGATGGCCAGGGCGATGGCCTTGCGGCGGTCCGGTTCCACCACGTAGCCTTTTTCCGGTGTGCCGTTGCCCAGTTCGGCCGCCCGGTATTCCCTGATCGGGACCTGGCGCGTCCCGGCCAGGACCTGATCGATGATCGCCAGCGGCGGCTCGGAGCGCGGGTTGTCGGAGGTCACCACCGTCAGGTCGCACATCTGGGCGGCAATCTGCCCCATTTGGGGGCGTTTGCCGCGGTCGCGGTCGCCGCCGCAGCCGAAGACGCACACCAGCCGCCGTTCGGCAATGGCGGTCAGCGCGGTGAGAACGTTGCGAAGGGCTTCGGGCGTGTGGGCGTAGTCGACATAGACGAACCGCTCCCCTTGATTGCCGACCGGCTCGAGACGTCCGGGAATGACGGCCGTATTCTCGATTCCGGCCTTGATGGCCGCCGGCGGGATGCCCAGGGCAAGGGCGGCGCCAGCCGCGCACAGGATGTTTTCGCCATTGTAGCGGCCCACCAGCGCGGACCGGAAATCGACCGCGGCCGCCGGCAGGTCGATGCGCCCGGTGATCCCCGACAGGTCCAAGCGCGAGAAGTCCGCGTGCACGGAATTTTGCGGCGCGTCGCCGACCGTGACGATCTTCAAGCCGGCGATCCGCGCCAGCTCCCGGCCCCGCGGATCGTTAATATTGACGACCGCCGCGGCGCTCTCGCGCTTGGGGCCGGACCGCAAATGCTCGGTGAACATTTTTTTCTTGCAGCCCCAGTAGGCTTCCATGTCCTTGTGGTAATCCAGGTGATCCTGGGACAAGTTGGTGAACACGCCCACATCCAGCCAGCAGCCGTCCACCCGGTGCAGGTCCAGGGCATGGGACGAAATTTCCAGGATCACGTGGGTCACGCCAGCTGCAAGCATGCGGTCCAGAATTCGCTGCAGGTCGAGGGACTCCGGCGTGGTGACCGAGTTGTCGAAGACCTGACCGGCGAAGCGGTAGTTGACGGTGCCGATCACCCCCGGCCTGAATCCGGCTGCCAGCAAAATGCGCTCGATCAGGTAAGAGGTGGTCGTCTTGCCGTTCGTGCCGGTGATGCCGACCACGACCAGCTTGCCGGACGGATGGCCGTAAAAATTCGCCGCCAGGGCCGCCAGGGCCTTGCGGGAATTCTCTACCTGGATCAGGGGCGCCGCAACCGGGTGATTGACCGGTTTCTGGGTGATGACCGCGACCGCGCCGTTGGCCAGGGCCTGGTCGATGAAATCGTGGCCATCGGCGGCAAACCCTTCAATCGCAACGAAAAGCCCGCCGGGCTTGACGTTCTGGGCCCGGGAGTGCAGGGAGGTGATGTCCGGGTCCGCTTCGAGGATCTGGGCGGCATCGCCCTGCCGGCGGGCCTGGCGGCCGTTGACACGGTCAATGTGGAGTTCCCCGATCAGGTTGGCGAGTTTCAAATCCGTCCCTCTGTGCCCCCGGCGGCCGCCAACTGACCGTCGGTCAGGTCGGGATGAACATTGAGATAGTTCAGGGTTTCCTGGGCGATTCGTCGAAAGGCCGGTGCGGCCACGACCCCGCCGTAATATTCCTTGCGGGGCTCGTTGATGATGACCAGAACGGTGATGGCCGGGTCGTCGGCCGGTGTGAACCCGACGAAGGAAGCGATGTAGTTGTCGTCGGAATACGTCCCGTCCGGACCGATCTTCTTGGCGGTGCCCGTTTTGCCGGCCACCGTATACCCCTGCAGCGCGGCCTGGGTCCCGGTGCCGCCTTCGGTCACCACCGTCTTCAGGATGGTGCCTATTTTGCGGGCGGTGTTCTCCGACACCACGCGCCGCACCAGGTGCGGCCCGAACGACTGCAGAATCTGATTGTTCTGATCCGTTACGGATGTCACGAGATAGGGTTTCATCAGGGCGCCGCCATTGGCGATCGCGGAAACCGCCGTGACCAGCTGGAGCGGAGAGGCGGACATGCCGTGTCCGAACGAAATGGCGCTGGTGTCCATCCGGCTCCAGTGCCGGTAGTTGGACAGGCTGCCCGGCGATTCTCCGGGACAGTCGATGCCGGTTTTGGTCCCGAAGCCGAATTGCGCCAGAAGGTCGTGCAGGTGCTTGGGGCCGACGATTTCGCTGATTTTAATTGCTCCGATGTTGCTGGAATACTTGACGATCTGCTGCAGGGAGAGCCAGCCGTGGGCCGAAACATCGCGCACGGTCTTGCGGCCGATGCGGTAGGCGCCGTTTTCACAGAAGTAAATCGTGTTCGGCGAAGAGTCGCCGAACTCGATGGCGGCGGTGGCGCTGAATATCTTAAGGGTCGATCCGGGCTCGATCGCATCGGCAACCGCCCGGTTGCGCCAGGAGGAGGATTTGAAGTCGCGGTAGGCGTTCGGGTTGAAAAAGGGATACTGGGCGACGGCCAGAAGCGCGCCGGTCCTGGGTTCCATGACGATGGCGATGGCCGAGTCGGCCTCGAATTCGGTCACCGTGTCTTCCAGCGTTCGCTCGGCGATGAACTGCACGGTCTGATCGATGGTTAGGGTCAGGTTCTTGCCGCCGAAATCCTGGACGCTGCCGCCGCCCGCGACGAAGCGATTGCCCAGGGCGTCGCGCAGGAAGGTGGATTCGGTTTCGGCGCCTTTCAAAACCTCATCGTAATAATGCTCGAGTCCTTCGAGACCGGCGCCGTCGACGCCGGTGAATCCGATCACCTGGGCGGCGAGGGTCTTGTTGGGGTAAAAACGGTTGTACTCGGGCACGAAGCCGATCCCCTCCAGGTTCAGCTCCTTGACCTTTTCGACTTCGCGGGGCGTCGCCTGGCGTTTGACCCACACGAAGGTTTTCTTTGACCGGAGACTTTGCAGAAGCGCACCGCGGTCGACGTTCAACGACTTGGATAGGGCCGCCGCCGTCTTGGCCGGATCACCGAGGCGCGCCGGGTAGGCGCCGATGGAGGTCACCTGGATGCTCACCGCCAACTCCGACATCCGGCGGTCGAAAATGGTGCCGCGCTTGCCGCATGTTTTAACGGACGCCTCGTACTGGCCCGCCGCCAGCTGCGACAGCCAGGACCCGCGATAGAGTTGCAGGTAGGCGGCCTTGGCGCAGATGACCCCCAGGAACAGGCCGAAAAAAACACCGACCGTCGCGACTCTCAACCGAAGATATTTCTTTTCTTTCAGATTCACGGCAATGAGATGATCTGCTCGGCGCGCGGCATGGCCAGGCCGAAACGGTCTTTGGCGATCTTGACGATCCGCTCGGGTGATTTCAGGCGCGCCAGCTCGATTTTCAGGTTGTTCTGCAGCATGACCTGCCGGTGCTGGGTTTCAATGGCCCGGCTGGTTTCATAGCCGAGTTGGGTACACTGCACCCTAAACCAGGTGTAGAGCAGCAGTTCGGAAATAAAGATCGCCATCAGCAGGACCCACAGGCCGGCGTGCTGCAGATAAGAGGCCTGTGCGCGTCTTTTGTTCATCGCCACTCTCCTGATCCTGTGTGTGTGTGCGTTGATCGGCTGCGCCCCCGGCATCAGGCGCTTGCAGGCCTCAGTTTTTCCAGAACTCTAAGACGGGTGCTGCGGGCCATCGGGTTGGCGTCAACCTCTTGCGGCTGCGGCCGCACGACCTTGCGGGTCACGATGCGGGCCTGCGGCAATTTGCCGCAGACGCACAGCGGAAAACCCGGCGGACAGGTGCAGCCACGGGCCAGGGCGACGAAACGCTGTTTAACGATCCGGTCTTCGAGAGAATGGAAAGAGAGCACGCACAGCCGGCCGCCCGGGTTCAGGTAATCGATGGCGAAGGCGAGAAACTCTTCGAGCCGGTCCAGTTCGCGGTTGACGGCGATTCGCAGGGCCATGAACACCCGGGTCGCGGGGTGAATCTTGCGGCCGTGCCGCGCCCTGGCGGGCAGCGCCGCGATGACGATGCGGGCCAGATGCCGGCTCGAACGGATCGCTTCCTTCTTGCGTTCAACTGCAATTTTGCGGGCAATCGACCGCGCGTGCCGCTCTTCGCCGTATCGTTTGAAAATTGCGGCCAGATCGGCTTCGCTCTCTTGATTGACAATCTGCGCGGCCGTCACGCCGGACGCGGCGTTCATGCGCATGTCCAGCGGCTCGTCGCGGGTGAAACTGAAGCCGCGGCCGCCGGCCTCGATCTGGTGGAGGGAGAGGCCCAGGTCGAGCAGCAGGCCGTCGACGGCAGGGATGCGCAATCGATCCAGAATGCCCGGCAGGTTGACGAAGTTGTCATGAACGATATGGACATGGGCGCGGCAGCGTTTCAGCACGTCGTGGGCATTTTCGACGGCATCAAAATCCTGATCGATACCGATCAGGGTCCCTCCCGGCACGATTTTCTGGCACACGCCCAACGCGTGACCAGCCCCCCCGAGGGTGCAGTCCGCATAGATCAGACCGGGTCGGCAATTCAGGTAATCGATCACCTCGTCCGGCATGGCGGAAACATGGTGATAGCGCATTCAACTAAAGGCCTATATCGCCAATTTTCTCTTTGAATTCGATGGTTTTATTGCTCTGCTCGTAGCGGTCCTGTTCAGTTTTCCAGTTATCGCGGGACCAGATTTCGAAGTGATCGACCACGCCGACCAGAACGATTTCCTTGACCAGGCCGGCGTATTCCCGCAGCGGCGGTGGAATCAGGATGCGATCCTGCCGGTCGCAGAAGCATTCGGTGGCGTTGCCGATGAAAAATCGTCGAAAGAGCCGAAGATCGTCGTCTTTTTTGGCTTGAGAGAGAATTTTTTCCTCGACCTTTTCCCACTCTTCGAACGTATAGGCCACCAAGCCGCCATCGAAGTTGGTGACCATGACGCCGGGGCGGTCTCCGTTTTTAAGGGGCTCCTTGAAGCGGGCCGGGATGATGACCCGTCCCTTGGCGTCGATGTTGTGATATGAAGAGCCGCGGAAAGACACGTTTTTATCCCATACCTCCAAATAACCCCACTTTTAACCACTTTTGATATAATTTAATGGTATTTTAGACTGAATGTCAAGCAAAACAATTTCCGTAAGAGATTTTTTTATAAATGATTAATGGATGTTAATGTGATTTCCGGCTAGTGGATAAAAATGGGTGATGTACAGCAAAATCGACCAGTTAAATTGTAATCTTTCATCCAAATTATCGTTTCGGGTTGATTTTATCCTTGAAATTGCCGCTTTTTCCCCTGTACAAGTGAAGACAAAAACCGATGATGGGGCGTCGACCGGTGTTCGCAGCGCCGGTGGTGGAGGAGGGCTGAATGCGGCGAAAGGATAAGGAGATCACCGACCGCAAGGAGATCGAGGCGGTCATCGAGAACTCGATGGTGTGCCGCCTGGCGATGGCCGATGAGGCCGGGCCTTACCTCGTGCCGCTGTGTTTCGGTTTCAAGGATAACACCCTGTATTTTCACTCCGCCGCCGACGGCCGCAAGCTCGGCATCCTCAGGAAAAACCCGCGCGTGTGCTTCGAACTCGACGGCGACACAGCGGTGCGCACCGGCAAGAAAGCCTGCGACTTCAGCATGCGGTACAAAAGCGTCATCGGATTCGGGACGACGGTATTTATAGAGACGGAGGCCGCCCGGCGCGAGGCGCTCGATATCATCATGCGCCATTATGCCCCGGGCTCCTTCGACTATCCCGCGGCGACGCTGGAACGGATCGCGGTCTTCAAGGTCGAGATCGACACGATGACCGGCAAGGCGTCAAATTGAGCACGTAGGGGCGAAAAATTTTTCGCCCTTACGAGACAGTCAGCCTACCGTTTACAACCGCCCACCCGGGCTCCGGCGCATCCTTTTCAGGTACCGGGCTGTTTCGATTTGATCGATGATAGTTATTTATCCACCGGCCAAATCCCGCAGGCGGTATTAAACCGGCCAACGGGCCAACTGGCTCAACGGGCCAACGAAAGGAAACACTCCATGAGTATCAATGTGGTCGGGAAAATCGATGCACTGGTGCCGATCCGGCACGTGCTGGTGAGCGTATCGGACAAAAGCGGTCTGGAGGATTTCGTGCCACGGTTGCTGGAGATCACCCCGGGGCTGAAATTCTTTTCCACCGGCGGCACTTACGGCCGCTTAGAAGAAATCCTCGGTGACCGGGCCGGGTCGTGCCTGACGCAGGTCTCGGACTACACCGGGCAGCCGGAAACCCAGGGTGGCCTGGTGAAGACGCTCGACTTCAAAATTTACCTCGGCCTGTTGACCGAAACCTACAACGAGGCCCACCAGGCCGATCTGAAGCGGACCGGCAGCTTGCCGATCGACATGGTCGTGGTCAACCTGTATCCGTTTAAGGAGACGATCGCGCGGGCGGGCGTGACGGTGGAGCAGGCCCGCGGAAATATCGATATCGGCGGTCCCTGCATGATACGGGCGGCCGCCAAGAACTTTATCCGGGTTGCCCCGGTCGTCGAGCCGGCCGACTACGGCCGCATCGTATCGGAACTTCAGGTTCGCAGCGGCCGTTTGCCGCTTGACCTGCGGTTTAAACTGGCCGCAAAGGCGTTTGCGCACACCGCGGCCTATGACCGGGCGATCGCCGATTTCATGGCCGATCGCCGCTTCGAGGATGTCGAAAAGTGCTACAGTGAGTAGGTTTGGTCGGTTGTGCCCGTTGAGCCGGTTAGTCGGTTTGCGGATTTCATCGGTTTTACTTTATGGTCACCACGGGTTGCGGGTTCTGAGTTTCAATTTTTTTTCGCATTAAAAGGAGACCACCATGGCCGAAGATCTCAAGAAAATGTACCGCACTATCGTCGACGATCATTTTCCGCCCCGGATGGAAATAAGCTTCGTGGAAGAAAAGGGGCGTCAGACGCTGGTTTACGAGAAAGTCCTCTGGACCATCGAGGGTGAGCAGAAAGGCCTGCGCTACGGGGAAAACCCGGGTCAGGAGGCGGGGCTCTACAAGCTGATCAACGGCAACCTGGTCCTTGGGGCCGCGGAATCGATCCAGCCGGGCCGGTACCTGGCGTCCGATATCGAACTGCTGCAGTCGGGCAAGCATCCGGGCAAAACCAATCTGACCGATGCGGACAATTCCCTGAACATCCTGCGCTATTTCATGGACCGGCCCACCGCGGTGATCGTCAAACACAACAACCCCTGCGGGGTCGCGCGCGCAGACTCCCTGGAGGCGGCCTATCTCAAGGCCAACATGGCCGACCGCGTGGCGGCCTTCGGCGGCTGCATCGCCTTGAACCGACCGGTCGATCGGGCCACGGCCGAGGCCGTCAACCAGCAATACGCCGAGGTCGTCGTGGCGCCGGATTTCGAAGAGGGCGTGATGGCGATCTTCGCCCGCAAGAGAAATCTGAGGGTCATCCGGATCGCCAACATCGAGCGCCTGGAGTCCTTCGTCGGCCAGCGGGTGGTGGAGTTCAAGTCGCTAATCGACGGCGGGATCGTCGCGCAGTGGTCTTTCGTGCCGGTCTCCCGCAGCCGCGAGGCATTGAAGACGGCCGAATGCGAGTACAAGGGGGAGCTTTACCGGGTCAAGCGCGGGCCGACGGACACGGAAGTCGAGGATCTTCTCTTCGGTTGGCTGGTCGAGTCGGGCATCACCTCGAACTCGGTGATCTATGTCAAGGACCAGGTGACCGTCGGTATCGGCACCGGCGAGCAGGACCGGGTCGGGGTGGCCGAGATCGCCCGCGACAAGGCCTACCGCAAGCTGGCCGACCGGTACTGTTTCGAAACATACGCCACGGCTTACAACGACATGAAAGATAAAGACAAACGCGCCGAAATCGACTATCGGGTGGCCAGGGAAAAAGGGGGCCTGATCGGCGCGGCCATGGTCAGCGACGCGTTCTTTCCCTTCCGTGACGGGATCGACGTCGGGTTGCGCGAGGGGGTTTCGTCCGTGATTCAGCCGGGGGGCTCCGCCAACGATTATCAGTCCATCGAAGCGTGCAACGAGGTCGATGCCACCATGGTGTTTACCGGGCAGCGCTCGTTCAGGCACTAAAAACGCCTCGGAACCATGCGACGCGGCGGGCCGGGATGCGGCGCAAAAAAAAGTGCCGGCATGCATCATGCCGCGGTTCCCGTTACGGCCGATAGTAACCGGTAAGCCTGCCAGATGATGTACATGGCGGAGCCGATCAGGGTCCACAGCATGGCGGTTGCCAGCGGTACGAATAATAAGCCTTTGATATTCATGAATTCCCCCTTATGTGTCATTGCACTTTTTCTGAAAACCCGCCCGGTTTTACCGGGTCTTCTCTTCCCAATCCGGGTTTTCCCCATCGCCGGGCCTCACGGAGAATCGTGCCAGGACCACGGCAGTTTAAGGGGCATTTCAATCAAAACCCATGCCAAAACATGAATTACAAAAAGTCATTTTATTTCAAATTGTTAAAGAGAAAAGCAAAAAAACATGGCGAGATTATTTTAGAAAAGAAGATACCCAGGTGTGAGAAAACAACTACACAGGCGTGGCGGGGAAGCCGATCCTCAGTTGACCTCGAAGTGAAGGCTTTCCAGCACCTGACCATCGAGCGTGGCGATGTCGACCTGCCATATGCCCTTGTAGCGCTTGTCCGCGATGGTCTGGTAACTCCAGGTGCGCCAGGAGAAAGAACGGATGTTCAATTCGACGTCGCTGATCTTTTGTCCGCCAAAATAATAGATGTGCCGGATCTTGGACGGATAATTTTTGGCATTGACCAGGTTCCAGACGTACACGCGCGCCGTCGACCAGGGAAAGGAGGTGCTCACACCGGCCGGCATCCGGTCCTTGACGTTTGAGGAAATGCTGGCTTGCGCGACACTCAGGTTGCTTGGGGCCGGGCGCGCCGGCGCTTGGGCTGGCAGCGGTTGCGGGCGGGATTTGGTACTTGCATCCTTGGTGGCGGGGGCTTCGCCGCCGCCGGATTTTACCGGTGGTGATATGGGTTTTTCGGTCTGAACGCCTTTAGCGGCCGGGACACTTCGAGGCGCCGAACTCTTTTCTTCTGAAACCGGGGCACCCGGAGTTTCGCCGGCCGCCGCATCCGAGGGCGGTGGGGTTTTGAGACCGACAGACCCTTGGGCCGGCAGAGACGCTACCGCGGCGGAATTGATTTCTACGGGCGGTACAGCGGCCGGAGCCGCGACTGGTGGTGGCGACGGAATGCGGACCGCTTCCGGCCTGGCCGCAACCGCCGGTTTCACGTCCCCATCGTGCGGCGTCAGTACGGCCGCTGTCGGGAGCGAATTTTTTTGAAAGATGAACAGATGATAGAATCCAAAGCCGGCCAGGACCAGAATGCCGGAGCCGACCAGGATCCCACCGGCGTAAAGCCATGACCGCCGGTTGAAAATCAGGCGGTTAATGCGGCTGACGCCGCCGGCCGCCTCGAGGGTCTTTAGAATTGGAGCGGATAGAACGGGAACGCAATTTCTCAGGGAGGAACCGGCTTTTGCCAGACGTCGCCCGCCGGCATTGATCGAGGTGCCGGCGGCCCTTATCGACGAGGTTATCGCGGCCGAAGAAGGAATTGCGGCCTTTAGAACCGAAGCCGCTTTTTTCAAGCTGGCCGAGAATTTTTCCATCGGGGCCGCGAAGGCTTCCGATGCAAAGAATTCCGCCACTGACGCGGCGGTTCTGGATTTTACAGAGGTGAGTCGGTCCTTGACCGAAGAACCATTTTTTCCCTCCACGACGGCCGCGGCCGTCGTCGTCGGCGTAACCGGTTCGAGCCTTTCGGTCTGAAACGATTCGGCCGGTTTCATCTGCTCCTGCAGGGAATTGTACAGCTTGAGGGCCTCATCCGCACTGCTTCCAATCAGGCGGGCATAAGATGATATATAGCCCTTAATGTATGGACCTTGCGGGAGTTTTTCGTAATCATCCTTTTCGAGGAAATCCAGATAAAATTGAGATATCTTCGTCAACTGAGCCACTTCACCCAGACTGATATTTTTGGCCTCGCGTTCTCTTTTGAGGTAGGTGCCTACGGTTTGCATTGTTCAGTCTCCAAAGTATCCAACCATCTTGAGTTCACTTTGAAAACATATCCGAAATCGGATCGATAGAGAAGGCCAAAAATCCGGCGGCGCTGCCGGACCAATACATCC
>JBAPWQ010000402.1:0-2278 GCA_049283795.1 Desulfobacterales bacterium | reverse complement strand
TTGGTTGATGGCGGCCTTACAGGTCCGCACCCACCAGAAGACGATCATCCTGCAGATTCCGCTCGTCTATCTCTACGCCGTGCTGCCGCTGATGGGCGCGATGATGATCATACGGGTGGTTCAGGTGGTGGTCCAGGACATCGACCAGATTCGATCGGAAAAAAACCGGCGATAGATCGTTTTAACAAGCGATGTGACCCCGTTTTTACAGGAGGCCCCTGTCATGGAAACCAGCCACGTTATCATCTTGTTAATCCTTCTCGGGTGTATGGCCACATATATCCCGGTCTTCATGTGCCTCTTCTTCACCGCCGCGCTGGGCTTTCTCTTATTTACCGACCTGCCGCTGCTCCTGCTGGCTCAATCGCTGTTTCGCAGCATGGACAACTTCGCTCTGGTGGTGGTCCTTTTCTTTATCCTGTGCGGCAACATCATGACGGCCGGTTCCATCGTCGAAAAGTTGATCAAAGTCGCCAACGCGTTGGTGAGCTGGCTGCCCGGCGGTCTCGGCATGGCCGGCGTGCTGGCCTGCGGGCTTTTCGGTGCCATTTCCGGCTCGACCGTGGCGACGGTCGTGGCGCTGGGCGGCTTCATGATCCCGGCCCTGCTGGAAAACGGGTTTCCGGAAAAATACTCCATCGGGCTGATGACAACCTCGCCCAATCTCGGAGTGATCATTCCGCCCAGTATCGGCATGATTCTCTTCAGCATGATCAGCAACGTCTCTCTCGAAGGCCTGTTTTTAACCGGCTTTTTACCGGGTGTTCTGATCATGCTGGCTACCTGTGTCTACACATACTTTATTTTTCGAAAACGGACCGAGATTGTCCGCAAGCCGATTCCCAATCCGCGCGAAATGCTGGGGGTGCTCAAAGAGGGGTTCTGGTCGCTGATGCTGCCGGTCATCATCTTCGGCGGCATATTTTCCGGCGCCTTCACCGCCAACGAGGCAGCGGTCGTCGCCTGCGTCTACGCCTTTATCGTGGAGCTGTTCATCCACCGGTCCATGAAGCTCTCGGCCGTCAAGCAGATTACCGTCAGTTCGGCCGTCACGTCGGCCACGCTGCTGATCATCGTCGCCGGTGCCACCTGTTTCGGCCGCCTGCTCACCCTCGAGAACATCCCCGGCAAGATCACCGAAGCCGTCCTGGGCGCCATCGACTCCCCGGCGGTTTTTCTGCTGGCCATGAACATATTGCTGCTGGTGGTGGGGATGTTCATGGACATTATCTCGGCCACCATGATCCTGGGCCCGGTTTTCTTGCCGATGCTCAACGCGTTCGACATCAACTGGATGCATTTCGGTTTGATCATGACCGTCAACCTGGCGATCGGGTACTGTACGCCGCCGATGGGCGTGAGTTTGTACATCACCGGATCAATCGCCAACCGGGATCTTATTTACGTCTCCAAGGCCGTGGTTCCCTTTCTGATCATTCAGATAGGCGTGCTGCTTCTCCTGACCTACATGCCCGACGCGGTCCTGTGGCTGCCCAAGGTCATGGGGTTTGTGAGATAACGCCATGCAGACCGATTTGCTGCAAAAAGCCAAGACCTATCGTTGGGTGATTTTCGCGATCCTGGCCCTCGGGTACATCCTGGTCTACTTCCACCGACTGTGCCCGGCCGTTCTGGCGGTCGACATGATGCGCGACCTGCACACGACCGGGGCGCTCACCGGCCTGCTGGGGGCGGCCTATTTCTACCCCTACGCCTTGATGCAGCTGCCGGCCGGGCTGCTGTCCGATTCCTGGGGCCCGCGCAAGACGATCACGCTTTTTTTCTTCGTGGCGTTTGCCGGTTCGGTCCTGCTGGGGTTGGCGCCCTCGGTGACGGCGGCCATCATCGGGCGCGGGCTGGTCGGCCTGGGCGTTGCCATGCTGTTCGTGCCGACGTTGAAGATTCTGGCGGAATGGTTTCACGTGCGCGAGTTTGCCGTCATGACGGGCATTCTGATGGCCCTCGGCGGCGTGGGGTCTCTCATTGCCGCCACTCCGCTGGCGTGGTTGAGCGCCCGGGTCGGCTGGCGCTTCAGTTTCGTGGCGGTCGGAGTTTTCACGCTGATTCTGGCCGTGCTGGTTTTCCTTCTGGTCCGCAACCGCCCGGCCGACATGGGCTGGCCGTCTCCGGCCGGAAACCGGCAATCGAGCCTGGCGCCGATCAAGTTGTCGGCCGCGATCGGCAAAGTGTTGACCAGTCCGGCTTTCTGGCCGCTGGCCGTCTGGTTTTTCTTCGACTGCGCCATTTTCTTTTCCTTTGGCGGCCTGTGGGGCGGGCC
>JBAPWQ010000401.1:0-6265 GCA_049283795.1 Desulfobacterales bacterium | reverse complement strand
CCGATCGACAAGGTCTTCGTCTGGTCCGGCAACACCGATCTGCTGCTGGCCCTGATCAAGAGCGTCGAAGACCGCTTGAACATCGAGCACGACACCCGGCGCGCCAAGGTCAGGGTCTTGATCGTGGTGGAGGACTCTCCCATCTATTACTCCTCGATGCTGCCGCTGCTCTACCGCGAAATAGTGGTTCAAACCCAGGCCGTGATGGAAGACTCGCTCAACGACGAACACCGCATCCTGCGCATGCGGGCGCGGCCCAAGATCCTGCTGGCGGAAACTTACGAAGAGGCCGAAGCCCTCTACCGGCGCTTTCAACCCTATCTGCTGTCCATCTTTTCAGACGTGCGCTTTCCGCGCAACGACGAAATGGACGAGGCCGCCGGTTTTTCTTTGTTGAACATGGTCCGGGCTGAAACACCCGACATCCCGCTGCTGATGCTCAGCTCGGAGGAAAAAAACCGCCTGAAAGCCGACGAGATCCCCGCGGTTTTTCTGAACAAGAATTCGCCGACCCTGCACGCCGACATCCGCGAATTTTTCAAGCAGTACCTCGGATTCGGCGACTTCATCTTTCGGCTGCCGGACGGAACCGAGGTCGGACGGGTATCGAACCTGCGCGAAATGCAAAAAATTCTGCCGTCCATTCCCGACGCCTCGATCTTCTACCACGCCAGCCGCAACCACTTTTCGAGCTGGCTGATGGCGCGCTCCGAGATCATGCTGGCCACCAAGCTCAAGCCGGTCAAGGCCACCGAGTTCGACACCGTCGGCCATTTGAAGGGGTTTTTGATCCAGTCGGTCGCCGAACGGCGCAAGGGGCGGCAAAGAGGCATCATCGCCCAGTTCGATCGCGAGCACTACGATCCGGAGGCCGAATTCATCAAGATGGGCAAGGGCTCGCTCGGCGGCAAAGCCCGCGGCCTGGCCTTCATGTCGATCCAGCTCAAGGAGGACAGTGGCTTCCGCAAGCGATTCGGGGACATCGACATCCACGTGCCCCAGGCGCTGGTCATCTCGACCGAAGTTTTCGACGAGTTCATGGCCGAGAACAACCTCAAACAGGCCATCTCCGGCGAGCTGAGCGACACCGACATCGCGGCGCGCTTTCTCGCAGCGCGTTTACCGGAGTGGCTGCGGCAAGATCTCGAACTGGTGCTGTCCAATCTGAACTATCCCCTGGCGGTGCGCTCCTCGAGCCTGCTCGAAGACGCCCAGTTTCAGCCCTTCGCCGGCATCTACCGTACCTACATGCTGCCCAACCGGCACCCCGACCCGGCGCTGCGCCTGACGCGGCTCGTCCAGGCCATCAAGCTGGTGTACGCCTCCACGTACATGGCCGCGCCGCGCGCCTATGCCAAAAGCACGATGCACCGCACGGAAGACGAAAAAATGGCGGTCATCGTTCAACGCCTGACCGGCACCGTCACCGGCAGCTTCTACTACCCGGCCATTTCAGGCGTGGCCCAGTCCTACAATTTTTACCCCGTCGGCAACATGAAACCCGAAGAGGGGATTGCCAGCATCGCCATGGGCCTTGGAAAAACAGTGGTGGAGGGCGGCCGGTCGCTGCGCTTCTCGCCCCGCTACCCTCAATTGCTGCCCCAATTTTCCACGGTGGAAGACATCCTGAAAAACTCGCAGCGCTTTTTTTACGCCCTCGATCTGCGCAATTTTCCTGACGATTTTGGCGCATCCCCCGCGCCGACCGACGACACCACGCTGGTCAGGATCGACATCGATGCCGCCGGCGATCATCCGGCCGTGCGCCACCTGTGCAGCACCTACAATCCCCAGGATCACCGCATCCGGGATGCAGCCTCGCCGCAGGGGCATCCCGTCGTGACCTTCGCCGCCATCCTAAAGTATCAGACCTTTCCCCTGGCCGAAATTTTGACGGAAATTCTCGATGTCGGCCGCCGGGGAATGGGCTGCCCGGTGGAAATCGAGTTCGCCGTCAATTTGCCCCTCGACGGGGAAAGCAGAAACCAATTCGCCCTGCTGCAGATCCGGCCGATGGCGATCAGTCGGCCCGACCGCGCCATCGACATCGCGGAAAAAGACATGGCCGCGGCGTTCTGCCACTCGAGCATGGCCCTGGGCCATGGCTGGGACCGCACCCTGCACGACATCATCTTCGTGCGCCCGGACACCTTCGACGCCTCGCGCACGGTCGCAATCGCCGGGGAAATAGGACAATTCAACTCACGGCTGGTTGCCGCCAACCGCAAGTACCTTCTGATCGGGCCGGGACGCTGGGGCTCGGCCGACCGCTGGCTGGGAATCCCGGTCGCATGGAACGACATATCGGGCGTGGGCGCCATCATCGAGACCAGGGCCGAGGAGCTGAAGGCCGATCCGTCCCAGGGGTCGCACTTTTTCCACAACATCACCTCGCTCGGGATCAGCTACCTCAACCTGGTCGACTACGGCCAAGATTTCCTCGACTGGCGCTGGCTCGCATCACTGCCCGTGGCAGCGTCGTCACCGCACGTGACTCACGTGACCCTCGCGCAGCCGATCACCATCAAGATCGACGGCAAGACCTCGCGCGCGGTACTGCTGAAACCCGGCACCCCCGATGAGACGGCGGCCTGACCGGCCCGGACAATTATTTTCTGCCGTGGGCGAAAAATTTTTCGCCCCTACGTGTTTTTTGATGTTAGATTCCGCAGCGGAACCCAACTGACCCAACCGACGCAACTGACTCAACCGGCTCAACGGGCTCAACGGGCCCAACCAACAAAAGGATCCTTCCCATGGCCGTGGAAAACGATATCGTCCTGATTCATCTTGAGGATCAGCCCCTTGCTTACGCCCGCATCGAAGAGATTCTTGCGGATGCCAAGCCGAACTGGTACCATGTGCGGCTTTTGCTGCTGCAGGTTCCGCTGCAGGTGGTGACGTGGATTTTAAGAGATATCTACATCAACGGCGAGGAGTTCACCATGGACGGCAAGCGGATACGCCTGGAGCAAATCGAAGCGCCGCGGCCGGCAACGCCGCCGACTGATCCGGCCGATGAAAAACCGGTCCGGAAGCGACCTCCCGAGGGCAAAGTGATATCGCTGAAAGACCTGAAAAAAAGGTAGCTGCCGTGACATTCACCGCGGAGGCGCGAAGAGCGCAAAGGTTTTGTGAGGATTTTCCTCGGCGATCTTCGCGCCTCGAGCGCAGCGGGCGGTGAAACAGAGTCCGGCCGCTAGTGCAGATTCACTCATGGCAACGAAATTCAAAATCGTCCTGTCCGCCTCCCGCCGAACCGACATCCCGGCCTTTTACCTACCGTGGTTCATGGAGCGCCTGGATCGCGGATTCTTCAGCGTCGCCAATCCGTTCAACCAGCGGGTGGCGATCGTCCCGGCCGACGTGCAGGCGGTCCACACCATCGTTTTCTGGTCCAAGGATTTCGGTCGCTTCCTCGATACAAAAACCGGCGAAGACCTGCGGCGCCGGGGCTACGGCCTCTTTTTCAACTTCACGATCAACTCGGCCCTGCCGCTGCTGGAACCGCGGGTTCCTCCGCTTCAAGCCCGTTTGGGTCAACTCACGGAACTGGCCCGTCGGTTCGGGCCCCAGACGATCAACTGGCGTTTCGATCCGCTGTGCTTCTATCGGAACGGCCGCGGAGAGGTCGCCAACAACATGGCGGATTTCGAGGGTATCGCCCATGGCGCCCACCGCGCCGGGGTCACGCAGTGCATCACGAGCTTCATGGATCATTACCCCAAGATTCGGCGTCGCCTGGCCGGCCGGCCCGGTTTTTCTTTCCTCGATCCCGCGCCGGTCGATAAAGCGGCCATCCTGCGGGACATGGAAGCCCGCCTGCGGCCGCTGGCGATCAAGCTGCACACCTGCTGTGAAAAGGAGGTCCTGCGGCAGCTGCCCGCCAGTACAAAGATCCGGCCAAGCGCCTGCATTTCAAATACGCTTCTAACCAGGATTTACGGGGCCGGCATCTCCCTCAAGAGAGATCCGGGTCAGCGCCGCCGGCAGGGCTGCGGCTGTCAGGTTGCGGTCGATATCGGCTCGTACCGGGATCAGCCCTGCGGCCATGGCTGCCTGTTCTGCTACGCCAATCCGCTTGGCAGTGACGGGCCGCCACCGCCGCGCACTCACGGTTACCGGCACCCGCGGCCGCTTACCGATGCCGCGGCAAGGGCGGTCTGACCCATGCGCATCGGCACGCTCGATCTGCCCAATTCGGCGGTCCTGGCACCTCTGGCCGGTATCACCGACCTGCCCTTCAGGCTGCTCGCCAAACAATTTGGGTGTGCGCTCGTGTATTCCGAAATGATCAGCGCCAACGCCCTGGTGCGCCAATCAGCCAAGACAGTGGAAATGCTCGCCAGCGCGGCGGAAGAAAAGCCCCTGAACGTCCAGATCTTCGGCGCCGAGCCGCAAATCATGGCCGAAGCCGCCCGCATCGTCGCCAGTTCGGGCGCCGATCTGCTGGACATCAATTGCGGCTGCGCGGTGAAGAAAATCGTCAAAACCGGCTCGGGGGTCGCCCTGATGCGCGAACCGCGGACGGCTGCAGACATTCTGCGCGCGGTCCGCGGGGTTCTCGACATCCCCCTGACGATCAAGATCCGGTCCGGCTGGGACGACAGCGGCCGCCAGGCGCTCGAATTTTGCCGGATGGCGGAAGCGTGCGGGGTCGATGCCGTCGCCGTGCACCCGCGCACGGCGACCCAGGGGTTTCGCGGGCGGTCCGACTGGTCGCTGATCGCGGCGGTCAAAGGCGCGGTGTCGATCCCGGTCATTGGCAACGGGGACATTCTCGGCGCGCGCGACGCGCTGCGGATGGAAGCCGAAACCGGGTGCGACGGCATCATGATCGGCAGAGCCGCCATCGGTGATCCCTGGATTTTCAGCCGGTACCTGGCGCTGAAGACCGGCGGCACGGAACCGGCCGTCGACCTCGAGCTGAGAATCGGGACGATGACCCGCTACCTGCGGGCGATGGTGGACTATCGGGGCGAGGAGCGGGCCTGCCGCATGCTGCGCAGCCGCCTCGGCTGGTTCGTCAAGGGGCTGCCGCACGCCGGCGCTTTCCGGGAAGCGATCAAGTCGGTCGCCACCGAAGAAGAAGCCCTGGCGATCATCGACGCCTTCCGCTCGCGGTTCGAAAGCCGAGCGCCGTCCGCCGCCGAAGGCCGGTGCGCAGAGGACAGAGCCGGCACCGACTGCTTTACTTCCGCAGCCGCAGGACCTGGCCCTCTTTAAAACCGCTGCCCGAAAGCGGCACCGCCCGACTCGTGTCGGCCGACACCGTTGTAACTTCGATCTCACCGATCCCGGCGCCGGTCGGCAGATAGCGGTGCCCGCCGTAGCCCTCGATGACCGGCGGGGTATCGTAGACGGTGAAGATATCCCCGGCCTGGACCCCGGAGCGGGTGCCGGCGCCGACCCGGATGTCGGCACCATCGACCGCCAGGATGAAACTCTTCCAAGCCTGCCGCTCCAGGGCCTTGCAGATGTCCTCTTTCACATCGTCGATGACCTCTTCGAGGGTCGGCTCGACAAAATGGCTTTCGATCCGGTTGTTGGCGCGAATCAACTCGGCATCGGGTTCTTCGATTTCCATCCTGCGCGCCACCGTCTTGTCGTAGATCTTGGTGGCCGTCTCCGTGTCGAAAACGGCGAGCAGGATTTCAACCTGCACGTAATAGTGACTGCTCCTGAAAAACCAGAACCCCCGGGCTTTTTCATCGGCGTTGATGCTGACGATCTTGCCGACCAGGACGGCATTCAACCCGAAGCGCCGACCGGTCATGGCCACGGCGAAGTTATCGATCGCTCCGGAGGCCAACAGGGGCAGATCGGCAAGGGCTTGGGGAAAATCCTCGTCGGCGGGTTTGAGGAAAAGGCGGTCGGGGCAATCTTTTTCAAGGGCCAGCAGCAGGTTGTCCTGAAAGAAATCTTTGAGCACGGCCTCGCCGAAAATGCTGTCGATTCGGAAGGGAACGACACCGACCTTTTTTTTCAAGCGGTTGTCGTGGGCACCGGCCGGCTCCTTCACCGGCGTTGGCAGGCCCGGTCCTCCGCCCGACCAGCCTGAGCAGCCGCCGGCGACGATCAGCAGCAGAACCAACGCGGTCCGGCACACCATGCTCAGCCGCGGCCTCTTCTTTATTCGATCCCTCATCCGCGCCATTCTCCTTTGACCTTGCCCGTAGAGCCGAAAGGTACGATTTAAACCGGGGCTTTTTTTAATGGATTCGTCGGGTCTTGTCAATCGGAGGTCACACCGGGGGGCGTGTGA
>JBAPWQ010000400.1:0-1776 GCA_049283795.1 Desulfobacterales bacterium | reverse complement strand
CCCGCCCGGTGGGAACCAGAAGGAAAATGTGGTGGGCTACGGCGCCGAGTTCCACCGCCAGTTGCTGGATGCGGGGAATCTCGGCCAGGTTCGCGCGCGTGATGGTGGTGTTGATCTGGAACTCGAGTCCGGCCGCCTTGGCCATCTCGATGCCGTGCAGCGCGCTCTCGAAGGCGCCCTCGACGCCCCGGAAGCGGTCGTGTTTTTCGCGGCTGGCGCCATCCAGGCTGATGCTGATGCGCTTGATTCCGGATGCGACCATCCGGCGGGCGGTTTCGGCCGTGATCAGGGTGCCATTGGGCGCCATGACCATGCGCAGCCCGCGGTCGGTGCCGTGACGGGCGATCGTGAAGATGTCGGGGCGCAGCAGGGGCTCTCCGCCGGTCAGAATAACGATCGGCCGGCCGACCGCGGCGATCTGATCCAGCAGCTGCAGGGCGGCCGGCGTTTCCAGCTCGCCGCTGTACGGGCCGCGCGTGGCGGCCGCGCGGCAGTGCACGCAGTTCAGGTTGCAGTTGCGCGTGGTTTCCCAGGCCACCAGCCGCAGGGTCGGGGCAGCGGTTTGCTGCGGCTGGGTGCCAGGTTGATTTTCGGGATGGTGCGGATTCATGGGGGTCCGTTGGGTCCGTTAAGTCAGTTGGGTCGGTTTAGCCCGTTAGCCGGTTGGCCCGTTTAGCCCGTTAGCCGGTAAAACCGATTTCATCCATCAACCGGCCTAACCGGCAAAACGGGCTCAACCGGCTAAACCGACCTCAGCTCCTCGGCCGCTTCCAGGGCGAAGTAGGTCAGGATCATGTCCGCTCCGGCGCGTTTGATGGCAGTCAGGGTTTCCATCATCACTTTGCGGCCGTCCAACCAGCCCATTTGCGCGGCGGCCTTGATCATGGCGTACTCGCCGCTGACATTGTAGGCGGCGACCGGCAGGTCGATCTCCTGGCGCACGCGGCAGATGATGTCCAGGTAGGCCAGGGCCGGCTTGACCATGATGATGTCGGCGCCTTCCTCCACGTCCATCGTGACCTCGCGGATGGCCTCGACCGCGTTGGCCGGGTCCATCTGGTACGTCCGCCGGTCGCCGAACTTGGGCGCCGAGTCGGCGGCTTCCCGAAAGGGTCCGTAGTAGGCAGAGCAGTACTTGGCGGCATAGGACATGATCGGAACATGGCTGTAGCTGTTCTCGTCCAGAGCCTCGCGGATTTCCGTCACGCGGCCGTCCATCATGTCCGAGGGGGCCACCATGTCGGCCCCGGCCGCGGCGTGCGACAGGGCGGTGCGCGCCAGCAGGTCGAGCGTGGCGTCGTTGGCGACTTTCTGGCCCTCGACGACCCCGCAGTGGCCGTGGCTGGTGTACTGGCACAGGCACACATCGGTGATGACCGCCAGGTCCGGCAGGGCATCCTTGACGGCCTTGACGGCGCGCTGAACGATGCCGTCGCGGGCGTAGGCGCCGGTGGCCAGCTCGTCCTTCTTTTCGGGCACCCCGAACAGCAGTATGGCCGGGATGCCGAGTTCGGCGGCCTGGCGGGCGGTCTGCACCAGCCGGTCGGTGGACAGGTGGTACTGGTCCGGCATCGACGGGATCGGGTTTTTAACGTCCTTGCCGCTCACCGCGAAAAGCGGCAGGATCAGATCGTCGGTCGCCAGCCGGGTCTCGCGGATCATGCGCCGGAACGCAGCGCTTTGCCGCAGCCGCCGCGGCCGATAGTCGGGGAAGAGCATAGGGGCTCCTTTGTTAGGTTTAGCCGGTTAGCCGGTTGGCCCGTTAGCCGGTTAGCC
>JBAPWQ010000399.1:0-2667 GCA_049283795.1 Desulfobacterales bacterium | reverse complement strand
ACCTATCTCTTTCGCTCAGGTGAGTCAGTTTTCACTCCGGCGATGGTTTGGTCGCAGGCCCTGAAGGACCTGCCTACAGAGTCCTAAGCAATACTCAATAAACAACATAACTGTAGGCGCGCCCTTTAGGGTGCGCGACCAAATCGTGCTGAAAGCCCTTCGCCATCGGCCAACCTGAGTCGTGGAGATAGGTATGGTCCGCGCAAGAACCGTGCCCGACGAAAACGTCGGGCACGGTGTTCGGACTCAACTCGATTGAATGCAACCAACGCGTCAGTGGTTTGCTCCGCCGCCGGCGTCCTCCAGCGTCCTCAACACCGCGTCGAGGTTGAACGAGGCCGGCTTCTGCCGCGGCGGGAACTTCACGAAGTTCTCGATCTGGGCGCTGACCACGGCCTGCATGGCGTAGATGACGTACGCACGGGAGATCATCCAGTCGTAGTAGGTGTTCGAGTTCTCGTCGGCGCGCTCGAACGGGTCACGCCGCAGATTGAACAACTTGGGGATCCGCAGTTTCACGAACGGCTCCATCCAGCACGCTAGCTGCCGGGCGCGCTGCTCCATCAGCACGACCTTCCAGTCCTGCATGCGGATCGCCAGGATGTCGCCGTCGTCGCTGATGTAGAAGAAGAAGTTCCGCGGGCTCTCGTCCACCTCGCCCTTCAGGTACGGCAGCATGTTGTGGCCGTCGATATGGACCTTGAAGGTCTTCGCGCCGGCCTTGTGACCCTTCAGCAGCTTCTCCTTGATGTCCGGCTCGCCGGCGGCGGCCAGGAACGTCGCCAGCCAGTCCTGGTGGGTGACTACACCGTTGAGCACCGTGCCCGCCTTGAACTGACCCGGCCAGCGCACGAAGCACGGCACCCGCCAGCCGCCCTCCCAGTTGGTGTTCTTCTCGGAGCGGAACGGCGTGATGCCGGCGTCGGGCCAGGTGTTGTAGTGGACGCCGTTGTCGGTGGAATACATGACGATGGTATCTTCGGCGAGTCCCAATTCGTCCAGTTTTTCCAGCATCTTGCCGATGTTCTCGTCGTGGGCGACCATCACGTCGTTGTAGTCGCCCTGGCCGCCGCTCTTGCCCCTGTGCTTGTCGGCAATGTGGGTGCGGAAATGCATCGCCGTCGTGTTGTACCAGAGGAAGAACGGCTTGCCGGACTCGTGCGCCTCATCCATGAATCGAAGCGCGCGCTCCGTCACCTCGTCGTCGATCGTTTCCATCCGCTTCTTGGTCAGCGGACCGGTGTCCTCGATTGTCTGTCCTCCCTTGCCGTCGGCCAGGCAGTGCAGCACGCCGCGCGGCCCGAATTTCTTCCTGAACTCCGGGTTCTTCGGGTAGTCCGGGTCCTCCGGCTCTTCCTCGGCATTGAGGTGGTAGAGGTTGCCGAAGAACTCATCGAAACCGTGCACCGTCGGCAGGTGCTCGTCGCGGTCGCCGAAGTGGTTCTTGCCGAACTGGCCGGTAGCATAGCCCAGGGGCTTGAGCAGCTCGGCAATGGTCGGGTCTTCGTCCGGCATGCCGTTGGTGGCGCCGGGCATGCCCACCTTGGTCAAGCCGGTGCGGATCGGGTTCTGGCCGGTGATGAACGCGGCGCGGCCGGCGGTGCAGCTCTGCTGCGCGTAGTAGTCGGTGAAGCTCAGGCCTTCCCGGGCGATGCGATCGATGTTGGGCGTCTCGTAGCCCATCATGCCGCGGTTGTTGTGGCTGATGTTCCAGGTGCCGATGTCGTCACCCCAGATCACCAGTATGTTCGGCTTTTCAGCCGCGGTGGCCGCGCTGGCGCACAATCCCAGCGCCACGGCCCCCAGCAGGGCGCCGGCGGCCCCGAGTCGCTTGTTCATTCCACACTCTCCCTTCACGGCGCATAACGGCCGTGTCACTATCTTTTGGTTGCAGCGGCCGTGTCTCCGGCCGACTGCGGAAGAATGCCAAGTGGCGGGGGCGCGATCTGGCTCATTTGGACCATTTGCAGGATGCAGACAAGGCTCGGCTGGGCAAGCTCGCCGAGGTCGGGTGGCTGTCGCGCCAGCCGGCCGCATTCCAGGCGGCGATCGCCGGGCTGGGGCGGTGGCGCGAGTTCGAACCGGGTGAAGTCATTTTCGTCGCGGGTGACGAGCCTGACGGCATGTATGGCCTGGCGCAGGGGGTGCTGGAGATTTCCTTCCCCCTGGTCGGCGACGAAGAGGTCGTCGTGCACCGGGCCGAGCCCGGCTTCTGGGTCGGCGAGGGCGCGATTCTCGCGGAACAGGCCCGCTTCATCACCCTATTGGCCGCAACTACGGCGCGAATACTGTTCCTCCCCAGGGCCGGGCTGCTCCGCATGCTCGAAGCCGATCCCCGGCACTGGCGCGCCTTCCATGAGCAGAGTGTGGCCAACACGGTCCTCACCGCGACCCTGCTGGCCGAGGTGCTGTCCCTGACCCCCCGGGCCCGCGTCGCGCGCCTGCTGCTCCGGCTTGCCGACGGAGAGGGGGCGGTGGAAGTCAACCAGGAGGATCTCGCCCGGCTCCTGGGCATGACCCGCTCGAGTATCCGGCGGGTGATCGGCAGCCTGGTGGATGACGGCATCGTCAGCAGCGGCTACCGTCGCCTGGTCGTCGAAGACCGCGGACGGCTTGAAGGCCTGACGCGGGAAGCCTGAGGGGAATCGAGTGCGCGTGCCGTCGAAT
>JBAPWQ010000398.1:0-13184 GCA_049283795.1 Desulfobacterales bacterium | reverse complement strand
CCTTGAGGTTGGTCTCGATACTGTCGTCGACGCGGCCTTTCATCAGGTAGGCGTTGGCCAGGGTGGTGAGGGCCTGAACGAAGCGGAAGTTAAAAAAGGTGGCTTTTTCGAGCGCCTCGATAGCCTCATCGACGTTTCCGCGCTGCAGTTCGACAAACCCGATGTTGCCATAGCCCTCCGAAAAACCGGGCCGGGCCTTGACCGCCATCTTGTTGTATTCCAGGCATCCGTCCAGATCGCCGCGCTGCAGCTGAATGCCGCCGATCTGCACATACGCCTCGGCCAGGCCGTGGCTGCATTCGATCGCCTTGCGAAACTCTTTTTCGGCTTCGTCGAATTTCTTCTGGCCGGCCAAAGCGACCCCCAGGTTGTAGTGCGACACGCCGCAGTCGGGATTGGCGGCGATCGCCGCCCGCTGCTTGGCCGTATATTCATGTACGTCATTTGCCTGCGCCATATGATCAAGATCTCCTTTGAATTTAAAGTATTATCGTAAACACCCGCGACGCCCCTGCTGCCGCCGGGAGGTATTCATTTTGTGTATAGCGGCCGATTTCCGGCCCGAAGACCGGAACACGGCGCCTGATTTCTGAATTCCCTAATATGCCGGCCATGTGATGTCAAGGCGGGCCGCAGCCACCCCGCGGGCCCACGGCCGTCCGACGCCGTTCCTGACGGCAGATTTTTTCTTGACATACCGGGGCCTTTTCTCTACCGTCACAGCTGAAATGACGCCGCGACGTCGCGGCGGGTCGCCTTGCCATACCGCACGAAAGGGGGTCGCCATGCTGGAGGGATGCCACACCGCCATTATCACACCGTTTGACGGCAACGGCGTCGATTACGACGGCCTGGAGGCACTGGTCGCGTTTCAGATTCAAAACGGCATCAGCGGCGTTCTGGCCGCCGGAACCACCGGTGAGAGTCCCGTGCTGTCCTGGAACGAACACAACCGGGTCATAGAGACGGTGGCGGCCGGCACCCGCGGCAAGTGCCGCTGCATCGCCGGCACGGGCAGCAACAACACCAGCGAGTCGCTGGCGGGCACCGAACATGCCGTCAAGGCCGGCGCGGATGCGGTTCTGCTGGTCGACCCCTATTACAACGGACCAAGTTCGCTGGAAATCCGCCGCGAATACGTCGTGCCGGTAGCCGAGGCCTTTCCGGAAGTCCAGGTCATCCCGTACGTCATTCCGGGACGAACGGGCGCCCAGCTGCTGCCGCAGGACCTGGCTCTCTTGAGCCGGTCTTATCCGAACGTTCGCTGCGTCAAGGAAGCCACCGGCGATCTGGACAACATGAAGCGCACGCGGGAGTTCTGCGGGCCGGAGTATACGATTCTATCCGGCGACGACGGCATGACCTTTGCCATGATGACCGACCCCGATATCATGGCGGCCGGCGTGATTTCCGTCGCCTCCAACATCGCGCCGGGGGCGGTCGTGCGCATGGTCGGCCTGCTGCGCGAAGGCCGGACGGACGAGGCGCGGCAGCTGATGTCGGCCCTCGAACCGCTGTTCGGGCTGGTAACCGTCAAGACCACCGAAAAAACGCCTTACGGCGATGTGGTCTGCCGGGCCCGCAACCCCCTGGCGGTCAAAACCCTGATGACCATTTTGGGAATGCCTTCCGGCGGCTGCCGCCGGCCGTTGGGAAAAATGACCCGCAAGGGTATCGAGGTCGTCCTCTTGGCGGCGCGCACCCTTCAGGCCGCAACCCCTGAAATCCTCGAACCGGTGGCCAGATTCTTCAACGTCGACATTGCCGCCCGGCTCGAAAACCCCGCGATCCGGGAAACCCTGGTCTACCAGGAGTATTGAGGCCGGACGTCTCGAAAACCCGGTCATGGTCATATGTTGATCGGGAACAGCGGGTGGGCGATCGACCGTCGAGTGTCACCGGGCGTGGCCTTCCTTGGCCGTTTCAGGGCGGATTTTGACATCGCCTTCTTTGAAAATAAGCCATCGCAACCACTTCAATCCGAATTTGAGCAGGGCAATGTCATCCACTTTCATAGCCGCCAGGGTGTCGTCGTCGACGGCATACCGGGATAAAAATGAACTTTCGAAAACAAAAGATTTGAACTTGTCGATGTTGTAGCTGACCAGAAAAAACAACTTCTTGGTTTGTTCGGTCAGCTTCAGGTTCGGTGGAAACGAGCGTTTGCGAACCATCAGGTCGGTCCATTCGGCGTTGACCTCGTCCCGCACATCAACTCCCTGATCCTCGCGCCAGTCTCTCACACTCCATACCTGATCTTCCTGGAAACCATGGCAGTGCGGTTCGTTGACGAAAAAATAAAATCCGGATTCATCCGCCCCTTCCCGGTAACTCAGCGATGCGACGCCCAGGGGATAATAGCGGCAGGTAGTGGGCCTGTCCGCGTACACGATACAGCCGTCCTCCCGCACAAAGGGGCAGGACTGCTGGTCGTCATCCAGCAGCTTGAGGGTCACCACCGGCAGATCGGTTTTCTCCAACAGCCGCACATCGGTGTAAAGGGCTAAAAAATCTTCCGAGGTCAATTGCAACCGGCTTTTGAGCCGGATGATGTCATAGGGCGTCAAGACGATATTGATCCCGCGGCAGCATTTGGTGAAGCAGTCGATGTCCTTGTGGCACTTGAATTTGAACCGGTTGTCAAGGCCGAGCTGCATCGGCTCGATACCGGCTTTGTTTTCACTGTCTGACATTCCAAGCCTTTCGCTGTTGTTCAAAATCGATTGCGGCCCGGACCGAAATGCCCCGGGACGCCAACGGGACTCAACCCTAACCGAGCCTACCGGGCATGTCAACCCGCAGCCGGCCGCCTCTTTTGGCGTCCCGCTTTTCGACTCGACCTCAAATTAGGTCTTGATCAAAAGGTTAAATCTACGATATTGCTGGATATGTGAAATTAATCAAAAATCAGTGCCAAGGAGAAAATCATGCCGTTAACCATCAAGAAAGCCGATAAACTCAAAACCAAACCGGACGAGCAGCACCTGGGCTTCGGTTCGCATTTCACCGATCACATGCTCAACATGGATTATGATCCCGATCACGGCTGGCACAATCCGCGCATCGAGCCGTATGCCCCGATCGTCATGGACCCGGCCACGATGGTGCTGCATTACGGGCAGGGGGTTTTCGAAGGGTTGAAAGCCTACCGGACGCAAAACGGTGGCATTCAACTTTTTCGGCCGCGTGAAAATGTCAAGCGCCTGAACCGTTCCGCACGCCGGCTGTGCATTCCGGAAGTCGAGGAGCAGGGGTTTCTGGAAGCCCTCAAACAGTTGATCGCCATCGAAAAGGACTGGGTACCCCACGCGCCCGAAACCTCGCTCTACATCCGGCCGACCATCATCGCCACGGATCCGTTTTTAGGGGTCCGGGCATCGAAAACCTACCGGTTGTTCGTTATTCTTTCGCCGGTCGGGGCCTACTATCCGGAAGGCTTCAACCCCATCAAGATCTGGGTCACCAGGGACTACGTGCGCGCGGTGCGCGGCGGCGTGGGGGAAGCCAAGACGCCCGGCAACTATGCCGCCAGCCTGCTGGCCGGAAACAAAGCCCACGCCGAAGGGTATACGCAGGTGCTGTGGCTGGACGGGGTGGAGCAGAGGTACCTCGAAGAGGTCGGCTCCATGAATATCTTCTTTGTCATCGACGGCGAGATCATCACCCCGATGCTCAACGGCAGCATCCTGCCGGGCATCACCCGCGACAGCGTCATAAAGATGGCCGAGCACTGGCAGATGAAGATAAGCGAGCGGCTGATCGGCATCGACGAGTTGATCGAAGCCCACGGGTCCGGCAAGCTGAGCGAAATTTTCGGGGCCGGCACCGCCGCGGTTATCTCACCGGTGGGCGAGATCAAGTACGGCGATCGGGTGTACGCCGTGGCGGACGGCCAAGTCGGCCAGCTGGCCAAAAAATTCTATGACGCGCTGACCGGCATTCAGTACGGGCGCGCTGACGACCCCATGGGCTGGATCGATCCGGTTTTGTGAACCCGTTTCGGTTAGATTCATGTTGACCCGCACCTAGGAAAAGCGAGAATGAGTCCTGACCAGGATACCGCATATCTGACATCCTTTGTGACGAAGCTGAAGAAGGAAGGGCTGCCGCCGGTGGTCATCGACACCTTCGGCTATTACTACCGCAGGCTCGTCAACGGGGAAACCGGTCTGATCCCCGAACATGACATCGACCCGGTTGCGCCGGGGGAGATCGAGGCCGCCGAAAATCTGATAAACTGCGCGCGGGCCGGCGCGGCGGTATTCAAAAAAGCCGTGCGGATCGTCCTGAACGGGGGCCTCGGCACCAGCATGGGCCTGACCGGCGCCAAGAGCCTATTGGAAGTCAAAGACGGCCGATCGTTTCTCGAGATCATCGTGCGCCAGGCGCGCCGCATGGGCGCCAAGCTGGCGCTGATGAACAGCTTCAACACCCATCGCGACACCCTGGCCGCCCTCGAAAAAATCGATCCGGGTCACTTGCCGTTGACGTTTCTCCAGAACAAATATCCGAAAATATTGCAAAAGGATCTAAGTCCGGCCGCCTGGCCGCAAAACCCCGACCTCGAATGGAATCCACCCGGACACGGCGACGTGTACACGGCCCTATATTCATCCGGAATGCTCCAGCGCCTGCTCGACCAAGGGATTGCATATGCTTTCATTTCCAACTCCGACAACCTGGGCGCCCATCTCGATGCCGCCCTGCTGGGCTACTTTGCCGATAACCGTTTTCCTTTCATGATGGAAGTGGCCGAAAAAACGGCCGCCGACGTCAAGGGCGGCCATCTGGCCCGTCTGAAGGACGGCCGGCTCGTTTTGCGGGAGATTGCCCAGTGTCCGGAGGAAGACAAAGACACGTGCATGGACATCGACCGCTACCGGTTCTTCAACACCAACAACATCTGGGTCAACCTCGAGTTTTTAAAGGACCTGATCGAAAGGGAAAAGGCGATTCGTCTGCCGATGATCCTCAACCCCAAGAATCTGGATCCGCGGGACAAGACGAGCCCGGAAGTGTTTCAGATCGAAACGGCGATGGGCGCGGCCATTTCGCTGTTCGATGGCGCCGCGGCCGTCACGGTGCCCCGTTCGCGATTTTTTCCGGTCAAAATGTGCAGCGATCTCATGGCGGTCAGATCGGATTGCTTCGTCTTCGATGCCGCCGGCAGCCTGGTCGTCAACCCCGAGCGGCACCAAAAAGGACTCACCGCTGCCCTCACAATCGACCTGGACCCCGACTATTACGCCAAGATCGATCAGTTCGACGCCCGCTTTCCCTCCGGCGTCCCGTCGCTGGTGGACTGTGAGGCGCTTAAAATCGAGGGGGATGTGCGTTTCGAACCTGACGTCAGGATCGCCGGCCGGATCCTTATCAAAAACAGCCGCGCGTCCCAGCTGCTGATTAAAAAGGGCATGGTCATCGAAAAAGACCTGCAGTTTTAGACTATGACCGTATGCGATTGGCTGCGGCAGGAACCGGTTCCCGGAAACCGGTTATTGACCTATCGCGGTGATACCCTGACCTTTTTACTGACGCTGGATCGGCCGCGCCAGGGCAGTGCCTGGGTCAGGACCAACATCGGATCGGGCCGGTTGGTCCGCGGCGAAATCATTCGCGCCGTTGATTTGGAAGAAGCCCCCCTGGGGCGCGGCTGGTACGATCGGCCCATGGTCGCCAGCGACTCCCTTCATTTTCGCGTCACCCTGCCGCTGTGTGAAACCGGGCATTTCGAAGCCAAGTGTTTCTTTCTCGAACAGGGGGCCTCGCAGCCGGCCTGGCCGTCCGGCGCCAACGTCGCGGTCAATGTCGAGCCGGCGGACACCTGCTGTGCCAACATCATCTACAATGCCTTCGTGCGGCAGTTCGGACCCAACAAATCAGGCGCCGTCAAACCGCCGGTGGACTCCGCGGCCATCACCGCCCTGGACCGGGCCGGGTTCGCCGTCATTCCCCCCTCCGGAACCTTTCGGGACCTCATCCGGGAACTGGATTTTATCATCGGGGACCTCGGCTGCCGGATCCTGCAGCTGTTGCCCATCCATCCCACGCCCACGACCTATGGCCGCATGGGTCGCTTCGGAAGCCCGTACGCGGCCTTGAGCTTTACCGATGTCGACCCGGCCCTGGCCGAATTCGACCCGGCGGCCACGCCCCTTGAACAATTCGTCGAACTGGTGGACGCCGTTCACGCCCGCAGCGCCAAGATCATCATCGACATCGCCATCAACCATACCGGCTGGGCGGCCGGTCTGCACGAATCCAACCCCGAGTGGCTGTCTCGGGACACGTCCGGGCAGATCGAGGTGCCGGGTGCCTGGGGGGTTCGGTGGGAGGATTTGACCAAACTCGACTATTCCTACCTGGGCCTCTGGCAGTACATGGCCGATGTTCTGCTGAAGTGGTGCCGGCGCGGCGTGGACGGCTTCCGCTGCGATGCCGGTTACATGATCCCGGTTGACGCCTGGCATTATATCATCGCACGGGTTCGCCAGCAGTATCCCGAAACGGTCTTTTTGCTGGAGGGCCTGGGCGGGAAAATCGTTGTGACCCGCGAGCTTCTCAACCGCGCCAATTTCAACTGGGCCTATTCCGAACTCTTCCAGAACTACGACCGCGGCCAGATCGAAGCGTACCTGCCGTCGGCCTTCGAGATTTCCCGGCAGGACGGGGTCATGGTGCATTTTGCCGAGACCCACGACAATTTGCGCCTGGCGGCCCGGTCGCCGGACTATGCACGGATGCGCACCGCCCTGTGCGCCCTTGCCGCCCCCCAGGGCGGATTCGGCTTCGCCAACGGCGTGGAATGGTTTGCAACCGAGAAGATCGATGTCCACAACGCCCCTTCCTTGAATTGGGGGGCCGAGATCAACCAGGTGGCCGAGATCCGTCGTCTCAACACTCTGCTGCGAAACCATCCGGCTTTTACCGCGGGCTGCGACCTCAGGCTGGTCCAGCAGGGGGACGGCAATCACGTGGTGCTCCTGCGCGACCATCCGGCCTCCGGTAAAAAACTGATCGTGGCGGTCAATCTCGATGACCGGCAGCCCACGACGGCAGCCTGGAGCATTGCGGCAACGGGCCTGGCCGGAACGGATTTTATCGATTTGCTGACCGGACGACCGGTGGCGGCGGCGGTCGAAGGCGACCGGGTCTTTCTTCGCCTGGACCCGTGCCAGGTGCTGTGTCTCGCACCGGATGACCATGACGTCGATCCGGTTCAACATGCGACCGCCGATTGCCTGTGCCCCCCACGGCATGCCCTGCGTCAGCGCTATCGCGCCAAGGTCCTGGAGGTGTTCACGTTCTACAATGACACCGGTGACATCGGCGGGTTCGACCTCGAGCGGGCCGCCGCAGAGCTGAGCCGCGACCCCAAGGGTTTCTGCCGACGCCTCAATCCCGGCGGAGAGGAGCCGCGCGTCATCACCTGGCAGTGGCCGCAGGATCAGCGCCGGCAGGTGATGCTGCCGCCGGGGCACTTTCTGCTGGTGCGTCTCGATGGTCGGTTCCGGGCCTGTATCGGGGATGCGAAAGGCAATCTCGGATGTGAAGATGGACTGCCGGCGGACGATGGATCGTTTTTTGCGCTGTTCGCCCCCTTGCCGGCGCGCAGCCAGCCCTGGACCCCCACCCTGAAAATAAGCGTCTTTGCGGCCGGGGGCAGCCAACACATCGACGCACCGCTGCTCGCCCTGCCGCACCCGCGGGATGTGAAAATAAAGCACACGTTCGGACGCCAGCAATTGCTGCACCACGATTTCCTTTTCCTGGCCACCAACGGGCGCGGCGGCATGCTGCGCGCCGGAGTGACATGGGGTCAACTGAAAAGCCGCTACGATGCGCTGCTGGCCGCCAATCTGAACCCGGAAGTTCCCGAAGACCGCTGCATGGTTTTTTCGCGCTGCCGGGCCTGGGTGGTCTACCAGGGGTACTCGCAGGCCATCGGAAATGATTGCCTGAGCGCGTTTCGTTTCAATGGTGACCGCACGGGAAAATGGCAATTCCAGGTGCCGACCGGTCAAGGTGAATCGATCGGATTGAGCGTTCTGGCCGAAATGCTGCCGGATAAAAATGCCATGCGGCTCGTATGGCACCGTCAGCGGGCCGGCCCGGCCCGGCGGTGGCTGGACGACCGGCACCCGGTCCAGTTGATCCTGCGGCCGGACATCGAGTGCCGCGGATTTCACGAAACCGTCAAGGCCTATCTGGGCCCGGAGCAACGCTGGCCGAGCGCGATCAAGCCCCTCGAGGACGGCTTCCTGTTCACGCCCTCAAGCGGCGTTTGCCTGAACATAACCGTTCCCGGCGGACGCTTCACGTCAGAGCCCGAATGGAACTACATGGTCCACCGTCCACTGGAGGCCGAACGGGGCCTGGATCCCGATTCAGACCTGTACAGCCCCGGCTATTTTTCGCTTACCCTCGAAGGCGGTCAAACCAGGGTCCTGACCGCCGGGATAAACGCGGATGCGCTCGATACCACCCCCTCCGCCGCAGTCATTCCCGCAGGAGCACTGCCGAAGTCACCTGGGGCTGCCGGCGGATTGACCCTGGTCGATACGCTTAAAAACAGCCTCGACCAGTATGTCGTTCGGCGCGGCGACCTCAAATCGGTCATCGCCGGCTACCCCTGGTTTCTCGACTGGGGCCGGGATTCGTTGATCGTCGTGCGCGGCCTTGTCGCCGCCGACCGCTGGGATACCGCGCGCGCCGTCCTGAAACAGTTCGGCCGGTTTGAGCGGCACGGAACGATTCCGAACATGATCCACGGCCGGGACGCCGGCAACCGCGACACTTCCGATGCCCCGTTGTGGTTTTTCACCGCCTGCGCCGACCTGGTGGCGGCCGAGGGCACCGAGGATTTTCTCGACGGCACCTGGGGCGACCGGTCCATCCGCGCCATCCTGATTTCCATGGCCGAATCGCTGATACACGGCACCCCCAACGGTATTCGGATGGACCCGGACTCGGGCCTGATTTTCAGTCCGGCGCACTTCACCTGGATGGACACCAATCATCCCGCCGCCACCCCGCGCGAGGGGTACCCGGTCGAGATTCAGGCCCTGTGGCACCGGGCGCTGGATTTCCTGGCGCGCATCGATGCCGCCGGCCGCCGGCGATGGCGCCACCTCAAGCGACAGGTCGCCTCCTCTCTCGTCACATGTTATTTCAATAAGCACAGAGGCTATTTTTCGGACTGCCTGCACGCATCTTCGGACACGGCGGCGCAGGCTGCCGAACCGGACGATGCCCTGCGGCCCAACCAGCTGCTGGTGCTGACGCTGGGCGCCCTCGATGATCCGGACATTGCCCGATCGGTGCTGGCGGCCTGCGAAACACTGCTGGTGCCCGGCGGCATCCGCAGCCTGGCAGACCGGGAGGTCGGACGCCCGCTGGCGGTCTGTCACAACGGCCGGATCATCAACGACCCGCATCGCCCCTACCAGGGACACTACGTTGGTGACGAGGACAGCCGGCGCAAACCGGCCTACCACAACGGCACGGCCTGGACCTGGCTTTTTCCCTCCTTTTGTGAAGCCTGGGCCGACGCCTACGGTGCCGATGGCCGCCGCAGCGCCCTGGCCTGGCTCGGCAGCGGCATCGAGCTGATCAACCAGGGCTGCATCGGTCACGTGCCGGAAATCCTCGATGGCGATTTCCCGCACGCGCCGCGCGGCTGCGATGCCCAGGCCTGGGGGGTAAGCGAACTGCTGCGGGTCTGGTCGACCTTGGCCGCCCGCGAGAACTCCACCCTCTAACCGTTTAATTCCAGGTATTCTGATCGGTCATGGCGATCTTCTGCTGCCACGAACGATCGGGAAGGATTTGCCTGGTGAACCCGCCTCAAATTGGTTCTTTACTTTAGGCCGGTATCATATAAAAATACTAGGTTTGCGAAGATCTCGATCCGGTATACCCCGACCCTCCCAACGAAGAGAAAAAGGATTAGTTATATGAGTCATTTTGAAACTTTTCAGGTATTTCCCTATACGCCCAAGCCCTTGTTGTTTCTCGAAACCCTTTCGGCCAACCTGTGGTGGACCTGGAACCTCGATGCCATCGAACTTTTCCGCCGGATCGATCCGCGCCTGTGGGAAGAATCCGGCCGCAACCCCATCGTGTTTTCGACCATGATCCGGCAGGAGCGGCTCGAAGGCCTGGCGCACGACGACAGTTTCCTGGCGCACGTGGAGCGGGTGAAAAGAAAGTTCGAAGCCCAGGTTCTGAAACCGACCGCATTGTCCACTTCGGCCTACGGCCAGGACGATATCCTGGCCTATTTCTCGATGGAGTTCGGCATCCACGAGAGCCTGCCGTTTTTCGCCGGCGGCCTGGGGATTCTCTCCGGCGACCACCTCAAAGCGGCCTCGGACCTGAACTTGCCGATGGTCGCCGTCGGAATCCTTTATCGCCGGGGCTACTTTCATCAGTACCTGGATCCTTCGGGATGGCAGCAGGAGGAATATCCGGAATCCGACCTGTACCATTTGCCGGTGCGGCGCGCCAAGGACCCGGCCGGCAATGAAGTGACGATCACCGTGCAGGGACCGAACGGACCGTTTAAGGCCATCGTCTGGGTTTTGACGGTCGGCCGGGTCCCGTTGTATCTCCTGGACACCAATATCCCCGAAAACACCCCCGAGACGCGCGAAATCACCTCCCGACTCTACGTCGGGGATGAAAAATTGCGCCTGGCCCAGGAAATTCTGCTGGGTATCGGCGGCATGCGGACCTTGACGCTGCTGGGCATCACGCCGAGCGCCTGCCATATGAATGAAGGGCATTGCGCTTTCGCCGGCCTGGAACGGCTGGTGGCCGTGATGGAAAAAAACGGCATCGACCTGAAAACGGCCATGGAGGTCGTTCCGCGGACCATGGTCTTTACCACCCACACGCCGGTGGCCGCCGGTCATGACGAGTTTGCGGTCGACCATGTCCGGCCCTACCTGCTGCCTTTCGAGCAAAAACTCGGCATCGGCGTCAAGGAGATTCTCGCCCTGGGACAGGCCCCCGGCGCCGGCGCCGACAGCCCGCTGTCCATGTTCGTTCTGGCCATGAACCTGTCGCAGTATTGCAACGGCGTCAGCGAATTGCACGGCGCGGTGGCCCGGCGCATGTGGGCCCACGTGTGGCCCGGACGACCGACCGATGAGGTGCCGATCACCCATATCACCAACGGCGTCCACATCGCTTCCTGGATTTCGATCGAGATTTCGATGCTTTTCGAACGCTATCTCGGACCGGACTGGCAACTGCAAACCTGGAACCCGGAAATGGCCGAACGCGTGGATGAGATTTACGATGAAGAACTCTGGCGTTCGCACGAAATGGCCCGCTCGCGTTTGATCCGCACGTGCCGCAGCCTGATGCTCAAGCAATACGGGCGGCGCAATGCGCCGCGCTCGGTCATGGAGGCGGCCGAGTCGATTCTCGACCAGGAAGTGCTGACCATCGGTTTTGCCCGCCGCTTCGCCACTTACAAACGTGCCACCCTACTGCTCCACGACCCGGAGCGCCTGGAGGCGTTGCTCACGAATTCGGCGCGTCCGGTTCAGATCATCTTTGCCGGCAAAGCCCACCCGAAAGACAACGAGGGCAAGGAGTTGATCAAACGCCTGATTGATTTCGCCCGTCGGCCGGCAATGCGCCACCGGGTGGCGTTCATCGAAGATTACGACATCAATGTGACCCGCCACCTCGTCCAGGGCGTCGATGTCTGGCTGAACACGCCGCGCCGGCCGATGGAGGCCTGCGGCACCTCGGGCATGAAAGCCGCCGCCAACGGCATCCTCAACCTGAGCATCATGGACGGCTGGTGGTGCGAGGGATACCAGGAAGACCGCGGGTGGCGGATCGGAAACGGCGAAGAATACGACGATCACGCGTACCAGGACGCCGTCGAAAGCCAGGCGCTTTACAACATTCTGGAAAACGAGGTGATCCCCTGCTTCTACGAGCGCAGAAACGGCGATGCACCGACGCGCTGGATTCATATGATGAAAGAGTCGATCAAAATGGCCATGCAGGAATTCTGCGCCCAGTGCATGGTCAAAAATTATGAAAAAAAGTTTTATATCGAGGCGGCTCAGAATTACGGCACCTTGCTGCAGAATTCGGCCGAGAAGACCAAGATGCTCAATCGGCAGCGTGAGCGTCTCGTCGGCCTGTGGAAGACCATTCGCATCGCCGCGCCGGTCAGGGATGCGAATGGGCCTTTCCGGGTCGGTGAAAGTTTCCGTGTCACCACCACGGTCCATTTGGGCGAACTCAGTCCTGAGGAAGTCGACATCGAGCTGTATTACGGCAGCATGAAATCGATCGATGCGCTTTCGGCCAGCAATACCCAGCCGATGAGCGTCGAAGAGGACCGGGGCAACGGGTCCTATCTTTACAGTTGCGCGATAACCTGTGACACCGCGGGTCGTTTCGGCTTCACCGCCCGGGTCACTCCCCGCGGCGACCAGCGAATTAAATTCAATCCGAAATTATTGACCTGGGCCGCATGACCGCCACGGTTCAGCCCGTTAGCCGGTTGAGCCGGTTGATTCCGTTGACCAGGGGCGAAAAATTGTTTGCACTTAACCCGTTGACAGTGGTCCCGCACTTCCGAAAGGAACCTCCGTGATGAAAAAAGGCCAGCGGCGCAATCCCCGGGTGCTCATCGTCACCCCCGAGGTCACCTACCTGCCGGACCGGATGGGAAGCCTGGCCAACTACCTGACGGCCAAGGCCGGCGGTCTGGCGGATGTCTCGGCCGCCTTGATCACGGCCTTGCTCGACCACGGCGCGGATGTCCATGTCGCCCTTCCCAACTACCGTAATATCTTCAGCGACAATGTGACCCCTTTTTACAAAAAGGAACTGCACCGCATCCGGCGCCGAATGCCCGATGAATGCGTTCACCTGGCGGAAGACCGCGCTTTTTTTTATCAGAACCGCGTTTATTCCTCGCATGGTGAAGAAAACCTCAAACTGGCCCTGGCGTTTCAGCGTGAGGTCATGAACACCATCGTTCCGCGCGTCGAACCGGACCTGATTCACTGCAACGACTGGATGACCGGCCTGATTCCCGCCATGGCGCGTAAAATGCGGATTCCGTGCCTGTTCACGATTCACAACCTCTACACGGTCAAGGCCACCCTGGCCCAGATCGAAGACCGGGGGATCGACGGGGCCTTTTT
>JBAPWQ010000397.1:0-2373 GCA_049283795.1 Desulfobacterales bacterium | reverse complement strand
TACTTTGCCTGCTGGTTTTCAGGCTTCTGATCTTTTCCAGATTAAACCCGGAGGAGTGCCGGAGTTGATCGATGTCTAATTTAGAGAGTTTTTTTAAAGAGTTGATCAAAGCGTGGAGCTGATTTTTTTGCAGTTTGAACAGATCCTTTTGAAAGTCCGGAAAATTTAGATCAAGCTTCAAGGTTTTTTTCCAGTACTTCAAGGTCGGTTGCGGCCGGCTTGATTTCTTTTTCCCAGCGATCGAAGGCCATCAGCCGGTTTTGAAAAGCCGCGTCCTTCAAAAGCCGCATCTCAAATTCCGAGATGATTTCAACGGGGCGCAAAACGATGGTCCCATCAGGGTATTCATCAACCTTGACGGTTTTGCCGGAAAATTTTTTGCCAATTGAAATCTGGCCCTGTTTATTGACTTGTTTGACTTGAAGGGTTGCCATGGGCTCTATCCTCGTTTCATTGATTTATTTTTTATTTGATTAACAATATACATTTTTTTTATTTTTGTAAATTACAATTATACATTATTCTCAAGAGGGCGGGTCGGACATCAGGCTGGAAGGAGAAAGTTCAATAGATTGGACTTTGAGGAGGATTGTCTGCCTCACGGCGACCAAAATAAGAGGGAGAGGCAGCTGCCTCTCCCTCTTATTATTAAGGCCGTGTGGCCGTGCGCCGCACTGCCGGGTTTTTAAACGTGACCCCCCAGTTCGCCGGGGGGATTGTCGCGCTTTTCGGCGCCCGGGGCCTTAGGATACTCTTCCGGCGCATGGACGTCTTCTCTGCCAAGTGACTCCTGCCTTTCCTGGCGTCCCTCGTTCACGCGATCGCGGCATTCACCTTCACAATCTCCCGTGATGTCTCTTTTCGGCATTTTCTCCGACATAATTACCTCCTTTGGCTGTTTAAAAAATGGCAGCGAAAAGGCTGCTTCATGCTGAAAAGAGTAATACACCCGGCGGACCGATTGAATACCGTCTTCCATGTAAAACGACGGTTTCAAGACTGTATTGGGCAGAGGCGGCAGTCAGGAAAGTTACGAGTTACGGGTTGTAGGTTGCGGGAAATACAGTTTACAAGTTGCGGGATGTTAGTTGCGGGTTAAGTGTTCGAAGTGTGTCTGGTGTTTGGTATTTTGTATTGGGCGGGTTGTGTTCGATGTCACGTATTTTGTGTTTAGGTGAAGCAGCCCGTAGGGGCGCCCCTTGTGGGTGCCCGATGACTGGTGGGTAGTGTTCGATGTTTCGTGGTTGGTTGCAAGTGGGGGGTTCAATTGCCGATATAAGATCGGTTTCGAATTCCTATTTGCGAGTTTCAATTTTCCAGTTTCAAGTTTCCATTTTGCCATTTTCACGTTTCCATTTACGGGTGGTCCGGTTGGGAGAGGCGATCTATCATTGTCCGGATGACGGAAAAGGCCGGATTTGATTATGACACATTATCGGTATATGAAACACCCGAATGGAAAACCCCTTTTAATTTTCGGGGTCTTTTAGGACAACCATATGAATTTATTAAATAAGTATCCACACCCGGATAATTTCCGCTTCGCCGATCGCTTGCGGGACACCGTGATGTCAGTCGGAACGGAGTTGCTCGACTTGCGCGTTACAGACTCCGGTGACGATGTTCATTACATTCACCTCGTCAATCTGCGGCTGTGGCCTGACACGGACACCGGCGTGTCGCTTCGTGCACCGGACAGGAGCGAGCCCGGCCGGGTCAGCCGCGGCCGGGTGCACCTCCTGCCATCGGCGGGCATGCGCTTGCTGGGGCCGGATCAGGAAACGCTGCTGGCATCGAGCACCGGCGGCTGGTTCGGCCTCAGCGCCAAGACGTGGATGTTTCGCTTCCAGGCGCGGCCGGCGATGCAGTTTTACGGCTTGGGCGAAAAACACATGCCCTTCGAGCGCTCGGGCCGGGCCTACTGGTTTTGGAACACGGATGCCTGGGCCGACCATCCACACGGGCTCGTACGTGACGGGGATTACGATCCCGACTACCTGTCGGTCCCTTATCTCATCGTAAAGCAAGACAACACTTACGTCGGGCTGCTGGTGGACTCGCCTTATCCGGCAATGATTGCGGCCGGTGCCCCTTTTTCAAGTCTCGATGGGCTCGAGCCGTCGCCTGAAACCGGGCGGGAAATTCTGCTGGCGGCCGTAGGCGGACCTCCGTCGCTCGTGGTTATCGTCGGCCCGTCGCTGGCCGAATTGACGCGCAAATTCCAACAAGTGGTCGGGGTCACTCCACTGCCGCCCCTGTGGAGCCTGGGCTATCACCAGAGCCGGTGGGGCTATCGGGGAGCGGCCGACCTGACCGGCCTGGCCGATCGCTTCGAACGCCACCGCTTCCCGGCCGACGGCCTCTTTCTGGACA
>JBAPWQ010000396.1:0-12122 GCA_049283795.1 Desulfobacterales bacterium | reverse complement strand
TCGAGTTCCGCAACGACCAGATGGAAGCCCTGCAGGTGAAAATCGCCGCCGCCAACGGGTTTCACATGCTGCAGCATAAAATGGAAATCTACGGCATTTGCGCCGACTGCCTGAAGGACAGTGCGCCATTGATGCCACTGGATCTGGCCCGCCCGGGAGAAAAGCTCGTCATAAAGGAGTTCAACGGGGGAGCGAGTTCCAGGATGCGCTTGATGACCATGGGGCTTCGCGTCGGCGATCCGGTCGAAGTCATCACCAACCAAAACAAGGGCCAGGTCGTGATCGCCGCCGATTTCAAGCGCTATGCGCTCGGCCGCGGACTGGCGGAAAAAATAATGGTGGAACCGGTGCGGCGATAAGCTCGAATTATGCCACGTGTGTGCCGCCACCGCCTCGATAACCGATGCCAGGCACAGCCGCCGCATACATAGACCTTGTCAAACAGGGCCGGCTCGCGAAAAAAATTCAGGCCGTCCGTGAGATTATGCGCGCCTGCACCCTTTGCCCCCGCAGGTGCACCGTCGACCGCCTGGAGGGTCGAACCGGCGTGTGCAACACTGGTGCACGCGCCTGGGTGTCGAGCTACGCGCCCCACTTCGGCGAAGAAGCGCCGCTGGTGGGCCAAAACGGGTCCGGAACGATTTTTTTCACCCATTGCAACCTGGGCTGCCTCTTTTGTCAGAATTTCGATATCAGCCATGAGGGCGTCGGCCGTGAGGTCAGTGCCGCCGAACTGGCGGCGATGATGATCGATTTGCAGCGCACGGGCTGCCACAACATCAACTTCGTGACTCCCTCGCACGTCGTGGGCCAGATCCTGGAAGCGCTGGCCATAGCCGTCGAGAGTGGACTGCGCGTGCCGCTGGTTTACAACAGCGGCGGGTACGACCGCGTCGAAACCTTGCGGTTGCTCGAAGGGGTTTTCGACATCTACATGCCGGATTTCAAATTCTGGGACCCGCGCGTGGCGGAGACTGGCTGCAAGGCTTCCGACTATCCGGAGGTCGCCCGCAAGGCCCTGCGGGAAATGCACCGCCAGGTCGGCGACCTGGTGCTCGACGCGGACAACATCGCCAGGCGCGGGCTGCTGGTGCGCCATCTGGTCCTGCCGCACCGGATGGCCGGGACGCGCGCTGTGATGCGTTTTATCGCCAGCGATATATCGCCAGCGACCTACGTCAACATCATGACCCAGTATCGGCCCTGCGGCCGGGCCGCCGAGGTTCCGGGGCTTGGCGACTATCCCGGTGCAAAGGACTTCGAAGACGCGCGCCGCGCCGCCCGGGAAGAAGGAATCCGCCGACTCGACCAGCCGCGGCGGGTGTTCGTGCTGCGGTAAACGGATCCAGAACCGGAAAAATAGCGAGCGATCAAACGCATGGAACGACTATACGCGGTCGGCGACATCCACGGGTGCTATGAAAAGCTCCGGGTGCTGATGGAAAAAATCGACATCGATTTTGAAACCGACCGCCTGGTTTTCCTGGGAGACTACATCGATCGCGGCCCGCAGTCTTTCGAGGTCGTCGCATACCTGGTAGAGCTGAAAAAAAGGCATTCCGGCACCGTGTTTCTGAAGGGCAACCATGAGGAAATGCTGGAGAAGTACCTCTCGGGCCAGGACCGGATCACCTATCTGGTGAACGGCGGCCAGCAAACACTGGAAAGTTACATGAACCGTCCGCGGTCAGAAGGTGAGCCCGCGATACCGACCTCGCATCTCGATTTTTTCAGGTCCCTGAAGACGTATCACGAAACCGGGGACTACATTTTCGTCCATGCCGGATTGAAAAACAAGGTGCCGCTCGAAAAGCAGAAGACCGCCGATCTTTTGTGGATCCGCAAGCGCTTCATCGAATCAAAATATGATTTCGGCAAGATGATCGTATTCGGCCACACGCCGCTGCAGGAACCATTGCTGCTGCCGAATAAAATCGGCATCGACACCGGCGCCGTCTATGGCAATCGGCTCACCTGCGTCAGGTTGCCGGAATTGGTGTTTTATACGGTCTGATGGACTAAAAGCACTCCACCGGCCTGGAAAAACAATTTGTCCGGAGTGTCATCGTTCGACCGGAAACACTCCCGCCGACCCGCTTGAAAGGATCGGACGGTCAGCGCCGTAATGAAGGTATCGTCCCCGCCGCAACAGGGGCGAGCCAATGCTCTAACAGCCTGCCTGTCGTCATGGAGATCGATTTATGGCTGCACGGTTACCGTTAAAGCCGAACAGAGAACTGATCGTTGGCGTCGGATCAGCCCTCGTCGACATACTGACTCACGAAGATGAAGCGTTTCTGGAGCAGACCGGCGCCGCCAAAGGCGGCATGACCTATGTGGAAAAAGAGTTTATCGAGGAGATCCTGAGCCGATCCTCAACGACCCCCAGGATCGTGCCGGGAGGATCGGCCTGCAATACGGTGGTGGGGGTGGGGCGGCTAGGCGGGAAGGCCCGTTTTGTGGGCAAGTGCGGCAATGGCGACTGGGGTCGCCTCTTTCACGAAGATTTGCGGCGTCAGAACGTGGAGCCCGCCCTCGTCGGCTCCGATTCGCCCACGGGACGGGTCCTTTCAATCATCACTCCCGATGCCCAGCGCTCGATGTTCACTTACCTGGGCGCCTCTTCGGAAACCCGGCCGGCGGATCTATCCAACGGCTGTTTTGAGAATGCGGCCATCGTGCATATCGAGGGCTACCTGCTGTTCAATCCGGAACTGATGCTGGCGGCCCTGAGTGCCGCACGCCAGGCCGGTGCACTGGTTTCGCTCGATCTAGCCAGCTATACGGTCGTTCAGGAATCCCGCTCCCTGCTGGATCGAATCATCACCGAACAGGTCGACATCGTTATCGCCAACGAGGACGAAGCCCGGGCCTTCACCGGCTTTGATGACGAGCAGAAATCATTGGGGATCCTGGCGGAAAAAGCCGCCCTGGCCGTGATCAAACTCGGCGAGCGCGGCAGCCTCATCGCCCATCGCGGCCGGACGGTGAGCGTCGAGCCGCTGGGGTCGGGCCGGGCGGTGGATACCACCGGCGCCGGCGATCTCTGGGCGGCCGGGTTTTTATACGGACTGGTGAACGGCTATCCGTTGGAAAGGTGCGGCTTGATCGGATCGGCCTGCGGCTACGAAGTGTGCCAGGTGATCGGTGCCGCCATCCCGGCAGAGGGCTGGCAACGCATAAAAAAAATGATAGGGGAGAGCCA
The DNA here is from genome assembly GCA_049283795.1 of Desulfobacterales bacterium. GTDB lineage: Bacteria > Desulfobacterota > Desulfobacteria > Desulfobacterales > SG8-13 > JARFQH01. Next base: position 8,917 of record JBAPWQ010000396.1, on the reverse strand, counting down.
AAATGGCCATCAAAAAGAAAGTCTCGCGTAAGAAACTGCTCAAGGAGCCCGATGAGTTCCTGACTCACTCGGCCCGCCTGTTCCAGTTTGTCGTCACCCACAAGTATCAGATGCTGGGGGCCTTAGGCGGCGTTATCCTTCTCGTGCTGAGTTTTTCGGCCTGGAGCTATCATGCCCGCCAGAAAACCAATGAATCCTTGTCACAGCTGCAAAAAAACTGGAACCGCTATGAAGCACTTCGCGACCAGAAGGACAAGGGCCCGGTGCAAGCCTACCAGGAGGTCAAGGCCGATTTCGAGCAGCTCATCGCCGAATCCGGCGACACGCCGGGCGGGAGAATGGCGCGCGTTGTCTATGCCGACATCTGTTATGATGCCGGCGAAGCGGACAAGGCCATCGCCTTGTATCAGGGCGCCCTGGATAATTTTTCACAACCGTTTTACAGGAATCAGATCTTAAACGGGCTGGGGTATGCCTACGAAGCCAAACACCAACCCGAGAAGGCGCTGGAATATTTCGATAAGGTTGCCACGAGCAGCGACCCCGTCCTGCGGGCCGGGGCCCTTTTCAACATGGGGCGCCTGTACGCCGCCCAAGGCCAGGCGGAAAAGAGCCGGCAGGCCTATCGGAAAATCGTTGCCGATTCTCCGCAATCTCTTTATGCCGAACTGGCCGGGGAGCGCGGCGGAAACGGGCCGTCTACTTCTACAGAAACGGCAAAATAAAGACATGGCATGCAACCAAGCACCGATGCGCCACCCACGTGATTTCGCAGGCCTGTCACCTCGAAGCCGTGCGTGATGCCGGCCGGCTTCGACGCTGGCAAGAGAGATTTTCGGCAAAGGGCCAAACGCATAAGAAATTCTATTTCGACCCGACGTCCAGCCCATACTTTTTTATTTTTTGATTCAGACCGCTCTTTCCGATCCCGAGCAACTCCGCCGCGCGTGACTGAACGAAGCCGGTTTTCTTCAAGGCCCTCAAGATCATGGTTTTTTCGATCATCGTCAGGGTGTCGTAGAGTTTGGCATCCGGCGGGATGCTTTCCAGATAAAGATCGTCGTGCGCGGTTTCCCTGAAGCTCTTCGGCAGGTCCGCGGCGCTGATGATGCCGCCCGGGCTCATGATCATCAGGCGTTCGATAAGATTTTCGAGTTCCCGCACGTTTCCCGGCCAGCTGTACTCGTAAAAAAGCCGCTCCACCTCCGGATCGATCCCGGTCACCGGTACGCTGTGCTTGCGTTCATCGGCGTACTTTTTAACGAAGTGGTCCAACAGCAGGCGAATGTCCTGCTGGCGCAGTTTAAGCGCGGGCAAGTCGATATGGACCACATTGAGGCGGTAGTAAAGGTCTTCGCGAAAACGCCCCTTGTTCATCTCCTCTTTCAGGTGGCGGTTGGTGGCGGCGATGACCCGGATGTCGACGGCGATCGGCTTGGTGCCGCCCACCCGCTCGAAAACCTTTTCTTGCAGCACCCGCAGGAGCTTGACTTGCAGGCCGGTTGACATATCGCCGATTTCATCCAGAAAAAGGGTACCGGTGTCGGCCAACTCGAAGCGTCCTTTTCTCATCGATACCGCACCGGTAAACGCACCTTTTTCATGGCCGAACAGCTCGCTTTCGAGCAGCGTTTCGGCCAGCGCGGAACAGTTGACGGCTACGAAGGGTTTCTCGCGGCGGGGGCTGTTGAAGTGGATCGACTTGGCCACCAGTTCCTTGCCGGTGCCGCTTTCGCCCTCTATGAGAACCGTGGCGCTGCTGGGGGCGACCTTGCGGATCGTATCGAAGACCTGCTGCATGACTTTGCTCTTGCCGATGATATTGCCGAAGCTGTAGCGGGAGGAAACGGCATGACGCAGTTCCCTGTTTTCCTTGATCACCCGGAACATCGCCGCGGCTTTTCTGACGTAGATAATCAGGCGATCGTTGTCGAAAGGTTTGAGGATGTAGCTGTAGGCCCCTTTCTGCATGGCTTCCACGGCCTTGTCCACGGTCCCGTGAGCCGTCATCATGAGCACCGGCAGTTCGGGGTCTCTTTCCTTGATCTTCTCTAGCAGCTGAATGCCGTCCATCATCGGCATTTTCATGTCCGTTAACACCAGGTCGACGTCCGAGCCCTCGAGGATTTCGAGCGCCTCGGGACCGCTGTTGGCGGCCAGAATCTCGAATCCCTCATCTTCCAGGACGGCCCCTAGAATCCGGGTGTAGTTTTTCTCGTCATCGACGATCAGGATGGTTTCCATCTTTACCCTTTCGGCTGCAGGGGCAGCCGGATGATGAACCGCGCCCCTTTATCGGAAGCATTGTCGATGAAAATCTCCCCGCCGTGCGCATCGACGATGTTCTTCACGATTCCCAGCCCCAAACCGGTTCCCTTGTCCTTGGTGGTGAAAAAAGGGTCCCATACCTTCTCCAGGATTTCCTGCGGTACACCGCCGCCTTCGTCGGTAATGACGACTTCGATCGCTTCCGGCCGGGCGTGCACCTCGAGAAAAATCCGCCCCCCTCCGGGCATCGCCTGCAAGGCATTGATAAAAATGTTGAGAAATGCCTGATAGAGCATGTCGGCATCCGCGGTCACCGCCGGCAGATTGTCGGCGATGTTCTTCTGGACGCTGTACCCTTTTTCCTCCAGCTGGCTGGACAGAAAAACCAGGTTCTTTTCCAGCACGTCCTCTATGCGGCAGGGTGCCAGACGCGGCGGCCGCGGCCGGGCGTATTTCAAGAAATCGGTTATGATGTTGTTCAACCGGCTTGATTCTTCGATGACGATGTCGGGAATCGCGTTGCTGGAATCGATGCCGGCCATTTTCTTCTTGAGCAACTCGGCGGAACTGCGAATTATTCCGAGAGGGTTGCGGATCTCGTGCGATATCACCGCGGCCATTTCACCTAAGGCCGACAGGTGCGCGGCACGGTTGAGCTGCTCTTTCAGGCGCAGTCGTTCCTGAGCCCGTTGCTCGATTATCCCCTCTCCGCGTTTAACCACGAATATCAATATCAGCAAGAGCACCAGCATGACCAAAGCGCTGGTGGTCACGACATAGACCTGGTATTTGAAAATCGATTTGTACTCATCGGAGAGGTCCTGCACGATTTCGATCACGCCCAGCACCGGCCCGGAAATCCGGGAGGGCAACTGCTCCGCCCGCAGCGGGGCGTAGGTGATGAAGCGGCTCTCTTTGGGAATGCCGAAAAGAATTTCCAGGGATTTGCCGCGCTGGAGCTGACGGGAAACCGATTTACCGTCCACCGCCGCCTGGTAACCGGTACCCCCCAGGTTGGTTTTACCGATCAGCTCGCGGTTGAAACTGTAGGAAATGACGTTGTTCATGTCGTAAATATTGACCGCCTCGACCTTGAAACTGTGCAGGGTATTGCGCACCACCTTATCCATGAGTTCGTACTGTTCTTCGTTTCTGAGTTGAATCTTGCCGTAGCGCAGAACCACCGGCATGATAAACTGCAGGAAAATCTGGTGATTCAGGTTTTCGATGATCAGATGGGCGTATTCTTCACTCTTTTCGCGCTGCATGGTCCGCGCCCAATGGGTGTTCAGCAGCGACAGGATGATGGTGCCGATAAATATCAATGCCAGGCTGGTGACAGTAAAGTATTTCACCAGTCGAAACGGTTTGGATCTTTCTTCAATCACGCTCGCTCGCTTTTCAGGGCTTGTCAAATTAAAAGTCACGTGTTCCGGCTGACCCTGATCCCCTCTTCTCCATCGGCTGTTTCATTTGTGCCCCATTCAAGTATTGCGCCGGAATCCCGCCGATGGCGTTGTGAAATTAGCATGCCGGGACCCAAATATCAATCGACCCCTTCAGGACCGCAGCCCGGCTGGCCGGATCTTGCCCGGCCTTCCGGAAAACCGCTTCACCGCAGCTGATCCACCGGCCGCCGGCTCGTGCGAAAAAAGGGGACCACCCCGGTCATCGGTGTTGAATCCGTATGGTCAGCGGCAGGTACGTTCCCCTGGCGGCTAAACTTTCGACGCAAACGGCCGATAAGAAAAATTAAGACGGTCAGTCGCACCAGCGCCACCGTCTTCCGGCCGGCGGCCGACGCCTTCCCGCGGGAGAGCGGGAAGGGAAGCGCTGGAAAGAAAAAGAGAGTACCGAATCGCTGAGTTTTGTGCTACAATGTATTTTCAATGAATATTAAAAGTATTTACACCCAAGATGTGGGTCAATACAAAAAAATCAAGCGCAATATAATGTAAGTACTTATAATTATGTATAATTAAGAATGTTTTACCTTGACCTCGGTTTGACCGGATGAGATCATTAAAAACTGACTTTAGGGCTGAGACTTTCAGACAAGCGCCAAATCTTTAAAGACGAAGAGAGTTCCTATGCTATTCGCAAAAAAAGACCATCTCGTCGGATTGGACATCGGCTCCCGCACGATTAAGGCGGCCGAAATCGCCGACACCACAAAGGGCCGGACCCTCAAACGTTTCGGTATGGTCGACATCGCCCCGGGTCTTATCGAGGACGGGGCCATCAACGAACCGGAAGAGGTCGCCGAAAAAATCAAGGAATTGTTCAAAACCTACAACATCCGCGAGAAAAATGTGGCCGTTTCGATCGGCGGTTATTCGGTCATCGTCAAAAAAATCAATGTTCAGACGATGGCCGAGGATCAGCTTCAGGACACCATCCACTTCGAGGCCGAACAGTACATTCCTTTCGACATCAGTGACGTCAATCTCGACTTCCAGATTCTCGGCCCGAACGAAAACAATCCGAACCAGATGAACGTTTTCCTGGTGGCCGCCAAGAAAGAGATGGTCAATGATTACATCAAACTCGTGAATCTGGCCGGATTGAATCCCTGCATCATCGACGTCGAAGCCTTCGCCCTCCAAAACATTTTTGAAATAAACCACGAAGTAAAAGACGAGAATGTCGCTCTGATCGATATCGGCGCAAGCAAGACATCACTCAACATCCTCAAAGGCAATCACTCGGTATTCATGCGGGATGTCTCCCTTGGCTGCGGTCAGATCAACCAGAAGATCATCTCCCTGGTGAACTGTTCCTTCGACGAGTCCGAAACCATCAAGCTGGGCGGTCAGACCGACAAAATCTCCCCCGAGGACCTGAAGGAAATCGTCATCGGGGTCGTTTCGGACTGGTGCACGGAAATCCGGCGCGCGATCGACTTTTTCTATTCCACCTACCCGGAAGATCAGATTAAACGCATCATGCTCAGCGGCGGCGGCGGCAACATCGCTGACTTCCGCCAGCTGCTGGCATCCGAAACATCATCTGAAGTAACGACCATCAACCCGTTCGGGAACCTGGTATTGGACAGCATCTTCGACCCGGCATACATCGCCCAAATTGCACCCCAGGCCGCGATCACCATGGGTCTGGCAATAAGGAAGATTGACGACAAATGATACGCATCAACCTTTTGCCCTTTCGGGCCGCCCGGAAAAAAGAGAACATTCGCCGCCAGATCTCGGTCTTCTTTCTTTCCTTTTTTTTGATGTCGGCCGTCCTGATCTACTACAATATCCACTTGGGTGGACAGATCAAGGACCTCGAGACCAACGTGGACACCACGAAGAAGGAAGTCGCCAAGTTTCAGCTGATCACCAGGCAGATCGAGGAGATCAAGACCAAGCTGGCCATTCTGGAAAAGAAAACCGAGGTCATCCGCAAGCTGGAAACCAACCGGTTCGAACCGGTCGAGCTGCTCGAAAACATGTCGGGAAAAATCATCGCCAACCGGATGTGGTTTACGTCCTTCGACGACAGATCCCGCGACGTGAAGATCGACGGCATCGCCCTGGACAACAAGACCGTGGCCGACTTCATGACCCGCCTGGAAGGTACCGGACTTTTCGGTTCCGTGCGCCTGCAAACCATTCAGAAACACGTGGTCAAGGGCTCGGGGCTGAAAAAGTTTTCCATCACCTGCGGTAAGGCCGAACTCAACGAACCGAAAAAAGAGCAAAAGAAAAGAACATAATCATGAAAAAAAACGCTCTCTCGCTGGACGCCTTCGAACCTGTTGTCGACAAGATCGAGAAACTGTCGAAACTCTATCGGATCCTGATCAGTACCGGCATTTTTCTGGTCTTCATCGGTGTGGCCGTCTTCTTTTTCTACATGCCGAAATACGAAACCATCGGCAAACTCGAAAAGGAACTGGCACGGCTGGACAAGGAACTTCAGACGGCCAAGACCAATGCCAAGGACCTGAAAAAGTTTCAGCAGAAGATGAAAGACGCCGAAGACCAGTTCAAAATCGTGATGAAATCGCTGCCCGAGAAAGAAGAGATCCCGTCACTGTTGACCAGTATTTCAGATTCCGGCAAGGATTCCGGGCTGGAGTTTCTTCTTTTTCAACCCAAGGGCGAGGTGCCGAAAGAGTTTTACGCCGAGATTCCGGTCGTGATGAAAGTAAACGGCAATTTCCACAACATCGCCACCTTTTTCGACCGGGTCGCCAGGCTGTCGCGAGTTGTCAATATCCGCGACGTTTCGATGAAACCGGTCAAGGGCAACCTGTCCCTGACCACATCCTGCACCGCCGTGACGTACAAGTTCATCGAGAATAAACCGGCGCCGCAGAAAAAATCGGGCCGAAAGAAAAAATAACCCTATTTTAAAAAAAGCAGAAACGATCAGCTATGAACACACTGCGCGGCATTATCTCACTGACTATGTTGTCCTTTTTTATGGCGGGGGCCGCAATCTGCGACCGACAAGCACTGGCGCTGGCAACACCGGCGGTGGTGCGGAAAAAGATTCAGGTTCCAATGGAACCCCGCGCCGGGTCACCGGGGGCGGTTGCCGACACGCTGGCACCCCAGGCCGATATCGCCCGGACAATACCGGAGCCGAGTGCAAGGCCGGCGGCCGCCGAGACTCCGCCCGCCGGGCTCAGGGCCAAATCGGACGTGGCCGTAACCCCGCCGGATAAAACACGACCCGCAACGGTTGCTCAAACGCCGGCGACACCGACCGTCGCCGCTGAATCCCGGCCGCTCCCGACGCCCGAGCCGGCCGCAGCGCCCGTGGCCACCGTCGCGATATCGCCGGCACCGGTGACGGTCTCCTTGCCGCCGGCCACGGCCGAAGTCGCAGCCGTTGCGCCGGTTGCGACCGTGGCGACCCTGACGGTCACTCCGGACGTCCCGCCGGCCATAATCGCCGGCGCCAAAGACGGTGACCCGCCGCCGTACAATCCGCTGGGCATGATCGATCCATTTGAACCGCTGTTCAAGGATGAGCCCGAACCGGAGCCCGACGCTGCCAAGTCGGCCAAACGGGTCCCACGGACACCTCTGGAAAAAATCGATCTCGGCCAACTGAAACTGGTCGGGGTCATTCTGGCCTCTAGCGGCAATCGCGCCCTGGTTCAGGAAGCCTCGGGCAAAGGCTACATCATCAAGGAAGGAACCTACATCGGCGTCAATTCAGGCAAGGTCGCCGAGATAAAGAACGATCGGATCGTCGTAGCGGAAGAAATCGAAGATATCGTCGGCAACCCGACAATTCGCAATAAAGAACTCGTACTGCCGAAACCCCCCGGAGAATGATCACATGAGCACCCTAATTGAAAGATTCAACAAACGCGCAGCACTGGTCATTTTTCTGATCGCCGTGCTGGGAACCCCGTGCGGAATCGAATTCGCCAATCCGACGGTCGCCTCCGGCGCCGGTGATTTGCAAAATACGCCTGAAAATTCCGGCGGCGCGGCACTGGTAAAAAACCCGGCCATTAGCCTCGAGGGCATTGCCATCGTCAAGGCCGATGACGGGACCCTTTTGAACATTACAGCCGACGGGTCCATCACAACTTATAAATCCTTCGTTCTCTACAATCCGGCCCGCATCGTGTTCGACATACCGCAGCTGAAAAGTGCCCACGCAGCCGAACAGGTGGTGCCGGCCGGCACGAAATGGATTCAGCAGGTGCGTCACTACGGCTATCCCGACAAGGTCCGGCTGGTCATCGACACAAAAGAGGACTACCTGAAAAAATATACGGCCGTGCCGTCCGCGTCCGGAATGACGATTCAGGTCGGCGGTGTGCCGCAGGCGGACCCGCTCGCGGCCGCCAAACCGGCCCCGGCGCCCGTGCCGGCCAAAGAAAAACCGGTGGTGGCCTTCGTTTCGGAACCACAGCCGGCGGCCGCCGCCGCCCCTGCTGCCGCGACTGAAAAGGAAGCCTGGGTGAATCGCATCGATTTCCTGACCGAAGACGCCGGCCAATCGACCATTATCGTCGGCACCACCCGTGCGGTAAAATACGATTTGAAAAAATCTTCCCCCAAACTCCTGCAGTTGAAGCTTTTCGATACCAAGCTGCCGACGTATCGCGATCGTCCGTTGATAACGACCCGTTTCGAAAGCGCCGTCGATCGCATTACCCCGGTTTACAGTCAGAACCTGCCGAAAACGACCCTGGTCGCCATCGAGTTGCGCGAGGCCGTGTCCTATGATGTCGAGCAGAAAGACGACGTCCTGATGATTCACTTCGCCGCCTCGTCCGTGCCGCCGAAACCGCTCGAGCAGGCCAACCTGCCCGACTGGAAGAAAGTGCTGGCCCAGACGGAAGCCGGTTCGTCGGATCTTTCTCAAGCCCCCCTGCAACCTGGACCGGACGCCTCCGCCGGCCTGCCGGTCGGCGTAGCCCCGGTCGTTCTGCCGCCGGCCGTTGCCGAGCCGGTGACGCCGATGGCCGCGGCCGTGTCCTACAAAGCCCCGAACACCGCCGGCTACGGGGCGCACCGGATGTATACCGGTGAAAAAATCGCCCTTGACTTCTATGAAACCGACATCAAGAACGTGTTTCGCATCATCCGCGAGATCAGCGGCAAGAATTTCGCGATCGACAAGGATGTCACCGGCAACGTCACCCTGACCCTGGAAAAGCCGGTGCCCTGGGACC
>JBAPWQ010000395.1:0-1555 GCA_049283795.1 Desulfobacterales bacterium | reverse complement strand
GCCTATGGATGATTCACTGGATGATCAAAAAGAAACAAAGAAAGAATCGCTCGAAATTGAAGTCAAATTCTATGTGCGGGAGGCCGAAGTCCTGCAGCGGCAAATTGTTGCGACCGGAGCCGTCGGCCGCGGAAGATTCTTTGAGACCAACCACTGTTTCGACGATGACAGCGGCCGCCTGACCCAAAGTGCATCGCTGCTGCGGCTGCGGCAAGACGACCGCACACGGCTGACCTTTAAAGCCCCGCCGGGGCAAACCGATCCGCGCTTTAAAGTCTGCCGGGAGGATGAAGTGGTCATCAGTGATTTCGACGCCATGACCCGCATTCTCGAAGGCCTTGGATTCCGGCGGCGGCAGGTATACGAAAAATGGCGGGAAACCTTCGTGCTGGAAGGCACGCTTCTTTGCATCGACACCCTGCCGTTCGGCAGCTTTATCGAAATCGAAGGCACCGGGGAAGCGATCATCCGCATGGCCGCGCAATTGGGATTTGACTGGCAACAGCGGATTATAAAGAATTACCTCGCTATTTTCGACCATGTTAAACGGCGGTTCAACTTACCGTTCGATGACGTCACCTTCCGGAACTTTGAATCCGTTTGCATCGACATCGAACCGCTGCTGCGGCAGATGACCGCGGGCTGAATCACGATCTCCTGTTTTCGGGTGGAATCCGGCCGCTATGGGGGGCGGCCGTTTTCATTGCTGCGACCGACGGCCCGGCTGCACGGGAAATTCTTTTTCCAATACCAGGCCGCCGTCGGGTGAGAAAACGTACACTAGGGCGCGGGTGTATCGCTCGGGGTCCTGTTGATCGGTGGCCTTGAACCGGATGGTGCGGAAATTGAAGATGGAGAACGCGCTGCCGCGTTTGCCGTCCGGCTTGCCGGCCACGAGCGGGACCGGCGGCAGCACCAGCCAGTCGTCCGGATTATCTCCTGCGCCCTTCAAAACAACCACCGTCTGACCTGAAATCTGCTGGGATTTCGACCCGTCGTTCCGGATGACGTATTCCACTCGCATGGCCTTGTTTTCCGGTTCGTAGGCGCTGGTGAAATTTCGGACATCGGCGCCGATGTCCGTTTCCGGACTGTCTGCGGCCGGAGCGGCCAGCCGGGCAGTTTCAACCGGCGGCCGGTCCGCCGGTGGCCTATCATCGGTCGGGGGCGTTTCTTCGCCGGCGTTGCGGCCGACCAGCAGCCGGTCGCCGGGGTGAAGCACGGCCGCTTCCTCCATGTGGTTCAATCGGCGCAGCTCGCCCACCGACACGTTGTAGCGAAAGCCGATGGCGTAGAGCGAATCACCGGGCGCCACGGTGTGATAGACGGTATTCTCGCTTCTGCTGGTTTTTGGGACCGGATCGTCTGACGGCATCGGTGCGATGGGGGCGGCCGGTTCTGATTGCGGCGCAGTCGTCAAATCCGCCTTTGGCTTTGCGGGGAGTCCCCCGACCGGTTGCGACGCACCGGCCGGTGGGCTGTATTTGGACTCGGTCAGCACCAGGCGGGCCATCAGGATGTCTTTTTCATCCCGCAGGGACAGCAGGTCCTGGTT
>JBAPWQ010000394.1:0-1992 GCA_049283795.1 Desulfobacterales bacterium | reverse complement strand
GCAAACAACCGGGAAGAGCCAAAGGGGAACAATCTGGTTGACGTCGCGGTCGAAAAACCGTTCAAGTGAGTGAGGAGAAGGAAATAAATGGCGTCCTCCGTTAAAATGCAGCTTCAGAAAAAGGAAGAAGACACGCTGACGGTGGCACTGGCCGGCAGCTGGAAGCTGGGGCAAGAACTGCCGTCGGCCGATGAAGTGCTGCATGCGCTCGAGGGCATGCCGGGGATCGTTAGAATCGCCTTCGACACCCGGGAACTGGCCGAGTGGGACAGCGGGCTGCTGATTTTCCTGAAGCAGGTGAGCGAATTCAGCGCACAGAAAAAGATCACCATAGAGGAGAGCGGCCTGCCGCAGGGGGCCCGGAAACTTCTGGCGCTGGCCGCAGCGGTGCCGGCGAAAAAAGACGCCCGCAAGGCCGAGGGGAAAGTACCGTTTCTCTCACACGTGGGCAGCGAAACCGTCGATTTTTTCCGATCGGCCGGCGAGATGCTGGCGTTTATCGGCGATACGGTGATCGCCTTTCTGAATTTGCTGCGCGGCAAGGCCCAGTACCGGAAAAGCGACCTGTGGCTTATCGTGGAGTCCTGCGGGGGCCAGGCGCTGCCGATCGTCTCTTTGATCTGCTTTCTGGTGGGTTTGATCCTGGCCTTTATCGGCGCCATTCAGCTCGAGCTGTTCGGGGCCCAGATCTACGTGGCCGACCTGGTGGGTATCGCCATGGTGCGCCTGATGGCGGCCATTATGACCGGCATCGTCATGGCCGGGCGCACCGGGGGCGCCTTTGCCGCCCAGCTGGGCACCATGCAGGTCAACCAGGAGATCGATGCCTTAAAGACCCTTGGTATATCGCCGATGGAGTTTCTGGTGCTGCCCCGCATGCTGGCCCTGGCGCTGATGATGCCGCTTCTGTGCCTTTACGCCAACGTCATGGGCATCCTGGGAGGCATGGTGGTGGGCGTGGGTATGCTCGATATCGGTTTGATTCAGTATTACAACGAGACCGCCAAGGCGGTTAATCTCTGGAACCTGGGCATCGGGATATTTTCCGGGATCGTGTTCGGGGTGATCGTGGCGCTGTCCGGCTGCATGCGGGGCATGCAGTGCGGGCGCAGCGCCTCGGCGGTGGGCGGTGCGGCCACCTCGGCGGTGGTGACCGCGATAATCGGGATCATCGTCTCAACGGCCGTGATCACGGTAATGTGCAATCTGCTGGGGATATGAATTCGTTGGCCGGTTGGCCCGTTAGCCCGTTGGCCCGTTGAGTCCCGCCGCGATAGGCGGGATTGAGCCGGTGTGACGCCGTCGCGTCGGAACAAACAGAAACATAGTAGGAGAAGATGACTCAAAAAGAAGCCCACATAACGGTACGGGATCTGACCATGGCCTATGGGGATTTTGTGCTCATGCGGGATCTGACCTTTACGATCAACCGCGGGGACATCTTCATCATCATGGGCGGCAGCGGCTGCGGCAAGAGCACCATGATGACGATCCTGATCGGCCTGAAGTCCCCGGCCAAGGGCCAGGTGTTCTACGGTGACCAAGATTTCTGGGGTGCCGATGCGCCGACCCGCGACCGGATCATCCGGCGGGGCGGGGTGATGTACCAGAGCGGGGCGCTGTGGAGTTCGATGACCCTGGCCGAGAACATCGCCCTGCCGCTCGAGACCTACACGGATTTGAGACCCGGCCAGATTCGCGAGGTGATCAAGCTGAAGCTGGCGCTGGTGGGCATGGCCGGGTTCGAAGAGTTCTACCCTTCGGAGATCAGCGGCGGAATGCAGAAGCGGGCCGGAATCGCCCGGGCGATGGCGCTCGATCCTGAGATTCTTTTTTTCGACGAACCTTCGGCCGGACTGGACCCGGTGAGCGCGCGGCGGCTGGATGATCTGATCCTTGAGCTGCGCGACAGCCTGGGGACCACCATGGTGGTGGTGACCCATGAGCTGGCGAGCATATTCGCCATCGGGAGCAACTCGGTATTCCTGGATG
>JBAPWQ010000393.1:0-2815 GCA_049283795.1 Desulfobacterales bacterium | reverse complement strand
GGGGAATCACATGAAGAATTCGGAAGATCCGCGCGCGACCACCACAGGGGAAAAGCGTTCTGACGGCGAAGAGGCCCCGGCCGCGCCCCCCAACTTCATCAGGACCATCATCGACGAAGACATGCAGACCGGCCGGTGGGACGGCCGCGTCATGACCCGCTTTCCGCCCGAACCAAACGGCTATCTGCATATCGGCCATGCCAAATCGATCTGCCTGAATTTCGGGCTGGCGGCCGACTACGGTGGCCTGTGCAACCTCAGGTTCGACGACACCGACCCGGCCAAGGAAAGTGTCGAGTACGTCGAGTCGATCAAGACGGATGTCCGCTGGTTGGGCTTCGACTGGGGCGACCGGCAGTACGCGGCCTCGGATTACTTCGAGCGGCTTTACGAGTTTGCGGTGCGGCTGATCCGCAACGGGCAGGCCTACGTCGACAGCCTCGGCGCCGAGGAGATCCGCGAGTACCGCGGCACCCTGACCGAAGCTGGTCGCAACAGCCCTTTTCGCGACCGGCCGGTGGCCGAAAACCTTGATCTTTTCGCCCGCATGCGCGCCGGAGAATTTGGGGATGGAACGCATGTGCTGCGCGCGAAAATCGACATGGCTTCGCCCAACCTGCTGATGCGCGACTCGGTGCTCTACCGGATCAAACACGTGCACCACTATCGGACCGGCGAAAAATGGTGCATCTACCCCCTATACGATTTTACCCACTGCCTCTCGGATTCCATCGAAGGCGTCACCCACTCGCTGTGCACCCTGGAGTTTGAAAACAACCGCGAACTTTATGACTGGGTGCTGGACCGGCTCGAGGTCTACCATCCCCGCCAGATTGAATTCGCGCGCCTGAACCTGACTTACACCGTGCTCAGCAAACGCAAGCTGATTACCCTGGTCGAGGGCGGATACGTCGAGGGCTGGGACGACCCGCGCATGCCGACCTTGTCGGGCCTGCGCCGCCGAGGCTGCCCGCCGGCCGCCATCCGCAACTTCTGCGACCGCATCGGGGTCGCCAAAAGCAACAGCACGGTCGATATGGCCCTGCTCGATTACAGCGTCCGGGAGGAGCTGAACAAGACCGCTCCGCGGGTCATGGCGGTCCTTCACCCCCTGAAGGTGGTGATCACCAATTATCCCGTAGGGCAAAGCGAGGAACTGACGGCCGAGAACAACCCGGAAGACCCGACCACAGGCTCGCGCAAGTTGCCGTTTTCAAAAGTTCTTTTTATCGAAAGCGAGGATTTCCGGGAAGATGCGCCGCGCAAGTGGTTTCGCCTGGCGCCGGGGCGCGAGGTCAGGTTGAAGCACGCCTATTACATCACCTGCACCGAGGTCGTGAAAGACGAAGCGACCGGCGAGGTTGTCGAACTGCACTGCTCCTACGATCCGCAAACCCGCGGCGGCTGGTCCCAGGACGGCCGCAAGGTCAAGGGCACGCTGCACTGGGTGTCGGCCGCGCACGCCGCCGAGGCCGAAGTCCGGCTCTACGGGAATCTGTTCACGCGCGAGAATCCCAACGACGTCGAGGAGGGCCGTGACTTCACCGATTATGTCAATCCCGACTCCCTGGAGGTGTTGACCGGCTGCCGCGTCGAACCGAGCCTGGCCACGGCGGCGCCCGGGAGCCGCTACCAATTTTTACGCCTGGGGTACTTCTGCGTCGATGCGGGCTGCGCGACACCCGGCAGGCGGGTTTTCAACCGTACGGTGACCCTCAAGGACACCTGGGCGAAAATCGACAAGGCCCAAGAACGGCAGAAATCGGCCCGTCGGGCGTAATCAAGGATGTTTCAGCCAAACACGATCCCGACGTAGCCCACGAAACTTTCGGCGGGACTCTTGTCGTAGCTTGTGGTGTAGGCCAACGATCGGGCCTGCCGGGCGCCGAGGCGGCCGGCGGCGGCGATGGTCGTGGCGGCCGCGCCGGCACAGCAGGCGTTCTGGTGGGTCAAGGCTTCGTCGATGACCCGCTCGGGGTCCATGGCGATGATGGTGTCGATGATGCGGCTGTCATTGCTGTTTTTGACCCAATCCAGCGCCTCCCCGCCGCTGCCGTGCGCAGTAAAGCCGTAATTCGGCCCATAGTGGGTCAGGTCGGTCGACCCGATCACTTTGATGCCCAGGCCCAGCTCCCGAGCGATATCGATTGTCGTCCGGCCGACGTCAAGCGATCTGGCCTCCGGCGGCGCACCGATGGGAAGAATCGTCACGTCCGGGAAAAAATATTTTATGAACGGCAGCTGCAGCTCAATGGTGTTGTCCGGATGGTGCTGCCGCCCGGTTTCCACCTGGAACTCGAAGCGTTCCAGGAGCCGGTGCGCCAGGTCCGAATGGATCGCGATTTCTCCCAGGGGTGTTTCCCAGGCCCCATCGGCCATCAGGTAGAGATCCGAATTCGGGTGCAGATGCATGCCAAAAATAATGATGACCTCCGGCACCGGTTTTGTGGCCAGGGCATGGATGACGTTGCAGGCGATGCTCCCCGAGTAGAACCAGCCGGCGTGAGGTACAATCCCGCCGACGAGCCCGGCTCCGGAGAGGGCGTCGCGCTGCCCGTCATCTAAAAATCTTTTGATTTCCCGCTCACAGGCCGACGCCTCGGCCGGGTACCAGCTTCCCGCAAAATCCGCTCTGCGCACATCCATGACACTCTCCTTTTTTAGGTTTGCCTGGTGGGCCCGTTGGGCCTGTTAGCCCGTTAGCCGGTTAACCGGTCACGGCAACACATAATTCGACAAAGATTACGCGGATTTGGGCTCGTCTACAAGGCACATCCAGCGGCGCATATCGAGATACGTGTCGGTGGATGTAACG
>JBAPWQ010000392.1:0-20440 GCA_049283795.1 Desulfobacterales bacterium | reverse complement strand
GCACCATCTGGGATGCGTCCAAACCGGACGGCACGCCCCGCAAGCTTCTCGACATCTCGCGGCTCAGCCGCACCGGCTGGGAACCCCGCATCGCCCTGGCCGAGGGCATCCGTGCCACCTACCGCTGGTACCTCGAAAAAAGTGCCTGAGAACATTTTTCCGCGCCAGGATAAATTGACGGAAGGCGCGATCATTTGTATAGTCCGAAAAACAGACGGGTTGCCGTCGCGGTTATCATCGCTCTTTTTATAGCTCAAGGTGATCAAGTAATGGTGCGGAGGCGTCCTGCTGTGTGCCGCACCAGGGATTCCAGACTTGTCACGTCAAAGGCGTGATTGACGAGGTCGATCGAGTTGGCCAACGAACTGAACGGCAAAAACATCATTCTGGGCGTCGGCGGCGGCATCGCCGCCTACAAGAGCGTCGAGTTGCTGCGCCTCATGACGCGCCGGGAAGCCGCCGTCCGGGTGGTGATGACCCGCAATGCGCAGCACTTCGTGGGCTGGATGACCTTCGAGGCCCTCTCGGGCCGAGCGGTCTGCACCGATCTTTTCCAGAAGGCGGACGAAACCTCTTTCCGGCATATCGACTGGGCGACCGCGGCCGATGCGGTGGTCATCGCGCCGGCCACGGCCGATCTGATCGGAAAGCTGGCCAACGGCATCGCCGATGACGCCCTGACCACCATGATGATGGTGGTCAGGGCGCCGGTGCTCCTCTGCCCGTCCATGAATTCCAGCATGTATGCCAGCCCGGCCGTTCAGCGTAACCTCGACATCCTGAGAAGCGACGGATACGCTGTCTTGGAACCGGCCGCCGGGGACCTGGCCTGCGGCACCGTCGGGCCCGGACGCCTGCCGGAGCCGCCTGAAATTCTGGACCGGCTGATCGCCCGCCTGACGCCCAAGGATCTTAAATACCGCAAAGTGCTGGTGACGGCCGGACCGACGCGCGAGCCGATCGACCCGGTGCGCTTTGTCAGCAACCCGTCGACCGGCAAGATGGGGTTTGCCGTGGCGCGGGCGGCCGAAAACCGCGGCGCGGACGTTGCGCTGATCACCGGTCCGACACTGCTGGCCGATCCGGTCAATGTCGAGGTCGTCCGCGTTCAAACCGCCGAGGAGATGGCCCGGGCG
This sequence comes from Desulfobacterales bacterium, assembly GCA_049283795.1. Classification (GTDB taxonomy): domain Bacteria; phylum Desulfobacterota; class Desulfobacteria; order Desulfobacterales; family SG8-13; genus JARFQH01. Next base: position 19,304 of record JBAPWQ010000392.1, on the reverse strand, counting down.
GTGCTGGATCGTTTCGCGGGCTGCGATGTCCTGGTCAAGACAGCCGCGGTGTCGGATTACCGGCCGAAGCTGGCCGCGGGGCAAAAAATCAAGAAGGACCGCGCCAGTCTGTCGCTCGAGTTGGAACAGACCACGGACATTCTCAGGGAAGCGGGCCGGCGCAAGGCCCACCAGTTCCTCGTGGGGTTTGCCGCCGAAACCGAGGACCTCGAGAAAAACGCGGCCCTGAAACTGGCCGCCAAGAACCTGGACATCATCGCCGGCAACCTGATCGGCTGCCCCGGCTCGGGCTTCGAATCCGACACCAACCAGGTCACCCTCTTCTATCGCGACGGGGGCCGGGAGGAGGTTGCGGTCATGGACAAATCCGCCATCGCCCATACTTTGTGGGACAGGATCGTCGAACGCGCGCGGTTTTTCCGCGCCGATAATACCGACTGAGCGCGGCACGACCGGCGGGGGCCACCCGCAACCGGATCACCTTTTACATTCAGGGTGCCTCCGGTCGCCTTTCCATCTTCGCTGCGCAGGAATTCAGGTCGCCATGAATCAACGGCCGGCGGTGCTGACCGCCATAGACGACATTAAATATGCCCTGCGGCAGTTGGAGCGCCTCGGATGGAAGGGATTCGACGTGTCAGACGGTTCTCTGGCGTTGATGGCATCCTGGGCGGCGGCCCCGCGCGCACCGGCTTCAGGAGCCTCCGAATCCCTGGAGTCGATTCGCCGCGACCTCGGAGAGTGCCGCCGCTGCAAACTGGCGAGCGGCCGCAAGAACATCGTTTATGGCGCCGGCAGCGGCCAGGCGCGGCTGGTGTTCGTGGGCGAGGGACCGGGCCACGACGAGGATGTTCAGGGGCATCCGTTCGTGGGGGCGGCCGGCCGGCTGCTGACCAAGATCATTCAGGCGATCGGACTCGATCGGGAGTCGGTTTACATCTGCAACATCATCAAATGCCGGCCGCCCGGCAACCGCAACCCGCAGCCCGACGAGATCGATGCCTGCAGCCCGTTCCTGAAACGCCAGATCGCGGCCATCGCCCCGGAGTTCATCTGCGCCCTGGGATCTTTTGCCGCCCAGACGCTCCTGCAGGTCAACACCCCGATCTCGCGGTTGCGGGGGCGGTTTTATGACTGCATGGGGGCCAAGCTGGTGCCGACCTACCACCCGGCTTACCTGCTTCGCAACCCGGAGCAGAAGCGGGCGGTCTGGGACGACATGCAGCTGCTGATACGGGCCATGGGGCTGCCGCTGCCGGGACGCCAGGAAGAGACCTCCTGATGACACAGGGGCATTTCTCTGGCGGGGGCTACCGGCAGCGCGGTGTCGCCCTCAGTGCCGAAACATTTTTCGTAAGGAGCGGTCCGTCTTGAAAACCGCGGCTTTAATCATCGTCCTTTTCACGCTGTTCGTGCCGGGGTCACCGAATATCGATTCGGCCCGCTGCGCCGCCGGCGACATTTACACCCTTAAAGTCAATGCCGCCATCGGACCCGGCGTCGCCGACTACATCACCAGCGGCATCGCCACGGCCAACGAGCAGGAGGCCGCCATCCTGATCATCGAACTCGACACGCCCGGCGGGCTGGCCGAGTCGATGCGCGTCATCGACAAGGCGATACTGGCCAGCAGGGTTCCGATCGCCGTTTACGTGTCGCCCAGCGGCGCCCGCGCCGCTTCGGCCGGCGTGATGATCACCATGGCGGCCGACATCGCCGCGATGGCGCCGGGCACCAACATCGGTGCGGCCCACCCGGTGGGCGGCGGCGGTCAGGAGATCAACAAGACCATGTCGGAGAAGGTGGTCAACGACATGGTCGCCCAGGCCCGCAGCATCGCCGAAAAACGCGGCCGCAACGCGGCCTGGGTCGAGAAGGCCATCCGCGAGAGCGTGTCGGCCACCGAAACCGAGGCCTTGAAGAAAAATGTGATCGACCTGATCGCCAAGGACACCGACGAGTTGATCCGCAAACTCGACGGTCGCGAGATCAAGGACAAGGGGCGCCTCAAACTCGCGGATGCCGGAAAGGTGGTCCTGACCGAAAACCTGCGCGACCGGATTCTGCGCACGATCAGCGATCCCAACATCGCCTACATCCTCCTGATGGTCGGCCTGGCGGGCCTTTACTTCGAGCTTTCCCATCCCGGTGCGATTTTTCCGGGGGTGATCGGCGGCATCAGCATCATCCTGGCCTTTTTCGCACTCCAGGCCCTGCCGATCAACACCGCCGGCATCCTGTTGATCCTGCTATCTATCGTTTTCTTTGTCCTAGAAATGAAAATCGCCAGCTACGGGCTCCTGAGCATCGCCGGCATCGTCACCATGGTGCTCGGCTCGCTGATGCTGTTCAAGTCGAGCAGTCCGGAAATGAGGATTTCCCTGACCGTGCTGGTGACCACGGTCCTTCTGGTGTCGGGGTTCTTTGCGGTCGTGGCCGGCCTCGTCTTCCGGGCCCAGGTGTCGCAGCCGCGCACCGGAGCAAACGGCATGATCGGTAAAATCGGGGTTGTCCGCCTGCCGCTCACCCCGGACGGCAAGGTTTTCGTCCACGGTGAATTGTGGCAGGCGACCGCCGGGGTGCCGGTCGCCGAGGGGGCCCGCGTCCGGGTGGTCGGCATCGAGAACCTGCTGCTGACGGTCGAGCCCGTGGAGCCGGGGGAAAACACGGGGGGGTCCCCCTCCGCCTGACAAGTCCCGGCCGCCGATCGCCCGCGCCCGCACATAAGATTATTCAGACAAGGAGTGCCGCCATGCTGTATCCGTTGATTGCCATCGTCGTTTTGGTCGTTTTTTTCCTCAGCGCCGCCCTGCGCATTTTAAACGAGTACGAACGCGGGACCGTCTTTCGCCTCGGGCGCGTGATCGGCGCCAAGGGGCCGGGTCTCATCATTTTGATTCCCATCGTCGACAAGATGGTCAAGGTCAGCCTGCGGCTGGTGGTGATCGACGTCGATCCGCAGGATGTGATCACCCGTGACAACGTCTCGGTGAAGGTCAACGCGGTCATTTATTTCAGGGTGATCGATCCGGTCAAGGCCATCGTGGAGGTCGAAAATTTCAGCTACGCGATGTCGCAGCTGGCCCAGACCACCATCCGAAGCGTCTGCGGGCAGGCCGAACTGGACGACCTGCTCTCGGAAAGAGAAAAAATCAACGCCGAGCTGCAGGAAATACTCGACACCCACACCGATCCGTGGGGCATAAAGGTGGCCACGGTCGAACTGAAGCACATCGACCTGCCGCAGGAGATGCAGCGCGCCATGGCCCGCCAGGCCGAGGCCGAACGCGAGCGCCGCGCCAAGGTCATCAACGCCGAAGGCGAGTTTCAGGCCGCCGCCCGCCTGGCCGAGGCGTCGGTAATTATCGAAAAGCACCCGACCGCCCTGCAGTTGCGCTACCTGCAGACCGTCAATGAAATGTCGGCCGAAACCAATACGACCACCATATTTCCGCTGCCGCTCGAACTGCTGACGCCCTTCATCAATCTGTATAAAAAGTCGCAGCCGGAGCAAGCGCCGCCGACCGTCATCCCGGCCGGTCCGAAGCCGTCGCCAGAGGAGCCATAGCCCCGAACAAGCTCCGGGATTGGCTATTGACAGGCTGAAATAAATTGGGCTATGTATCCAAATTTTAACGGATGACAACTGCCGCCGCCGTTGGGGACCTGAGGGGGGACGGTCGGCCAGGAGCCGACGCGGTCAATCTCCGATGGCATTGGCGGGCAAGATCCGCTACGTAATGCGACGATCGTGTGGCTGACACTGTTATCGATTTAAGCGCCGCGCGGCAATACCGGACCGGCGTTCTCGGGCGGAGGCTTTACGGCTTCCGCTCTATTCTTTAGTGTCCATCCATGTTGCGAGAGAAAGGAGCGACTACAAAAAAATGGCAGCAAAGAAAAAGGCCGAAAAGGAAAAACCCCTCGACAAGATGACGGCCAAGGAAATGCGCGAAATCGCCAAAACGATTCCGGGCATCACGGGTGTTCATGGAATGAACAAAGAAGAGCTGCTGTCGGCCATCAAACAGGAGCGCGGGATTGCCGACGACAAAACCGGCAAGAAGAAGAGCGGGGAAGTCCGCCAGCTGAAACAGAAGATAAAAACACTGAAGGTTCAGCGCCAGGCGGCGCTCGAAGCCAGCGACAAGAAGATGGCCACGATTTACCGGCGGCGCATTTCGCGGCTGAAGAAAAAAACCCACGCCGCAGCCTGACCCGCGCGAAGCGTCAACTCAGTGGATTAATACGCCCCATGATCGATCCGATGACCGTGGCCTTCGATGTCGACGGCGTCATTGCCGACACCATGACCCTCTTTCTGGAGTTGGCCCGCCGCGATTACGGTGTTGCCGGTTTTAATTACGAGGACATCACCTCCTATTCCCTGGAGGATAGCCTGGCGATGGATCCTGAGGTGATCCGCACCATTCTCAACCGGATCATGGCGGGCGACTACACGGATCCGCTGCCGGCCATCAGCGGGGCCGGACCGGTGCTCGCGCGCATTGCCGGCTACCGCAGTCCGCTGCTTTTCGTCACCGCGCGGCCTCATCCGGGACCTATTTCGGACTGGATGAGCGCTCTGGTGGGGGTAGAACCGGCGGCTGTGCAGGTCGTGGCGACCGGAACCTACCTGGCTAAAACCCAGGTCCTGCTCGAGAGCGGCATCCGCTGTTTTGTCGAAGACCGGCTGGAAACCTGCTACCGCCTGCGGGAGGAAGGAATCGAGCCGGTGCTCTATCGGCAGCCCTGGAACCGTGAAGTCCACCCGTTCACGGAAGTCGGCAGCTGGCGGGAACTATCCGAGCTGATCGCGTTTTAGGAACGGGTTGACTGCCCATGGAATCCCGATCGACCGCGGAGCTGATCCAAACCTTCATCGACCTGCTGCTGGCCGAAAAAGGGTATTCCGGCCACACGGCCCGGGCCTATCGCAATGATTTGGGGGAGTTCTTTGAATTTGTCATCACCGCCGACGACCCCGTAGACCGGGCGCGGCCGATTCAGGACCTGGCCTTCCCCCTGCCCGCGGTGGATCCGCTGACGGTCCGCAAGTATCTCGGACAGCTCCACCGCCGCAACAGGAAGACCACCATCGGCCGCAAGCTGTCGGCCGTGCGGTCATTTTATCGATATCTCCTGAAACAGGGCCTCATCGAGAGCAATCCGACCGACATGATCCTGACGCCGAAGCAGGACCACCCGATCCCGCGCTATCTCGGGGTCGACGAGGTCTTCCGGCTGCTCGACGCCATCCAGACCAACGACTTGGCGGGTCTGCGCAACCGCGCTATTTTCGAGACCTTCTACTCCTGCGGTCTGCGGGTCTCCGAAGTTGCGGGCCTGGATGTGACGGCCGTCGATCACGACGGCGGCCTGGTACGGGTTTTCGGCAAAGGGTCCAAGGAAAGAATCGTTCCCATCGGCCATAAGGCCCTTGCCGCGATCACCGCCTACCGCCAGCGGCTGGAGACCGAGACCGGCGTGCCGGCCGCGGCCGGCGGGCCGATATTTTTGAACATGCGCCGCGGACGGTTGAGCACGCGCTCGATTGCCCGCATCCTGGACAAGCTCGTCCGGGACTGCTGCCTGATGGTGCCGGTTACCCCGCACGTATTGCGCCACAGCTTTGCGACGCACATGCTCGATGCGGGTGCCGACCTGCGCGCAATCCAGGAACTGCTGGGCCACAAGAGCCTGTCGACCACCCAGAAATACACCCACGTCAGCATCGACAGGCTGATGGCAACCTATGACAAGGCCCATCCCCGCAAATAGGCCGGCCGCCGAAAAAAATCGCCGCCGCCGCTGTTTGCCGGAGCCACCGGCCGGCAAATGCCGACGGGACGCCAGGAAAGGTGAACCATGAAAACACGCGGGACCACGATACTGGCCATCCGCAGCAAGGGGCGCACGGTGGTGGCCGGAGACGGGCAGGTCACGCTGCAGGCTTCGGTCATCAAACATTCCGCCCGCAAGGTCAGGCGCATTTACAACGACAAGATCATCGTCGGGTTCGCCGGCACGGCGGCCGATGCCCTGAACCTCTCCGAGCAGCTCGAAGCCAAGCTGGAACGCTACAACGGCAACCTGATGCGGGCCGCGGTGGAACTGGCCCGCGACTGGCGCACCGACAAATACCTCCGGCGCCTGGAGGCCGTGATGGTTGCCGTGGACGAGTTGCGGATGTTTCTCATCTCGGGCAACGGGGACGTGATCGAGCCCGACCACGGACTGATCGGGATCGGTTCGGGCGGCGTCGCCGCCCAGGCGGCCGCCACTGCCCTGGCGAACAACACCGACCTGGAGGCGCGCCGGATCGCCGAGGAAGCGATGAAGATCGCCGCTTCCATCTGCATCTACACCAATGACCAGGTGACGATCGAGGAACTGTGACTTTGGACCGCAAAAAAACCTTTTTTTCAGGGTGACACCATGATTCATCTCAAACCAGCGGAGATCGTCGCGGAACTCGACAAATACATCATCGGGCAGCACAAGGCCAAGCGCTCGATGGCCGTCGCCCTGCGCAACCGCTGGCGCCGCCAGCAAGTGCCCGACGATCTCAGGGACGAAATCGCGCCCAAGAACATCATCCTGATCGGCCCGACCGGCGTCGGCAAGACCGAGATCTCCCGGCGCCTGTCGCGGTTCACCGATTCGCCCTTCACCAAGGTGGAGGCCTCCAAGTTCACCGAGGTCGGCTACGTCGGACGGGACGTCGAGTCGATGGTGCGCGACCTGGTGGAAGTGACCGTCACGATGGGAAAGTCCGAGGAAACCGAACGGGTGCAGGACAAGGCCCGGCAGAACGCCGAAGAGCGCATGCTCGATCTGCTGCTGCCGCACGGCGGACAGCCCGAGGCCAAAGCCGGGTTTGCTGCACCCGGACCCCAGGAGATCACCGCCCTTACGACGGCCGACAAGGCCTCGCCCACGCGCGAGAAGCTGCGCCGCATGCTGCGCGATGGCCGTCTCAACGACCGGTATGTCGATCTGGATGTGGCCGACCGCTCGCTGCCGATGGTCGAGATTTTTTCGAACGTCGGCATGGAAGAAATGGGCATAAACTTGAGAGACATGCTTGGCGGGCTGTTGCCCAAAGGAACCAAGCGGCGCAAGGCCAAGGTTGCCGAGGCCCTGAAAATCCTGACCCAGGAGGAAGCCCAGAGCCTGATCGACATGGACAAGGTGGTGCGCAAAGCCATCGAAAAAGTCGAGCAGTCCGGCATCATTTTTCTGGACGAGATCGACAAGATCGCCGGGCGCAGCAGCGCCCAGGGACCCGACGTGTCGCGCGAAGGCGTGCAGCGCGACCTGCTGCCGATCGTCGAGGGCAGCACCGTGACGACCAAGTACGGGCCCGTGAAAACCGACCACATTCTGTTTATCGCCGCCGGCGCATTTCACGCGACCAAACCTTCGGATCTGATTCCCGAACTGCAGGGCCGTTTTCCGATCCGGGTCGAACTCGACTCCCTGGGGCGCGAGGAATTCTACAAAATTCTGACCGAACCGCAAAACGCGCTGCTGCTGCAATATCGGGAACTGCTCAAGACCGAAGGGGTGGAAATCGTTTTCGACGACGAAGCGGTCCGCGAGATCGCCAAGATTGCCGAGGAGGTCAACGCCAACACCGAAAATATCGGCGCGCGGCGCCTGCACACCATGCTCGAATACCTGCTGGAGGATATCTTGTTCGATGCGCCCGATCACACCGAAAAGCGCATCGTCATCACGCAGGCGTATGTCCTCGAACGGCTGTCGGCGGTCAAGGACGACGAGGATTTGAGCCGGTATATATTGTAGGGGAAAGGCGGAAGGGGGAAGGCGAAAGGCTAAAGGCTTAAGGGAAAAGGAAAGGCTGGAGGCGAAGGGGGAAGGTATAGGGTCTAAGGTATAGGGTTAAGGGTGAAAGGCTAAAGGCAAACGGAAAATGGGAAAAAGGAAAGGTATAGGGTTTAAGGTATAAGGTTAAGGGTGAAAGGTTAAGGGCTTAAGGCAAAAAACAAAAGGCTGAAGGCTGAAGGATGAGGTTAGGGTCGGGGTTTCAATTGCTATTGTCGGATCGGGTTCGAAGTCCTATTTGCGAGTTTCCAGGTTCGAGTTTCGAGTTTCTTAACAGCCGACTACTAACAACAAACAACTAACGACTTTCCACGCGTAAATTACGATCTATGAACGAACATGTTGCCGGCATTCTCATTGAATCCCTGCCCTACATCCGGCGGTTTTACGGGATGACCGTCGTGATCAAGTACGGCGGTCATGCCATGGCCGACGACCAGCTCAAGGAGGATTTCGCACGCGATGTGACCCTCCTGAAGTTCATCGGTCTCAATCCGGTCGTGGTGCACGGCGGAGGGCCGCAGATCAATTCCGTTCTTCAGCAGATGGGCATCCAGTCGACCTTTGTAAAGGGCATGCGACTGACCGACACGCCGACCATGGATGTCGTCGAAATGGTGCTGGGAGGCAAGGTCAACAAGGCCATCGTGGCCCAGATCAATCGCCAGGGCGGCAAGGCGGTGGGACTCTCCGGCAAGGACGGCGGCCTGATACAGGCCAAAAAGCTCCACATCGTCTGCCAGAACGACGACAACACGCCGCCCGAGATCATCGATCCGGGCCATGTGGGCGAGGTCACCCGGATCGACCCTGACCTGATCCACACCCTGACCGAACGAGGGTTCATCCCGATCATCGCGCCCGTCGGGGTCGGCGAGAGCGGCGAGACTTACAACATCAACGCCGACATGGTGGCCTGCCGGGTGGCGGTGGCCCTGACGGCCGGCCGGCTGATCTATCTCACCGATGTCGACGGCGTCCTCGATGCCGACGGCACCCTGATATCCTCCATCGACGCGGCCACCGTCCGGCAGATGATTGCGGCGGGGACCATCTCGGGCGGCATGATCCCCAAAATCAATTATGCGCTGGAAGCGCTGCGCGAAGGGGTGGAAAAAGTCCCGATCATCAACGGCAAAAAACGCCATTCCCTCCTGCTGGAACTCTTCACCGACCGCGGTATCGGAACAGAGGTGAAAGGGTAGAGGAAAGGCGGAAGGCAATAAGGGAAGGTATAAGGGGTATAAGGTGTAAGGTGAAGGGTGAAAGGCTAAAGGATAAGGTCATGGTTCGGGGACGGGTTTCAATTGCCATTTGCGGCTTTATATCGGCAGTGATAATCGGGTCCGGTTCGTAGGGGTTCGCCGCATTATTCATGGGACTTCGGAATTTTTCGTCATGCCCGCCATGCCCAGGGTATATGTCATGGTAGGGGCGCCCCTTGTGGGTGCCCGACGGATAAGAGGGCGGGTTGTCCCTACAGGATCAAGGGGCACTTCCCCGCTGCAGCGGGATCAAGGGGTCGATCGGCCCAACGGGCTTATTTGACCGGCTTACAGGCTAACGGGCCAACCGGCCAGCGGACAGTCAGATGACAAGTGACATCATAAGGAAAGCCGACACCTTCATCGCGGGGACGTACAAAAGGCTGCCCGTCGTTTTGACCAGGGGCGCGGGGTGTACGCTCTGGGACGAGTCCGGCCGGGCTTACCTCGATTTCGTGGCCGGCATCGCGGTCTGCAACCTCGGGCACGCCAACCCGGCCGTCGCGCGCGCGGTCGCCGACCAGGCGGCGCGCCTGGTGCACGTCTCGAACCTTTTCTACACCGAGCCGCAGGCCGAGGTGGCCGCACTACTGGTGGCCAACAGTTTCGCGGACCGGGTTTTTTTCTGCAACAGCGGAGCCGAGGCCAACGAAGCGGCCATCAAGCTCGCCCGCAAGTATTTTCATGACCAGGGTGATGTCGAGCGCTTCCGCATCATCGCCATGGACAAGTCCTTTCACGGACGAACCATGGCGACCCTTTCGGCCACCGGGCAGGAGAAGATCCGCAAGGGGTTCGATCCGGTGCTCGGCGGGTTCGATTTCGTGCCCTTCGACGACATCGCGGCCCTTGAGAACAAACTCGACCGGAGAACCGCCGCCGTTCTGATCGAGCCGATCCAGGGCGAAGGCGGCGTGCGCTGTCCCGGTGCGGGCTATCTCGAAGCGGTGCGCGCCCTGTGCGACGACACCGGCACCCTTCTCATCTTCGATGAAATCCAGACCGGCATGGGACGAACCGGCAAACTGTTCGCCTACCAGCACTTCGGCAGCCAGCCGGACATCATGACCCTGGCCAAGGCCCTGGCCAACGGCCTTCCAATGGGTGCGATGCTGGCCCGTGAAGAGATTGCGGCGGCTTTCGGGCCGGGATCCCACGCCACGACCTTCGGCGGGACGCCGCTGGTGACCGCGGCCTCGCGCGCTGTGCTGCAGCAGATGCTCGCAGAGGATATACCCGGAACCTGTCGCCGGACCGGCGCCTACTTTTTCGACCAACTCTTAAAGCTAAAAGAGCGCCGGCCCGTCATCGAAGAGGTGCGCGGCCTGGGCCTGCTGCTGGGCCTGAAACTGACCGTGGCGGCCGAGCCGGTGGTGATGGCGTGCCTCGAGAAAGGGTTTCTGGTCAATTGCATCCAGGGCGACATCCTGCGGTTCGTGCCCCCGCTGATCGTCACCCCCCGGGAAATCGATCACTTGATCTCGTGCCTGGACGAGGTGCTCCAATAATAAATTTTTTTATAAAAAATTTATGAAACGCAGCGGAGCTGCTCGAAATCAAAAAAACACACGGAACAAACCCAACTGACTCAACCGACTCAACTGATCCAACCGACCTAACCGACCTAACTGACATAACCAATTTTCACGCAGCTTGGCGGCCCCTAAAGCCGGCACTGTGGAGAGGAGAAGCGGGTTGACGGACAACATCAAAAAAGTGGTACTGGCCTATTCCGGCGGTCTGGACACCTCCGTGATTCTGAAATGGCTGATCGAGACCTACGGGTGCGAGGTGATCACTTTTTCGGCCGACATCGGCCAGGAGGATGATTTCGATCAGATCAGGGAAAACGCACGCAAAACCGGCGCCTCCAAGATTTACATCGAGGACCTGAAGGAGGACTTCGTCCGGGACTACGTCTTTCCGGCCTTCCGCGCCAATGCCATCTACGAGGGCCAATACCTGCTGGGAACCTCCCTGGCCCGGCCCCTGATCGCCCGGCGGCAGGTCGAAATCGCGCGGCTCGAAGCGGCGGACGCGGTCAGCCACGGGGCGACCGGTAAGGGCAACGACCAGGTGCGCTTCGAGCTGGCCTATCTGGCCTACGAACCGCAGATCAAGATCATCGCGCCCTGGCGCCAATGGGACCTCACTTCCCGCACGGCCCTGATGGCCTTTGCCCGCAAACACGGCATCAAGGTTCCCACCACGCATGAGAAACCCTACAGCACGGACTCGAACCTGCTGCACATCAGCTATGAGGGTGGCGTCCTGGAAGATCCGTGGGCCGCGGCCCCGGAGGACATTTACACGCTCACGGTGTCGCCACGCGAGGCGCCCGATACGCCCGAGGTCATCGAGGTGAGCTTTCAAGCCGGAGACCCGGTGGCCGTCAACGGCCGCAACCTGGCGCCGGCGGCCCTGCTGTTTGAACTCAACCGCCTGGCCGGCCGCAACGGGGTCGGGCGAATCGACATCGTGGAAAATCGCTTCGTCGGCATGAAGTCGCGGGGTGTCTACGAGACGCCGGGCGGCACGGTTCTACGCACCGCCCACATGGCGATAGAATCGCTCACGCTCGATCGTGAGGTGATGCACCTGCGTGACGGGCTCGTTCCGAAGTACGCCGAATTGATTTACAACGGCTTCTGGTTTTCGCCCGAAAGAGCGGTACTGCAGAAACTGATCGATGAAACCCAGAAAAATGTCAGCGGGGTCGTGCGCCTGGAGCTTTACAAGGGCAACTGCCGCGTCCTGGGCCGCAAGTCCGATGCGTCGCTCTACCGGATGGATTTTGCGACCTTCGAAGACGATTCTGTTTACAGCCAGAAAGACGCCGAAGGATTCATCCGGCTCAATGCGCTGCGCCTGCGGATTCTCAATATGGTGTCGAGTGCAAAAAACTCCTGAAGCATCACTTCATGGAAATACCGCGCAATAGGGGAGTCAATGGCAAATAAGACCTGGGGCGGCCGATTCGGCGAAAAAACCGACCGGCGGGTGGAAACGTTTACGGCGTCCATCGACATCGACAAGCGGCTGTATCCCTACGACATCGAGGGCAGCATCGCGCACTGCCGCATGCTGGCCCGGACCGGCATCATTTCGCAGGACGAGGCCGACGCCCTCATCGAAGGCCTGGGCCGGATCAAACGGGAACTGGATCGGGGCGCCTTTGTGTTCGATGCCGGCCTGGAAGACATTCACATGCACATCGAAACCCGGCTGGTGGAGGAGGTGGGCAAGGTCGCCTTGAAGCTCCACACGGCCCGGAGCCGCAACGACCAGGTGGCGCTGGACGTGCGCATGTTTCTGCGGGCCGAAACCGCCCGAACCATCGCTATGCTGACGGACTTGAGGAAGGTGCTGGTCGAGATGGCCGACGAGTACCTGGATGTCGTCATGCCGGGCTATACCCATCTGCAGCGGGCCCAGCCGGTGCTGTTTGCCCATCACCTGATGGCCTACTACGAAATGTTCACGCGCGATGCCGACCGGCTGCGTGACGGGCTGCGGCGCACCGAGGTCATGCCCCTCGGCACGGCGGCGCTGGCGGGAACGACCTACCCGATCGATCGGCAGGCCACCGCCGATCTGCTCGATTTTCCCGCCATCTCGGCCAACAGCATCGATGCCGTCGCCGATCGCGATTTCAGCTTGGAGTTCCTCTCGGCCGCCAGCATCTGTATGGTGCACCTGAGCCGCCTCTCGGAAGAAATGATCCTGTGGTCCTCGGCCGAATTCGGCTTCATCGAACTGCCGGATGCTTTCGCCACCGGCAGCAGCATCATGCCCCAGAAGAAAAATCCGGACGTGGCGGAACTCGTGCGCGGCAAGTCCGGCCGTGTTTTCGGCAACCTGATGGCCCTTTTGACCGTCATGAAGGGCCTGCCGCTGGCTTACAACCGCGACCTGCAGGAAGACAAGGAGCCGCTTTTCGACAGCCTCGACACGCTTCAGGCGTGCATCGAGATCTATGCCATGATGTTGCCTAACATCAAGGTAAACCGCCAGGCCATGCGCGCCGCCACCCGGACCGGTTTTTTGAACGCCACCGATTTCGCCGATTACCTGGTCGGAAAAGGGATGGCCTTTCGCAACGCGCATCACTGCGTGGGGCAGGCGGTCGGCTACGCGCTGGCCCATCACAAGGAACTCGAGCACCTCACGCTGGAGGAACTCAAGACCTTTTCTAACCTGATCCAGGAAGACGTTTTCGAGATATTGACCACCGAGGCGATGATCGATCGGCGCCGCTCGGCCGGCGGCACCGCCACCCAAAACGTGCAGGCGGCCATCGCTGCGGCCAGGGAGACCCTGGAAGCAACATGACACCGGCGGTCGATTCGGGCAGATCACCGGCGGCCGCGACGGGACGATGCGTCTTTGTGATGCGGGCCGCGGCCCTTGACGCGACCCGGACCGGCGCTGACGGTCAAACTGCCAATCGATCCTAAAGGTGACCGGTTGAAATGAGAGATAATTGGCGTTCAGGACTTGGCGTATTTCTCCTGGTGGTGCTTCTGGCCGGAATTCAGGCGGCCTGCGGCAAAAAAGGCCCGCCGGTGCCGCCGCCGCGCTTCAGGCCGCCGGCCGTGACGGACCTCGGCTATACCATCGACGGGGAGAGCGTCACCTTGTCGTGGTCGGTGCAGGCGCTTTCCAGCGGCAAGGTGGCCGCACCGGCCACCTGTTTCGTTTACCGGGCCCGGCAGCCACTGGTGAACGGCGGCTGCCCGGACTGCTCGGAGCCTTTTACCCGCGTGGCGGACCTCCGGGTTCAACCCGGCGAGCCGGGTGGCGCCTTGAGGCGCGAAATGAACTACACGGGCGTCTTGACGCCGGGCTTCATCTACACCTTCAAGGTCGCCTGCACCGCGCGTGACGGGGGCGTGGGGCCGGATTCGAACGTCGTTAATTTCAATTATTGACTTTCACCACCCACCCAGAATCAAGCGAACGGGGCCGATCAACAACCAGTAGTCTGCCCGTCGAAACGGTCTAAACGGGTTCACTCCCGCACAGACGGGCCAAACCGGCAAACTGGCCAACGGGCAAAACCGGCCAACGAACCAACCGGCTAACCGTCTGACCGGCCACCGGGCAACTCCCGCTCGAAGCGGGACGAAACGGATCCTTTATGCATCACTTTCAGTATCGCGGCGACGAACTCTATTGCGAGGATGTCGCCGTCAGAGAAATCGCCGCCGCGGTCGGCACGCCCTTTTACCTCTACAGCCGTGCCACCCTGGAACGTCACTTCAGAGCTTTCGACGGTGCCTTTGCGGACACCGGGCGCGTGGTGTGCTTTTCCGCCAAGGCGAATGCGAGCCTGGCGATCTTAACCTTGCTGGGGCGCCTGGGCAGCGGGCTCGACATCGTCTCCGGCGGTGAACTCTTTAGGGGGCTCAAGGCCGGGATCGCGCCCGAAAAGGTCGTTTACTCGGGGGTCGGCAAGAAGGCGGACGAGATCGATTTCGCCCTCCAGAGCGGCATTTTGATGTTCAACATCGAATCGCTCGACGAACTCGAGCTGATCAACAGCCGGGCCGGTGAACTGGGCCGGAAAGCGCCGATCGCGATCCGCGTCAACCCGGACGTGGATCCCAAGACCCATCCCTATATCTCGACCGGCCTGAAGAAGAACAAGTTCGGCATTGATGTCGCAACGGCCCTGGAAGCCTACAAGGCCGCCCGCGGCCTGAAGAACGTCGCCATCGTCGGCATCGACTGCCACATCGGCTCGCAGATCACCGAGATAAAACCGTTTGCCGATGCTCTCGAAAGCCTCAAAACCCTGATGCGGGAACTGAAGTTGCTGGGCATCGACATCCGGTACCTGGACATGGGCGGCGGATTGGGCATCACCTATGACAGGGAAGTGCCGCCGGCCCCCGATGACTACGCGC
Source organism: Desulfobacterales bacterium (assembly GCA_049283795.1). Taxonomy (GTDB): domain Bacteria; phylum Desulfobacterota; class Desulfobacteria; order Desulfobacterales; family SG8-13; genus JARFQH01. The sequence continues at coordinate 4,279 of JBAPWQ010000392.1, read as the reverse complement.
GGGCGATCGTCGCCGCGCTCAAAGGCCTGCCGGTGACGCTGATCCTCGAACCCGGCCGGGTGATTGTCGGCAACGCCGGCATTCTCGTCACCCGCGCGCTGTACCGCAAATTCGGCGGCGAGAAGAATTTTGTCATCGTCGATGCCGGCATGAACGATCTGCTGCGCCCGACGCTCTACCAGGCTTTTCACGCCGTTCAGCCCGTGGTGCTCAACACCGACCTGAAAGTGACGGCCGATCTCGTCGGCCCGATCTGCGAAACCGGCGATTTCCTGGCCCGTGACCGCGAAATGGCCGACGTTGCCAACGGTGAGCTGCTGGCGATCATGGGCGCGGGGGCTTACGGTTTCAGCATGTCCTCCAACTACTGCTCGCGACCGCGGGTGGCCGAAGTGATGGCCAGTGAAGGCCGCTTCGAGGTCGTCCGCGCGCGGCAAGGCTACGCGGACCTGGTGGAAGGCGAAAGGCTCCCGTCGTTTTTTGCCGACTGACGCCCGCGGCCGTCCGCAGGATGCTCGCCCAGCGCCCCGTCCGGCGCGGGGGATGCCCCCGGAACCGAAAATGAAAGGGAAAACCGACACGTGAAGACGCAGGCATCGCCTAAAAACCGCATCCCGTTTTTCAAAATGAGCGGCAGCGGCAACGATTTTATCATCATCGACAACCGTGACCGGATCGTCGCGGACACGCACCTGGACCGGTTCATCGTCAATGTCTGCCGCCGCAAGCTTTCCGCGGGCGCCGACGGTTTGATCCTGATCGATGCCTCCACGCGGGCGGACTTCAAGTGGCACTTTTACAATTCGGATGCCAGCCGGGCCGAGATGTGCGGCAACGGCGCGCGCTGCGCCGCCCGCTATGCCTTCGTCACCGGGATCGCCGGCCCGGAGCTGAGCTTCGAGACCGACGCCGGCATCGTTTCCGCTGTGATTGTGGGCGACGGCGTCAAGGTAAAGATGACCGATCCGTCGGCCGTGACGGCGGAGGTGGTGCTCGATCTGGCCCGCGGCCCCCGGACGGTGGCGGCCGTCAATACCGGGGTGCCGCACGTCGTGCTCGACGTTCCGGACCTCGAGGCGGCCGATGTCCCCGGCCTGGGACGGGAAATCCGCTATCACCGGGCCTTTGCCCCGGCCGGCACCAACGTCAACTTCATCAGCCCGCCGGTGGGTGACACCATCGCCGTCCGCACCTATGAGCGCGGCGTTGAAAACGAAACCCTGGCCTGCGGAACCGGTTCGATCGCAGCGGCGCTGGTGACGGCCGCCCGTCACGGCACCGTCTCGCCGGTCCGTGTCAAAACGCGCGCCGGCACCCTGCTGACGATCCACTTCAGCCGGCACGACGAGGGCTTCGGCGATGTCTATCTCGAAGGCGACGCCCGCATCATTTACAGCGGTGAGATGTGGCCCGAAGCCTGGGCGTGACCCAACCGGGCGGCGGCAGAAGCCCCCTTGACCGTTTTTTGCGGCACATGCCGCTGCACCGGATATATCAAGGCCGACGGGCCTTGCGAGCGGGCCATCATCCGGGAGCCCTCTTTCACCTTATTTCCTGCCGTCCCCCGACCCGCGCGCCGCACGGCAGCGCGCGGCGGGCGAAGCGGTAGTACCGGTTTATGATGAGCGCGCAAACCAGGAAGGAAGAGGGCCTTCATACGGCCATCATCTCCATCGGATCCAACCTGGGGGACAAGCTCGAAAACTGCCGGCAGGCGATCGCGTCCCTGCGATCTTTGGGGCAAACATCGGTCAGTGCCTGCTCCCGGTTCTATAAAACCGCCCCGGTCGACTATCTGGACCAGGACTGGTTCGTAAATGCGGCCGTGAAAATCACCACGCGCCTGGAGGCCTTCCGGTTGCTGCAGGCGCTCCAGGAAATTCAGCGCCGGGCCGGCCGCCGCGGCGATCCGGTGCGTTTCGGACCGCGCATCATCGATCTGGACATCATCTTTTTCGATGCGGCCGTCATCGAGACGCCGGAGCTGCGGATACCCCACCCGCGCATGCACAAAAGACGCTTTGTCTTGCAACCGATCTGTGATATAGATCCCGCCATCATTCATCCGGTGCTTAAAAAAGACATCCGCATGTTGCTGGATCAACTCGAGGACGACGCTCAAGGGGTGGAACCGCTATGCTGCGACTGCTGATCATTGTCGCCTTGGTCTATCTCCTCTACCGGGTCTTCACCCGCTGGATGCTGGGGCACTCCCCCTTGTCCGGCAAAACGGTCGATCACCGGGATGCCGGCGCCATCGACGATGTCATGGTGAAAGACCCGCAGTGCGAGGTGTATTTTCCGAAACGAAAAGCCGTGCAGGCCAGAATTGACGGTCGGGACCACTTTTTTTGCAGCACCGAGTGCCGCGACAGGTTCCTCGAAAATCACGGACAGACCGATCGTGAACCCAACGGACATGGAAAGGATGGGATGTCATGAAGTTTTTTATCGATACGGCCAACATAAAAGAAATCAAGGAAGCCGCCAGCATGGGCATGGTCGACGGGGTCACCACCAACCCTTCACTGGTCGCCAAGGAGGGGCGTGACTTCGAGGGATTGATCAAGGAGATCTGCGAACTCGTGGACGGGCCCGTGAGCGCCGAGGTGATCAGTACCGACACCAAGGGCATGCTGACCGAAGCCCGAAAGCTGGTGAAGATTCACCCGAATATCGTGATCAAGATTCCGATGACCGTCGACGGCCTCAAGGCGGTCCGGAAACTGACCGAAGACGGCGTTCGAACCAATGTGACCCTGGTGTTTTCCCCGATCCAGGCCCTGATGGCCGCCAAAGCGGGCGCGGCCTACGTGAGCCCCTTCGTGGGACGCCTGGATGATATCGCGCACGACGGCCTGCTCCTCGTGGAACAGATCGCCGACATCTACACCAATTATGATTTTGAAACGGAAATCATTGTCGCCAGTGTCCGGCATCCCCTGCACGTGCTCGAAGCGGCCCTGATCGGGGCCGACATCGCCACCATTCCCTTCAACGTGCTCAGCAAGCTCGCCGCGCATCCGCTGACCGACAAGGGATTGAAAGCCTTTCTGGATGACTGGAAAAAGGCCAAGAAGTAAAGTGGATGCAACCGTCGGGGCCGCCGCCATGAAAACGGATGAGAGAATCAAGGGGTTTTTGAGTCATCCCAACACCCTGACGCTCTTTCGGGTCGTCGCCGTGCCGATCATCGTGATTTTGATGATCTATCCCAACCGGATTTTCACCGCCCTGGCGGCGCTCCTGTTCAGCGCCGCCGCCATCACCGACTACCTGGACGGGTATCTGGCCCGACGGCGGGGACTGGAAACGACGCTGGGCAAGGTGATGGACCCCGTGGCGGACAAGCTGCTGGTCTCCTCGGCCTTTATCATGATCACTTCCCACGGCTGGATACCGGCCTGGATGGTGTGCATCATCATCGGTCGCGAGTTGGCGGTGAGCGGATTGCGGAACCTGATTGCCGGAGAGGGCGAAGATCTTTCGGCCTCCTGGCTGGGAAAATACAAGACCGGCTTCCAGATCGCCGCCATCATTCCGTTGCTGTTCCACTACCCGTATTTCGGGATCAATTTGCACCAGATCGGATATTTTTTCCTGATCGGGGCGCTCGTCTTCACCGTCTGGTCGGGGGCCGACTATTTCATCCGGTTCCGAAAACTGCTCGAAATATGAGTTTTTTTCGGTTGACAAAGATATCAATTACCGCTAAAAAATAGCCCCACATTGAGCGGGAATAACTCAGTGGTAGAGTGCGACCTTGCCAAGGTCGAAGTCGCGGGTTCAAATCCCGTTTCCCGCTCCATTTTTTTTGGCGGCATAGCCAAGTGGTAAGGCAGCGGTCTGCAAAACCGTTATTCTCCGGTTCAAATCCGGATGCCGCCTCCACCGATCAATAAAAGGGGCTTGCAGATACTGCAAGCCCTTTTTTATGGTCAGAGAGGGACCCGCACCCATGATCGCCGAAATTCTTGCCACCGGTGACGAAGTCCGCTCCGGGGCGCTGGTGGACTCCAATTCTGCTTTCATCGCCCGGCGCCTCGAAGAGGAAGGGGTGGCCGTCACCCGCCATCTCTGTGTGGGCGACGACCTGGCGCAGTTGGTATCCGTGATGTGCGAGATCGGCGGTCGAGCCGATATCGCCGTGGTGACCGGTGGGCTGGGGCCGACCACCGATGACCTGACGGCCGCCGCCTGCGCCCGCGCCGCAGGTGTCGAACTGGTGCTGCACGACGGTGCGTTGGCGTCCATGGAAGCGCTCTTTGCGAAACTGGGC
>JBAPWQ010000391.1:0-5461 GCA_049283795.1 Desulfobacterales bacterium | reverse complement strand
GACCCAGCCGGGGCGGTTGTTCAGTTCGTATCCCAGCTCGTAAACCGCCTTTTCGAGCAGGTAGCTTTCGAGCAGGAGCCGTATTTCCTCGGTGCCGGGCGGCAGGAAAGCGCCCGCTGCGGCCACGCCGAGATATTCCTTCAAATAAATCGCCCCGATCCACTTGAACCAGTAATCGGCCCAGGAGGCCAGGATGGCCCGGTTGTCGGCCTGCAGCCATCCGCGGGTCTCGGTGACCTGCAGCGCCGTCATGACGGCGTAGTGAAACGATCGCAGCATGCCGGCCACGTCCCTGAGGGGCGAGCGCTTGATGAGGCGCTCCGACACCGGGCGGGCCGGCTCGCCTTCGAAGTCGATGATGACGAAGTCCTTGCCCGTGTAGAGCACCTGCCCCAGGTGATAATCGCCGTGGCAGCGGGTGCGCAGGGCCGTGACGCGGATATCCAGCAGCCGCCGGAAAACGTCCAGGATCGCGGTTTCCGCATCGGCCACGGCCGCGGCATCCTCCCGGCTGTCCTCGGGCAGAAGGCTTATGCGACGGCGCAGCAGCAACAGGTTGCGCCGGCAGATGGTGCGCATGGACTGGTAGAGGCTGCGCTGGTAGAGCTTGGTGAACCTGGTGGGCGCGAAATCCGGATCGTCGCTCTTTTCCGCCAGGACCAGGTGCATCTGGGCGGTGCGCTCTCCCAGCAGCCGCACGGCCGACGGATAAAAACCGGTCAATTCGGCCAATTCCGCCGGCGGGTCGCCGAGCGCCAGCTGCACCAGGCCTTCCTCGGGCACCGGCGCCGCGGCGCGGGCCACCCCGTGGGCGATGATCTGCTCGAAATACTGGTTGAGCATGTGGAGCGTGTATTCCCAGGCATCGCCCTGGTTGGCCACGTAGCCCTGCAGGATCGCCAGCGTTTTTGTTTTGCCGCGCGCGCCGGCGTATTCGATATACCCTGCGGTGGGCGGGATGTGGGCGAATTTTTTAGCGGTCAGATACATGCCGATCTGAAGGTCGGGGTTGACGCCTTCCTCCAGGCGGCGGAAAAGCTTGAGGATCAGCCGATCGCCGAAGTTAATCGAGGTGTTGCTCTGTTCGCTGCGCATGATCGACGCCGCCGGCGTCTCGAAAGGCTGCGGCACAATTTTATGCAGGGCCTCGGTGGGACGGGCGTGCATCTCACCGTAGCGGCCGCGGCTGTGGCGGCGGTGCTCGATCATCTTCAGCATTTTTTCGCTGAACCCGGCCACGGCCGGCGCATCCACCAAAAACCCCTCCTCGGCCCTCTGGGTGATCTTAAGGCGCGCGATCACCGCCTCGGGCCGCTCGCGGAGCACCTCCGCGGCGAGTGCGGTGGGCAGGTAGACCAGCGGCAGCAGGTAGGTGTCGCTCTCGCCGCCGACATAATTGAGATCCAGGAAGAGAACAATCGCCTCCTCCTCGCCGTTTGGCAGCGGGAACCATTCCTGGATGCGGGCCAGCTTGACCTGCCGGGCCTTGCCGCCGAACCAGCGCTGGGCGCGGACGAAGTCCCGCAGCACCTCTTCCAGGCACGTCTTGAGCCGGCCCCTGAAAATGTCCTGCCAGCCGGTGGCTGTCTCCAACAGGGGCTTATCGCCCTCGGCGGCCGCCGCGGCGGCTTGCGCCCCATGATCGGCGGCGGCCGGCCGCAGGAAAAACCAGTAGAACGAGTGCGGGCCGAGGGTCAGAAAATAAGGGGACTTGTCGATCGGCGGAAACTCGGTGATGCCGAACATCTCCACCGGAGTTGCATTCAAGTAGGCCGTCAGATCGAGTTCGGCGTACTGCACGAAGCGCGACAGGTTGGCCACCACCAGGATGTTTTGCTCCTCGAAGCTGCGAATGAAGGCCAGCACGCTCTGGTTTTCGGGATGCAGGAAGGTGAGCCGGCCGCGGCTGAACGCCTTGAAGCGTTTGCGCAGGGCGATCAGGCGCCGCATCCACCACAGCTGCGAGTGCGGGTTGTTTTCCTGGGCCTCGACGTTGATGACCTCGTAGTGAAATTCGGGGTCCACGATGACCGGCAGGTAGAGCTGCTGGGGATTGGCCTGCGAGAAGCCGGCGTTGCGGTCGGCGCTCCACTGCATCGGCGTGCGCACGCCGTTGCGGTCGCCCAGGTAGATATTGTCGCCCATGCCGATTTCATCGCCGTAGTAGAGCACCGGGGTCCCCGGCAGGGAGAGCAGCAGACCCTTCATGAGTTCGATCCGCCGCCGGTGGTTGCCCACCAAAGGGGCCAGGCGCCGCCGGATGCCCAGGTTCAGCCGCATCTGGAAGTCGCTGGCATAAACCCGGTACATGTAATCGCGCTCCTCGTCGGTGACCATCTCCAGGGTCAGTTCGTCGTGGTTGCGCAGGAAGATGGCCCACTGGCAGATCTCGGGCACCTCCGGGGTCTGCTCCAGGATGTCGATGATCGGAAAGCTGTCTTCCATCCGCAGCGCCATGAACAGGCGCGGCATCAGCGGAAAATTAAAGTTCATGTGGCCCTCGTCGCCGTCGCCGAAATAGGCCGCGGCGTCTTCGGGCCACTGGTTGGCTTCGCACAGCAGCATGCGGTTCTTGTAGTGCGCGTCGATATAGGCCCGCAGCTTTTTTAAAAAGGCATGGGTCTCGGGCAGGTTTTCGCAGTTGGTGCCCTTGCGCTCGTAGAGATAGGGCACCGCGTCCAGCCGCAGGCCGTCGACGCCCATTTTCAGCCAGAAGTCGAGCACGCGCAGAACGGCCGTGTGCACCCGCGGGTTGTCGAAGTTCAGATCCGGCTGGTGGGAGTAGAACCGGTGCCAGTAATAGGCGCCGGCAACCGAGTCCCAGGACCAGTTGGAGGTTTCGAAATCCTGGAAGATGATGCGCGCTTCCTGGTACTTCTCCCAGGTGTCGCTCCAAACGTAAAAGTCTCTGCGGCCGCTTCCGGCCGGCGCCTTGCGGGCCTGCTGAAACCACTCGTGCTGATCGGAGGTGTGGTTGATGATCAGCTCGGTGATTACGCGCAAACCTCGCTGGTGGGCGGCCCGCAGGAACGCCTTGAAATCGCGCAGCTGGCCGTAGGTCGGGTGGATGTCGCAGTACTCGGCGATATCGTAGCCGTCGTCCCTCAGCGGCGACGGGTAAAACGGCAGCAGCCATATGGCCGTCACCCCCAGGCTCTGCAGGTAGTCGAGCTTGCGGGTCAGCCCCTTGAAGTCGCCCATCCCGTTGGCATCGCTGTCCTTGAAAGCCTTGACGTGCAGTTGATAGATAATGGCGTCTTTGTACCACAGCGGGTCGTCTTCGAGCGCGGCGGTCTCCTCTGAGCGCACGGCCATGAACATCTCCCTTTATATGAAGTAATCGAAATCTTTTTCGGTGCGGACTTTTTTGCGGATCCTGAAAATGTGGGCCGGTATCACCTGCGGATTCAGTTCGATGTAGTTGCGCCCGCCCTGCCACAGGTAGCGCGCATCGCTGAGCAGGTCGTGGACCTGGTACGGCCGCTGCGGCTCCAGCGCCAGGTTGTCGAGCGGCAGATCGACCCAGCCGCTGTGCGTGTGGTGCGGGTCGAGGTTGACCGCCACCAGGACCAGGCTGGACTGATCGTCGGTGTACTTCGCGAAGCAGATCAACTGCTCGTTGTCCACCGGGATGAAGCGCAGGTTCCGGAACTGCTGCAGGGCCGCGTTTTCGCGCCGGATGCGGTTGACGCGTGCAATCAGGTCCTTCAAGCTGTCGGGCCGATCGAGGTCCCAGGCGTGAAGCTGGAATTTTTCCGAATCCAGGTATTCTTCGCGGCCGATCTCCAGCGGGGCGGCGACGGCTTGTTCGAACACCGGGCCGTAGATGCCGTAGCTGCTCCCCAGCGTGGCCGCCAGGACCAGACGGACGATAAAGGCCGGTCGGCCACCGGCCTGGAGATATTCGGTCAGGATGTCGGGCGTGTTGGGCCACAGGTTCGGCCAGAAGAACTCGCGCACGGGGTAGGACGTCAACTCCTCGAAGTACTCTTCCAGTTCGTGCCGGGTGTTGCGCCAGGTGAAATAGGTGTAGGACTGGGTGAATCCCAGCTGGGCCAAGCGGTACATGATCTTGGGCCGCGTGAACGCCTCGGCCAGGAAGATGATGTCCGGCGATTCGGCCTTGATGGTATGGATCAGCCACTCCCAGAAGGAAAAGGACTTGGTGTGCGGATTGTCGACCCGAAAGATCCGCACGCCTTGCGCGATCCAGTGCCGCACGACGGACAGCAGTTCGTCGAAGAGGCCGGGCCAGGCGCTGCTCTCGAAATCGAAGGGAACGATGTCCTCGTATTTTTTGGGGGGATTTTCCGCGAACTGGATCGTGCCGTCCGGCCGCCGCCGGAACCACTCGGGGTGTTCTTTGACGTAGGGGTGATCGGGCGAGCATTGGAAGGCCAGGTCCAAGGCGATGTCGATGCCCCGCTGCCTGGCGCTGCGCACCAGCGCCCTGAAATCCTCCAGGGTCCCCAGCTGCGGATCGACGGCCTTGTGGCCGCCCTGCTCGCTGCCGATGGCCCAGGGGCTGCCGACATCCTCCGGTTCGGCGGCAACGGTGTTGTTTTTGCCCTTGCGGTTGGTCTTTCCGATCGGATGAATCGGCGGCAGGTACAGGACATCGAAGCCCATGCCGGCGATGTAAGGCAGGCGGTCTTCGCAGTCTTTGAAGGTGCCGTGCCGTCCGGGCTCGGGCGCCGCCGATCGCGGAAACATCTCGTACCAGGTGCTGAAGCGCGCCCGCACGGGCTCGACGGTTACGACCAGCTGCTTTTCGTAGGTGGTGGCAAACCGCCGGTCCGGATGACTGATCATGGCACGCAGCAGATCGCGACCCAGCGCCAGCCGCACCTTCGATTCGGTCAACCGGTCGCCTTTGAGACCGTCGGCCCATTGCCTCAGCCGGGCGGCGGCATCGGATGCATCGGCACGGGCGGCGGCACTTTCCACCAGTTCCGCTCCGGCGAGCAGGTCCACGGTCACATCCTGGCCGGCGGCTATTTTTTTCTGCAGGTCCCGTCGCCAGGTCTTGAAACGGTCCACCCAGGCCTGCAGCGTGTAGACGTAGCGATCGAGTTCATCCACCATGAAAGAGCCCTGCCAGCGGTCGTTGACCAGCGGACGCATGAGAACGATGCCCCAGCGGGTGTCTTTCTGACGCCGCACCAGCAAAATCGCCGAGAGGGTGTCGTGGCTGTCGGCAAAGATATCGGCCTCGACTATAACTCTTTCCCCTTTTGTGCGTTTGACCGGATACCGTCCACCGGCGATTTCCGGGGCTACACCGGTAATAACGACCCGCCGGCGGACATGGATCTGGTGGCGCCGGCTTTCCGCCTCGGTTCGGTTTTCGAAGTCAGCATCCATGAGGGCTCATCCTTATGAAACCAGTTTTAAAAGTTAAACCAAAAAAATAGAGGCGGGACAAAGTTCCGCTTCTCCTCAAAGATCAATGATCCATAGA
>JBAPWQ010000390.1:0-6147 GCA_049283795.1 Desulfobacterales bacterium | reverse complement strand
GAACCAGCGGTTGGTCCGGCTGCGGAGCCAGTTGACCGAAGAGTATCGGCACCTGGCCCGTTTCCGCCTGGACGAGCTGACGGCCAACCAGGTGGCCACCCAGTTGGATGACACCGACCGCGCCGTGTTGAAACTCCTGGAACGCCGCTCGCAGGCGCTGCGGGAGCTGGACGAGGCCATCGCGCAGTCCATCGCCCGACAGGGTCCGTTGAACGAGGAGCGCGAGCGGGCGGTTCGCCGGCGCGACGACCTGGTGAAGCAAATCGACGAAAGCGCCGCCGAGATCAAGCTGCAGCTCAGCCGACAGGAAACATACCAGGCGCAGGAGAAACGGGTCGCGGAGACGTCCGCCCGCGCCGAAGGGGCCGAGGAAAAAGCCGCCCGGGCCGAGGCCGAACAGCAGGAGAAAAGCAAGCCCTACCGGGAGGACCCGCTGTTCATGTACCTGTGGACGCGCCGCTTCCTGACGCCCGACTACGCCGGTGGATGGCTGACCCGCGGCCTGGACGGAGGGGTGGCCAAGATGATCGGGTATGCGGATGCGCGCCGCAATTACTTCATGCTGACGGAACTGCCGCTGCGGCTGCGCGAGCACGCCGAGGGGCAGAAGGTGCTTGCCGCCGCAGAGCTGCGGAAACTGCACGGCCTGGAAGCCCGGGCCCTGGAGGTCGAGGGGATCGTCCGGGACAAGGCCGCGCTGGCGGCCGCCCAGAAATCTCTGGCGGAGATCGAGTCCCGCATGGAGGCCGAAGAAAAGCGTCACGAAACGCTTGCCCGGCAGCGCTCGACCTACACCACGGCCGCGGACGAGAACTCGCGGCAGGCGATCGATCTGCAGCTGTCCCAGCTTAAGAGCGAACCCCTGGCCAACCTCTACATGCAGGCCAAGATGACGAGCAATCCCGATGACGATGTGATCGTGGCCCGCATCCGGGACCTGCAGCAGGAAGAGAAAAAAATCGGAGCGGAAATAACGGCGCTTCAAGACCAGGAGCATCGTGACCAGCAATCCTTCCGGGAACTCGAGGACCTTCGGCGGCGTTTCCGGCAGAGCAGTTACGACTCCCGGCATTCTTACTTCCCCGGCGGCTTCGAGCTGGCAGCCCTGCTCGGCATGCTTATGTCCGGCCGGGCCTCGGGCGGCGACGTTTGGGACCGCATCGACCGCGAACAGCAATTCCGCCAGCCCCGCACGCCACCGGACTTCGGCGGCGGGGTTTTCCCCGGCGGCGTCGGCGGTGGGCTGTCCGGCCGGGGCGGCTTCGGCGGCAGGTTGGGCGGGGGTGGTGGAATGGGTGGCGGAGGTTTTCGAACCGGCGGCGGTTTCTGAACGCCGCCAACTGTGTGCATCGGATTTTTACCTGCCATTCGCGCAGCCGATTGCCGGCTGCGGAGCGCATGGCAATCTAGATAATTGAACTATCGATAGAAAAAGGAGGCCAAAATGTTCAACATGAGTGAGTTACTCGGTGCGTTCACCCAGTCGGGGGCGTCGAAATCGACCAGCGAACGGATGAAAAATGCGATGTCCGCGGGCGGCAAGGCACCGGAGAGCTTGTTGTCCGGTCTCTTCGGCGGCTCGTCCGGCGGTGGGTTGGGCGACGCGCTCTCGAAGATGCTCGGGGGGGGCAGCAGCAGCGGTATCGGCAACATGCTCGGCAACGTTCTCAACGATGCCAGCCAGGCGGTGGGTGGAAAACAAAATCTGGCGGCGGGAGGCATCGGGGCGCTGGCCGGCGCGCTGCTCGGCGGCGGCGGGCGTTCGATGGGCGGCGCTCTCGGCGGGGGCGTGATGGCCCTGCTGGGCGCGATGGCCTTCTCGGCCCTCAAGAAAGGCGGGCAGCCGACCGACGCGGTGCCGGCCGGGCTGAAGGAAGCAAAAACAGACACGGAAAAAAAGGACCTGGAAAAGGAAGCCGGCCTTATTTTTCGTGCGATGATCAATGCCGCCAAAGCCGACGGGCAGATCGACGAGAGCGAAGTGAACCGGATCGTCGGCAAGCTCGAGGAGATGGGAATCGACGCGGAGGCCAAGCAGTTCGTGATGGCCGAGATGCAGAAACCGATGGACACCGATGGACTGGTCACTGCGGCCGCCGGTCAGCCGGGACTGGGCGCCCAGCTCTATGCCGCGTCATTGCTGGCGATAGAGGTCGACACCCCGGCCGAGCGTCAATATTTGAACACTCTGGGAGAACGCCTCGGCCTGAAGCCGGCCGTGACCGCCGCCCTGGAAGAAACGATCGGCTTGAAACGCGCGTGATGCATCGCGGCGGCACGGCCCAAGGCCATTGCCGTCCGGCTTGGGACCGTGGGCGCCCGTAGGGGCGAAAATTTTTTCGCCCTTACACGGCATCGGGTCGGTTTCGAGGTAAAAAGGCATATCCGAAAAAGATGATGGTATTATCCAAAAAGACAAAACCGACAATACTGACCTAACCGACTCAGCTGACAAAAAAGTTACACTCATCTTCGGCGGCCCTCGGGCCGTGGGCGTTCAGGGGAGCAAATCATGTTCATACCGTTGGGTGACGATAACTCCGACCGCAGAATCCAGCCGGTCGTCAACTTGGCTTTAATCGGCCTGAACATCCTGGTGTTTCTCTTTCTGCAGGGGATGGGCAGTAACACGCAGTTCACGTATTCGCTCTCCACGGTGCCGCAGGAAATCCTCACCGGCACCGACGTCGTCACCCAGCCGGGCATCGCCAGCGACCCGGTTTCCGGCCAACGCTACCGGGTCCCCGGATTAGGCCGGACGCCGCTTTCGGTCTACCTGACGCTGCTGACCTCCATGTTCATGCACGGCGGCTTCATGCACCTGCTGGGCAACATGCTCTATCTCTTCATCTTCGGCGACAACCTCGAAAACCTGATGGGCCACCTGCGGTATCTTGTCTTCTATATAGCCTGCGGCGTCCTGGCTTCTCTGGCGCATGTCTTCGTCAGTGCCGCCCTGGACGCCGACCTGCTGATCCCCAGCCTGGGGGCTTCGGGTGCGATTTCAGGAGTCCTGGGAGGGTATTTTCTACTGTTCCCGAAACGACGCGTGCGCGTGTTGATTTTTCGGTTCATCAGCGAGGTGCCGGCGCTGGTCGCCATCGGGGTGTGGTTTGCGTTTCAGCTGATCAGCTCGCTGGGCATGTTCAGCGGCGGCTCGGGCGGCGGGGTGGCTTACGGCGCCCACATCGGCGGGTTTGTCGCAGGCCTGGCGCTCGTGAAATTTTTCCTGATCGGCAAAGAGAGCAGAAAAAGCCTGCTACTCCCTTAATTTCACGGTCAGCCGGTCCTGTTCGACGCGGATGTCTTCCACCCCGGCGGCAAGTGCCTGCCAGAAGCCGCCCTCTGCCCGCCGAACTCCTTGACGAGGTCGAGGTTCTTGATGCCGCCCAGCCAGGCATTGGGGATCGGGACGCCCCAGAGGCTCACGCCCCTGAGCGCCACCACCGGGCGGCCGGCTGCGAAACGCAGCTCCAGGCCGGCCGACACTTTGAGCGTCTTGCCGCCGAAAAACGGCAGATCGGGATCGAGTGGAACCAGGAGCCTGGCACTGGCCAGGCTGTCGGAAAGGTCAACAGCCGCAGCGCGGCTTGGGAAATGGCGGTCAGTTTAAAGGCCGGGTTGCCGGGAAGTGATGCGGTGCTGGCGCCTGGTGCGCCGACTCGCGGTTTACCGGCGGCGGCCATCATCGATTCCAATGCCGGGCGGTTTGTGGTAGGGGAGTAAAACAACGGTAGCCCCTACCTCGCCGCAGCACCTGGGCCAATGGCCTCGATTGCTTTTTCACCCTGTGCCGGCGGATTGTTTTTAACATGGAAGAGATTGTCGACATTATCAGCCCCGATTTCCGGCGCGGTCATCTCAAGCGGCGGTTGTTGCGCATCGTGGTGCCGATCGCCTGCGTTGCGCTCATGCTGGCGGCGATTCTCGGGATCGCCTTGTACAGCTACGCCAACAACCGCCGGGATGCCCTGGCACTGTCCGAGGACGTGCTGCAGTCGCTGGAACGCCGGATCGCGACCGAAGTGCGGACATTTCTTTCCCCGGCCTCCGAACTGGTGAAAATTGTCGACAGCGCGCTGGCCACCGCGTCTCCAGGAGTCGGCCGCAGGCAGCTGGCCGAGTCCCTGGCGCTGCAGATGCTCAAGAACATCCCCCAGCTGGCCATCTTCAGCCTCGCGGACACCGGCGGCAATTACCTGATGCTCAAGAAGATGCCCGACCGCTCGATCCACACCAAGATCATTACCAGGCAGGGGAACGGAATCGAGGTCGCCTGGGTCCGGCGCGACCCCGAGGGCCGCGAGATCGGCAGAGACTACCCGACCGACGACACCTATGACCCGCGCACGCGGCCCTGGTATCTCGGTGCGGCCGGCACGGCCGGGGTTTTCTGGACCGACGTCTATATCTTTTTCACCGATCAGGTGCCGGGCATCACCGCCGCGAAAGCTTTCCACGACGAAAAAGGGGACGTGGCGGGCGTCGTCGGCCTGGATATCGAACTGGCCAGTTTGAGTGCCTTTCTGGGCTCGCTCAAGATCGGCCGCAGCGGCCGGGCCATGATCGTCGACGATACCGGCCGCCTGGTGGCCTACCCGGAAATGAGCCGCATGCTGAAGCACAAGGACGGGAAACCGAGCGCCCTGCGGCTGGACGAAATCGGGGACCCGGTCCTGGACCGCGTTTACAGCCGGTTTCTGATCGAAAGAGACGGGCGGCGCGAGCTGATCGTGCAGGGGCACACATATATCAACACCGTCTCGTTTCTGGAGGCGGTGATCGGCAAGAGATGGTCGGTCGTGATTGTCGTGCCGGCCGAAGATTTCGTTGGCTTCGTCTCGCGCAACAACCGCAAGGCGCTGCTCATGTCGGTCGGGGTCCTGATCCTGGCGTCTCTTCTGGCCGGATTGCTGATCTGGCAGGGGCTGCGGGCCGACCGCAATGCCGGTCTGCTGCTGGCCCGCCGCCAGGAGATGGAGGCCCAGAGCCGGGCGTTTTCCGACCTGGCCGCCAAACCGGCCGTCTTCGACCCGGCCGACAGCGAGGCCCTGGCATACGTGACGCGCATCACCGCCGAGGCGATCGGGGTTCGGCGGGCCGGTGTCTGGCAGCTGGGGGCCGACGGGCGGCAGCTGGCGTGCAGCGACTGTTACGACCGGGAAAGCGGCGGACATACCCGCGGGACCGTACTGTTGCAGGAAGACTTGCCGCAGCTCTTCGAGGCCTTGCAGGGCGAGGACGCCATCCAAACCGGTTCCGCGGCCGAAGATCCGCGCACGGCCGAGCTTCACCGCGTCTATTTGAACCCTTTCGGCTGCAACGCCCTTTTATCCACGCCGATTTCAGATGAAGGCCAGGCCCGCGGCGCCCTGTGGTTCGAAAAAGAGGACGCCGGCCGCCGCGGATGGCCGCCGGAAGACATCTCTTTTGCACGGGCCGTTGCCGGCCTCCTCACGCTGCGTTTCAGCGCCACCCGGACCCAGGCGGTATGCCCGCCGGCCGACGGGCCGGGATCCGCCCGCGGTAAAACAAACCGAATCACGGATTCGGGTGTCACCGCCGGCGGGACGGGGGCCGCGGGTGACAAGGTCAGACCGATTACCGCGGCGAGCCGGGGCATGCGCCAGGCCACGATCGTCGATATCCGCACGCAGGCCTTTCGAAAGTCGATGGAACAACAGGGCGCCTCGCCGACGGCGATCGGCGCGGACATTTTCGACGATGTCAGCGTCCTGGTCCTCCGGTTCAACGATCCGATCGCGCTGGCCGGGCGTCTGGGCCAGGACGATGCGACAACCGCGGTGGATCGACTGGTTCGCCAACTCGAAACCCTGGCTTCCGAAAGCGGGGTCGGGTACATGAAATTCATGGGCGACCAGCTGGTGTGCGCCGCCGGCTTTGGCGAGGAAGACGGAGACCACGCCCGCACGGTCGCCGAACTGTCCTTGGCAATTCAGGACATCTGCCTGCGCCTGCTCGCGGACCTGACCCACCGGCTCGACTTCCGGATCGGCATCGACACCGGCGCGGTGATCGGCAGCATGGTGGGCCGGGAATTCAAGACCTACAATCTGTGGGGCGAGGCGGTCAGGATTGCCGAGCTGATGGCCGAATCCGGGGCGGCGGGGGAAATCCACGTCAGCG
>JBAPWQ010000389.1:0-13161 GCA_049283795.1 Desulfobacterales bacterium | reverse complement strand
GCTCCACCGTGGTCGCGCTTAATAGAACTGTTGAAGAAATATTTCAACTCAAAAATTCCCTGCGGGGTATAGGCGTACTTGTTGGTTGTCACCCGGCTGATGGTCGATTCGTGCATCCCGATGTCCTGGGCGACGTCCCGCAATACCATTGGTTTCAGATGGGCTATGCCTTTTTCGAAGAAGTCTCTCTGATACTGCAGGATGCTTTCCATGACCTTGTAAATCGTCTTTTGGCGCTGGTGGATACTTTTTATCAACCAGGCGGCCGATCGCAGCTTGTCTTGAATGTAACTCTCGGCCTCGCCGGAAACCCTCTCCTTGGTTCCGATCGATCTCTTGTAAAACGGGTTGACCCGCAACTTGGGCATGCCGTCGTCGTTGAGCACGATGACCAGGTCGTTGTCCATTTTGTAAACATAGATGTCCGGGGTGATGTACTGGGGCGTATCGTCGGAATACTCGCGCCCCGGCCGCGGTTCGAGGCTCTTGACGACGTTGACGGCCGCAACGATGTCTTCCATGTCGACTTTCAGGGCGCGGCTGATGGCCTTGTAATTTCTCTTTTCCAGGTTGCCGAGGTGGTGGCGGATAATTTCGGTGACGAGCGCATCGTCGATCTTGAGGTGCCTGGCCTGGATCATCAGGCATTCGCTGAGGTCCCGGGCGGCCACCCCGATCGGATCGAAGGTCTGGATGAGTGCCAGGACCTCTTCGACTTTGGTGGTTTCGGCCCCCGCGATGCGGGCGATTTCTTCCGTCGAAACGTCCAGGTAGCCATCCTGGTTCAGGTTGCCCACGATCAGACTGCCGATGTTTTCCTCTTCCTGGCTCGGAGAGGTCATCAGCAGCTGCCACAGCAGGTGGTCGTTGAGCGTCTCCTTGCGGGCGATGAAGGCATCGTATTTCGGGGCTTCCCGGCTTTCGCCTTCATAGTTGACCCGGCCCGGCGTGTTGTATTCATCCAGATAATTACTCCAGTCGATATCGTCGTGAATCTTTTCTTCGATCGTGACCTCTTTGGTGGCGGCGGTGTCCTCGGCAACCGGTTCGGCCGGCTCCAGAAGACGATCGTCGCCGGGCGCATCCTGAAGCTCCTCGAGGGCCGGATTTTCCTCGAGTTCCTGGCGAATGGTGTCCATCAGCTCGAGGCGCGAGAGCTGCAGGAGCTTGATGGCCATCTGCAGCTGGGGGGTCATGATGAGCTGCTGGGTCAGTTTAAGCTGTTGTCTGAGTTCGAGTGCCATATTTTTTAAAGTTTAAATTCGTCTCCGAGGTAAATTTTTCGGGCGATTTCGCTGGATGTTATTTCCTGCGGTGTTCCGGCCACAACTACCTTGCCGTCACTGAGGATGTAGGCGACGTCGCAGGATTGCAATGTGTCGCGCACATTATGGTCGGATATTAGGATGCCGATCCCCCGGTTTTTAAGATGCCCGATAATCTTTCTGATGTCAATGACCGCCAGGGGATCGACACCGGCGAACGGTTCATCCAGGAGCATGAATTTCGGGTTGGTGGCCAGCGACCGCGATATCTCGAGCCGCCGCTTTTCGCCGCCTGAAAGCACGGCGGCGTTTTGATCCGCCAGGTGCCGGATGCCGAGTTCCCCGAGCAACAACTCCGCGCGTTCCGCCTGCTCGGCCTTGGGCAGGGCGAGGGTTTCGAGAATGGCCAGGATGTTTTGCCTGACCGTCAGTTTCCTGAAAATCGAAGGTTCCTGCGGCAAATAACCAACGCCTTTGCGGGCCCGCAGGTGCATGGGATAATCGGTCAGGTCCTCCTCGTTCAAAAGGACCTTGCCGGCATCGGGTTTGACCATGCCGACGGTCATGTAGAAGGTCGTCGTTTTTCCGGCGCCGTTCGGCCCAAGAAGACCGACGACCGTGCGGCTGGCCACCTCCAGGCTCACGGAGTCGACCACGGTCCGGCCGTTGTAGATCTTGCCAAGATTTCGCAGCGACAATACGGTCACTTAATAGGCCTTTCGAACACACCCCTGACCCTTTCCGCCGGACCGCCGGACACTTCGAACCGGGCCGAATCGAGGAAAAGGATGATTTGGGAACCGCTGACCGAAGCCGCGCCGCTGGTTACCTTGGATGCGTCACCGGACAACACGAGTGTGCGCTTCCCGGCATCGTAGACCGCCCGCTGGGCGGCAGCCGTCAGTTCGGTCGAGAAAATGCGCACACGACCCTCGGCGACGACCTCGCGAATATTGGCGCGGCCCATGGATTTCGGGGCCGCGGCCGGCCCGCTGTCCTTGTAGCTCACGACGAGCCGGTCGGCTGTCAGGGTATATTCGCCCCGCACGACTTTGACGTTGCCGCTGAATTCAGCCGTTTTCGAAGTGTCGTCGCTGACCAGCTCGTCGGCCGTAATGGTGATCGGCTGCGGCGCCGGTGAAGAATCCCGCGCCTGCGCCGCCGCATGGTTCCAGCCGCCGACCCATAACAGGAATATGAAAGTGAGGATACGGCCGGACACGCGCTTACAAGGAAAGATCCTCACTGAAGGTGCCTTTGACATTGCCCTTGAAAACGGCCCTCTTCTTGTCCAGTTCAAGGGACATGCTGTCGGCGTCCAGTCGGTAACCGTCGCCGATGATTTCGACAGGGGTCTGGGTGGAGAGGAATTGCTGTTCATGACGGTAGTCGAGCGCATCGGCCAGGAGCCGCGAATCTTCGTTCTTCACTACGACATGCCCGGTGACCAGAACGTTGCGGGTTTCGGTTTCCAATACGCCATTGTCGGCCGTCAGGTGTATGGGAGGCTGACCATCGAGGAAAAATGTCATCGTCAGGCGGTCGAGGCGGATTTTTTTTTCGGCTTCGAGGTAGTGGGCCTTGTCCGCGTCCAACTGCCATTCTTTTTTGCCGTCGCGGGTGGCGGTCTGATGGACATCGTCGATCGCCATGTCCACACCCGGCTGTATGGCGGCGATGACCTTTTCCGGTTGATCGAGGATACGGCGATAGTTGACATAAACGACCGCCAGCACCGTGATCGTGGTCACGATAAAAAGCGCAAAAACGATTTTCAAGGTCCTGGTCTTCTTTTTCGACACGGTATGCAAAATCCGTTCACGAATTGCGAAACTGGTTAAAATTTAATAGAAAATAGTACCGCGCGACCGCTCAAAAGTCAAGGAACGAAAAACTTTGCCTTGATTATCAGGTTTTTACCTGTTATTTAACCAAACTTCCGAGATAGGATCAAACAGCGGGGTAACTTTCTGAAAGTCAACGAAAATCAATGAATCGCCGAACAGGAGGCCCGCGACACCCGGCGTCATCGATCTCCCGTTTGACGAGGAAACGAAGCGAGCGAGCATGGCAGTAAGGTCGAAAAATGGCCGTTACAAGGTCAACAAGTCAATCCGGGAAATCAATGCCAGAATCAAGGCCGGCGAGGTGGTGGTCGCAACGGCCGATGAGATCATCGACATCGTCAAGAACGAAGGCCCGCAGGAAGCGGCCCGGCGGGTCGATGTCGTGACCACCGGCACGTTTGCCCCGATGTGTTCGTCAGGCGCCTTCATCAATTTTGGCCACGCGGTGCCCGGCATCAAGGCCTCCCGGGTCTGGATGAACAACGTGCCGGCGTATGCCGGCCTGGCGGCCGTGGACTGCTACATTGGCGCCACCGAACCCTGCGAGGACGATCCGCTGAACAAGGTGCACCCGGGCGAGTTCAATTACGGCGGTGGACACGTCATCCAGGACCTTCTGGAGCGCAAGACCGTTTTTCTCAAGGCGACGGCTTACGGCACCGACTGCTACCCCGGCCGGATGATCGAAAAAGAAATAACCCTCAAGACCCTGCCGCAGGCCACCTTGTGCAATCCGCGCAACGGCTACCAGAATTACAACTGCGCGGTCAACCTGTCGAACAAAACCGTCTACACGTACATGGGGACCCTCAAGCCGCGGGCCGGCAACGCCAATTACTGTTCGGCCGGGCAGTTGAGTCCGCTGTTCAACGATCCTTATTATATGACCATCGGCATGGGCACGCGCGTGTTTCTCGGCGGCGGGGAGGGCTACGTGGCCTGGCACGGCACCCAGCACAAGCCCGCGGCCGCCCGCACCCCGAAGGGGATCCCGGTATCCCCGGCCGGGACCCTGATGGTCATGGGCGACTTGAAGAAGATGAGCGCCAAGTGGATCAAGGGCGTGAGCATCCAGGGCTACGGCTGCTCACTGGCGGTCGGCCTGGGAGTCCCGATACCGATTTTAAACGAAGAGATGGCGCGTTACACGGCCATAGCGGACGAGGACATCTTCACGCAGATCGTCGACTATGGGACCGACTATCCGGCCGGTGTTTCCAGGAGCCACGGGCAGGTCAGCTATGCCGAGCTGAAGAGCGGCTCCATCCGGTTCGACGGCCGCGACGTGTCGACCGTGCCCCTTTCGAGTCTCGTGCGTGCACGCGAAATTGCGGAGATACTGAAAAAAAGGATCCTGCAGGGCCGGTTTTTTCTGACCGAGCCGGTCTTCACGCTGCCGCGGTGATCTGCCGTTCCGACGTCACGGTGATTTGATAGATGGCTCCGATCCGATCCTTTATCGCCGCAAAACTCCCGGTGGCGGTCCAGTTGGCTATAAGCGGCCTGCAAAAGCGATTGGCGGACCGCGACCTTGACGTTCGCTGGACGGCGGCCGGCAACATTCACCTGACGTTGAAATTTCTGGGCCTGATCGACGAGAGCCGGATCGCGGACATCGCCGCGGTTTTGGCCGAGGCCGCGGGTGGGTTTTCGCCGCTGCAGCTTGCAGCCAAAGGCGCCGGAGTTTTCCCGAGCCCCGAGCGCGCCCGCGTCATTTGGGTCGGTTTGGCCGGTCACCTGGTTGAACTCGCGGCGCTGCAAGGTTTTCTGGCAAAACGGCTGGCGGAGATCGGGTTTCCGCAGGAAAACCGACCCTTTACGGGGCATCTGACGCTCGGGCGCGTGAAGAAAAGAATGCCGCCGTCCCGCGTGAGGGCGGCGCTGGATGCGGGACGAGATTTTTCATCGGAAGCCTTTGTGGTCGACCGGATGGTCCTGTTTAAAAGCGACCTGCGGCCGACCGGAGCGGTGTATACCGAACTGCACCAGGCGCCGCTATCACCATCAACGTGTCCGGAGCCGGCCGCGCGCGCCCCGGTTTCGTTTTCGAGGAGGAATAGATGAGTAACGTTACGGAAAAGACCAAGGCGGTGGAATCCGCCATCATCCAGATCGAACGGCAGTTCGGCAAGGGATCGATCATGAAGCTCGGTGACAGTCCGGTCGTCAAGGTGCCCGTCATTCCGACCGGATCTTTAACCCTCGATCTTGCGCTGGGTGTCGGCGGTCTGCCGCGCGGCCGGGTGGTAGAGATTTTCGGGCCGGAATCATCGGGCAAGACGACATTGGCGCTGCACGCCGTGGCCGAGGCTCAGAAGCTGGGCGGCATCGCCGCCTTCATCGATGCCGAGCACGCCCTGGACACCATTTATGCCCGGAAACTGGGCGTCAACTGCGATGACCTGCTGGTTTCCCAACCGGACACCGGCGAACAGGCGCTGGAGATTACCGATATGCTCGTGCGCAGCGGCGCCATCGACGTGCTGGTGATCGATTCCGTGGCGGCGCTGGTGCCCCGCGCCGAAATCGAAGGCGAGATGGGCGACTCGCACATGGGGCTCCAGGCGCGGCTGATGTCGCAGGCATTGCGCAAGCTGACCGCCACGATCGGCAAAACCCGCACGTGCGTGATCTTCATCAACCAGATCCGCATGAAGATCGGGATCGTGTTCGGCAACCCCGAGACGACCACCGGTGGCAACGCCCTCAAATTTTACGCCTCCGTGCGCCTGGATATCCGCCGGATCGGGGCGATCAAGGAGGGACAGGAAACCACCGGCAACCGCACGCGCGTGCGGGTGGTCAAGAACAAGATGGCACCGCCTTTCAAGGAAGCCGAGTTCGACATCACCTACGGTGAAGGCATCTCGAAAACCGGCGACCTGCTCGATCTTGGGGTGCAGGTCAACGTGATCGAAAAAAGCGGTTCGTGGTACTCCTTCGAGGGCGAGCGGATCGGCCAGGGCCGGGAGAACGTCAAAAGATTTTTGACCGACAATCCCGACATCCACGCCGCGGCCCTCCAGAAGGTCAGGGAAGCGGTGGGGTTGGCCGAGAAACCGGCCGAGGAAAAACCGAAGGACGGAAAGCCGAAAACGGAGAGCGATAAATGACGGGCAACGAGGTGCGCGATAAATTCTTGGAGTATTTCAAAAAGCATGGGCACGAGGCGGTCAGGAGTTCGTCGCTCGTGCCCCAGGACGACCCGACGCTGCTGTTCACCAACGCCGGCATGGTCCAGTTCAAGCGGGCTTTTCTGGGCGAGGAGAAAAGAGGCTACAACCGGGCAACGACCGCCCAGAAGTGCGTGCGCGCCGGCGGAAAGCACAACGATCTGGAAAACGTGGGCTACACCGCCCGGCATCACACGTTTTTCGAAATGCTGGGCAACTTTTCTTTCGGCGATTATTTCAAGGAGAAAGCGATCGATTTCGGCTGGGACCTGCTCACCAACGGCTACGGCTTGCCGGAAGACAAACTCTGGGTGTCGATTTACCTCGACGATGACGAGGCGCACGATATCTGGCACCGGCAGATTGGCGTCCCCGAAGCGCGGATCAGGCGCTTCGGCGAAAAAGACAATTTCTGGGCCATGGGCGACACCGGCCCCTGCGGCCCCTGCAGCGAGATCCACCTGGACCGCGGCGACGCCCATGGCTGCGGTCGCCCGGAGTGCACCCTGGGCTGCGAGTGTGACCGGTTCCTGGAGATCTGGAACCTGGTGTTCATGCAGTTCAACCGCGATGCCTCCGGCACCCTGACGCCGCTGCCTAGGCCGAGCATCGATACCGGCCTGGGTCTCGAACGGATGGTGTCGATCCTGCAGGAGACGGCCACCAATTTCGAGATCGACCTCATTTTTCCGATCATTCAAAAGGCGGCGGCCCTCTGCGAACAGGAGTTCGGGCAGAACGGCGCGACCGATGTGGCCCTGAAGGTCATCGCCGATCACAGCCGGGCGGCGGCCTTTCTGATCGGCGACGGCGTTTTTCCCTCCAACGAGGGGCGCGGGTACGTGCTGCGGCGCATCATGCGTCGGGCCGTCCGTTACGGGCGCACCATCGGCCTCGACCGGCCCTTCCTGCACCAGACCGCCGGCGTGGTGTTCGACGTCATGCGGGCTGCTTACCCGGAACTGATGGAGGCGCGCGCATTCATCACCAACGTGATCAAAAACGAGGAATTGCGCTTCATCGAGACGCTCGATACGGGTCTGAGACTGCTCAACGACACCCTGGCCGACCTGGCGGCCGCCGGGAGCCGGGAGATTCCCGGCAAGGTCATCTTCAAGCTCTACGACACCTACGGTTTTCCGGTCGACATCGTGCGCGACGTCGTCCGCGAAAAAGACATCCGCCTCGACATGGAGGGTTTCGAGGCGGCGATGGCTGGTCAGCGGGCGCAGTCGCGGTCCAAGGCGACCTTCGCCAAAATCGGCGATGCCTACAAAAAACTGACCTCGCAAGGCGTCGGGGTCGAATTTGTCGGCCACACCCGAACCGCGGCCACTTCCAAGGTCTTGCTGTTGGTTCAAAACGGCGAAGCCGTCGATGTGGCCGGGGCGGTCAGCGATATCGACATCGTCACCGAGGAGACGCCCTTTTACGGCGAAGCCGGGGGACAGGTCGGTGACAGCGGGCGCATCGGCGGACCGGACCTCGATATCGAGGTGAGCGCCACCGTCAAGGACCCCACCGGCCTGATCATTCACAAGGGACGCATCCTGTCGGGCCGGATCCACACCGGCCAGGTTGTGACCCTGACCGTCGATGACGAAAAACGGCGCGCGACCCAGCGCAACCACACGGCCACCCACATTCTTCACGCCGTTTTGCGCCGCGTTCTGGGGGAGCATGTCAAACAGGCCGGTTCGCTCGTGGCCCCGGACCGGCTGCGGTTTGACTTCAGCCATTTCTCGCCGATCGATCCGGACACCCTGAGCCGCATCGAGGAACTGGTCAATGATCACATTCTCGAGAACGTACCGGCCCAAACCGTGGAGATGGCAGCCGAGGAGGCCTTCAAGTCCGGCGCCATGGCCCTTTTCGAAGAAAAATACGGCGATCGGGTGCGGGTGGTGTCGCTGGCGGGTTTCAGCAAGGAGCTGTGCGGGGGGACGCACGTGTCGAGCACGGGCGACATCGGCTTGTTCAAGATCATCGGTGAGTCGAGCGTGGCCTCGGGCGTGCGGCGCATCGAGGCCCTGACCGGCAAGGCGGCCCTGGCTCACAGCCGGCAAACCGACCGTCTGCTGCGCGAAACGGCCCGCCTGCTGAAGGACGCGCCCGAGGCCCTGCCCCAGAGGGTGACCCGGCTGATGGCCGAGCACAAAGCCCTCGAAAAGGAAATCGAAGGACTCAAATCCAAACTGACGCGCCTGTCGGCGGCCGGCGCCGCAGACGACGTGCGGACCGTCAACGGCGTGCGGGTGCTGGCCAAGAGAGTGGCGGCCGACAGCCCGGCGGTCCTGCGGGAGCTGGCCGACCAATTCAGGGACAAAATTTCTTCCGGGGTCGTCGTCCTGGGGGCCGCCGCCGCCGGCAAGGCCTTTTTAATCGCCCTGGTGACAAAAGACCTCGATCGGCGGTACCACGCCGGACACATCGTCAAAGAGCTGGCGGCCATGGTGGGCGGCAGCGGCGGCGGCCGGCCGGACATGGCCCAGGCCGGGGGTACGCAGCCCGAAAACCTCGACCAGGCCCTCGAGAAAACATACGAAATCGTTCAGCGTGCCTAAGCTTCAAGGACGTATTTTTAGGCGGCCGCGTCGCCTGTGGCCCGGTTCCCGGCATTCATCCCGGCCGGACGTGGACCACCGGCGTGCACGCAAGACCATTTGCGCGCCGGTGAATGCGGCGGCAGCGGACCGACTGCTGCTGCCCGATTTACTCCCGTGTACTTTTCCCCGACTTGACACTTCCTGTGGTTTTCTTCTATAATTACCTGAAAAAGCTTTTATTTCTTGCATGGAACTGGTTTCCTATAACGAGTCGGAGCCGGCCTTGGGCTGTGCGTGCTGACCAACGGCCGGGACACGGGAATGCGGAAAAAATGGAATGTTGGAATGATGCACCGGTGGAACATTGGAATGTTAGAAAGGTTGGAAAGCTTGGAAAGCGGGAACGATGGAATGGTGGAGCGCTGGAACAAGGGACTTGTGGTTTTAAGAAGATAGGCGCTTTTTAGAGCCGTGTTAAATCGAAAAGGAACAATATCCGTTTTACCCAGGCGTTCCATTATTCCAACATTCCTGTATTCCAGCCTTCCAGTTTCTCCGTCCTCCAGCACTCTGGTTTTCCCTCAGGCTCTGGTTGACACACACGCATCGCTTCGGGCTGCCAGGACCCGGGCTCATCCGTCAGCGGGATTCGATCCATGGATATAGCGGGTCAGATCAGGAAATTCTACGGCGACCATATACCCGGTGCCGTGCTGGACAACTCTTTTCTCAAGGCGCCCTGCCCGTTCTGCAAACCCGACGAAAACGGCGGGAAAGGCACCCTGGTGGTATACCTGAATCCGGACAGTTACTTCACCGGCTACTTCAGGTGCCTGAACCGCTGCCGCCCGGGTGGATTTCCCCTTCACTTCGCCCGCTTGACGGGCATCGACCCGCAGGAAGTTCCGGGGTACGATCCGGACCGCGACCCCTTCGTGCGCGACATCACCTATCCGATTAAAAATCTCAAGGCGGACATCGTCAAGTTCACCTCCCTGATGACCGCGGGCGAATACGCCCACTTCGAAGATTTCGGCGTGTCGCCGGCCGTGGTGAACGAGATGAAAATCGGCTTCAACGGGCGGTACCTGGTGTATCCCTACCTGCTGGAGGACGGCAACTGTTACGCGGCGCGCTGCATTTTGCCCGGCCGGCCGGAAGACAACTTCTGGTA
The DNA here is from genome assembly GCA_049283795.1 of Desulfobacterales bacterium. Lineage (GTDB taxonomy): Bacteria > Desulfobacterota > Desulfobacteria > Desulfobacterales > SG8-13 > JARFQH01. The sequence goes on along the minus strand of JBAPWQ010000389.1, from coordinate 3,156 downwards.
CGGCGACAATAACTTTTTCACGGGCGACTTTCAGATTTTCGACACCCCCGAGATCGAGCGCTGCCGGAGCGGAGCACTTTTCATCGTGGAGGGCGAGGACAACCTGCTGGCCCTCAGGGAACTCGGCTACCCGGGTATCGCCGTGCCCGCCGCGGCCGATCTGGAGCATGTCGGTGCCGTTCATCTGGCCGATATCGCGCAGGTGTTCATTGCGGTCGCCAATGCGCCCGAAGCGCAGCTGGCAGCCCGCGACGCCGCGACCCGCATCGGCTTCAAGGTCAGAATCCTCAAATGGCCGGCCCATGCCAGGCGCGGCTATACACTTTGCGACTTGGCGCGCGACAAAGGGCCATCATTCAGATCGGCGGTGGCCGAGCTGATCCGGTCGGCCAGGTCTTTTTCACCCTTCGTGTCACCCGAAAAGGAACACCGGAAATTTTTCGAACATCTCGAATCGAAGGGCGACGAGCTTGCCGGGGGGTTCAGGTCCGGTTTCGACAAATTCGATAGCGCCCTGGGCGGGAGCCAGGGCATCAACATCATGGGCGGGCCGCCCAAGGCCGGCAAGTCCTGTTTTTACATGCAGGTGTCGACCGAAATGGCCCGCCGCCGGACACCCGTGATTTACTACGACTTCGAGAACGGCCGCCGCAAAATCTACGCCCGGACGTTCAGCCGCCTGGTTCGACTGACCGCAGAAGAGATCCGCCAAAATCCGGATGAGGCCGCGCGCCGGCGGATCGAGGAGATCCGCCGCGAATTCGGCCGGCTCCTGCAGTACTTCAAGGTCGTGACCGATCGCAAGCTGAATCCGGACATCATGCGCCGCCAGGTTGACTTCCTGCAGCACGAAACTCGCAGGGACAGCACGGTCGTGGTCATCGACAGCCTCCACAAATTGCCCTTCAAGGACCTCTCCGACCGGCGTACGGGCATCGATTCGTGGCTGCGCCACATGGAAGCCATCCGCGACGAGCAGAACGTTTCCTTCTTCGTCATTTCCGAGCTCTCGCGCGGCGAAGGCGGGCAATATGCCCGCACGCCGGACCTGGGGGCCTTCAAGGAATCGGGCGATATCGAATACAGCGCCGACAACGCCATGATCCTGCTGCCCGACTGGAACCCCATCGACCCGATTTCCGCCAAGGAGCGGGTGAGTTCGCTATGGCTGGTGGCCAGCCGCGAAAACAGCCCGGGCAAGATCGCGAGCTACCGGCTGGCATTTCCGCACTGGGGGTTCGAGGAGCTGTAAGCCATGCTGCAGGCCGCTGCGGGAGTAAAATGTGTTCGCCGCCGCCCTTCGATCACCGCTGTTTGCACGGCCCTGGCCTGCCTGGGGCTCTGGCTGCTGGCCGCTAGTTGCACCCGGCCCGCATTGCAGCCGACCCCGGCCGCCAAAGTGCCGGCGGTCGAGGATAACAATGCCCAGCGGGCCTATGCGGCCGTGGAAGCAGGTGATTACCTCGCCGGCATCCGTCTCTACGAGCAGGTGCTTCGCGCAGAGCCGGGAAACTCCCGGGCCCTTTACATGCTCGGCTATGCCTACGGTCAACTGGGGGAAATCGAAAGCGAGGTCGCGTATTACCGGGAGGCGGTGCGGGCCGGTTTCCGGAACGAGGAGGTATTTCACAACCTGGGCAAAGCCTGTATTGCGATCAATCGACCAGAGGAAGCCATCGCGGCCTTCAAAGCCGGTTTGGCGCTCAACCCGCAAAACGCCGACAATCACTTCGGTCTCGGGCTGGCGTATCAGAAAATATCAGAAGATGGCGCGGCCTTGAGCGAATTTGAAACCGCGGTGCGGATTTCTCCGGACGTGCCGGAGTTCAGGGAGTACCTGGGCCTGTACTACGAAGAAACCGGCCGGCCGGACAAGGCCGCAGAGCAGTTCAAAACGATCCTCGAACATGATCCGCATTACGAAGGCGCGCGCGAGCACCTGGAATATCTCATACGGCAGAAGACACCTTCCAAAGAGCGTACCGGCGCCGGCGGCCAATAACCAGAGGTCGTCAGCCTGCCGGTCGAGACGCCCTGTGGAGACCGGAATCCTCTCTTTGGCGTCGTGTTGGTGACGCCATCATTATTGCAAAAATCTGTATGTTTTTCGGTTTTGGTTCTTTATGGTTCAAAGTTCCCTCGAAACTAAATGTCACGCTCTGTCATAGTTTGACCCTGTTTCGAGAGTTCGTCACTGCATATCTGTTGGTACTCTCACTAAAGATATCAAACTCCTTGAAGGGTTCGTGTTTACCTGTTATATAATTTGCATGGACAAGGTGGCCGTGCTACTTAATGATATGGTTGATCAGGGCATTATTGCGGACTATGCGGTATTTGGTGCCGTTGCTCAAATGCGTTACACCGGGGCCGTGGTGACGCTGGACGCAGATATACTTGTGGCAGTAACCGAACCGGACAAACTGAATGTGCTAAGCCCGATCTATACTTTCTGCCGAGAACGTGGTTATTTGCCTGAAGGCGAAGCGGTCCGTATAGGGGACTGGCCCGTGCAGTTCATCCCTGCATTCAGCACGCTCACCCGAGAAGCCATTCATGATGCTGAGACAGGAGACCTTGATGGAATTCCGCTGCGGGTCATCCGTGCGGACTACCTGGCGGTCATCGCACTGAGCGTGGGACGTGCTAAAGACTTCGCACGAATCTTGGCCCTTCGTGAAGCTGGTGCTGTGACAGACGAGGAAATCTCTGATTTGGCAATGCGCCACAACCTTACCTCCGAGTGGGATCTGTTTAAGAAACGTTTTGATGAGAGCTGATATTCACGCCATTCTAACAAAGCAGGCTGCGTGGCAACGATCCCGCGCCGAAAGACCTTGGGCCCAGAAGTTGCGGGACTCTGTTGCCATGCGTCGTGCCTTGATATCTCTAAAAAAACATCCAACTCTGCTTACGGAAATAAAATCAAATCAAGATTAAAATCCGCAAGTAATTTAAATTTGGATGATGGGGGCTCTTCACACCAGCTGGCCCGTGGCTCTGATTCATGGCACACCGTGTCAGGCCGATAGTGCCATCTCAGGCCGCATACCAGAGCACCACAAAGTAGTGACATGTGGTGCCGGCTATAACAAATAGATGCCAGATGAGGTGGCCATACTTTAGCCGCGAATCGGTTGCGAAAAAGGCGACACC
>JBAPWQ010000388.1:0-2122 GCA_049283795.1 Desulfobacterales bacterium | reverse complement strand
GCCGAAGGCCTTCACGACCACCTGCCCCCCCATGCTGTTGGCCACCAGCCACAACCGGTCCGGTCGAACCTGGCGGATGATCAGCTCCAGGGTCCGGGCCAGTTCGCCCCCGGACTCCGAGGCGATCCCCTTCGCCCGCCGGTACCCGCGCGGGGTCGAGCCCTGGTCGCCCGGCCAGTCGAAAACCAGGACCGGGGCATCGATGTCTAGGACATGGGCCAGAAACGCCGTCTTGCGCAGGGCCGATGGAAACCGCTCCCGGAACCCGTTGACGTTGACCAGCAGCGCGCGCAGCGGGGACGCCTGCACCTGCCCGCGCAGCTGATCGAGAAATTCGGCCTGCTCCAGCGCGGCCACCTGCTGGAGCTGGATTTCCTCGTTCTGAAACCAGTCGGTCGGGTTGATGAGCATGCCGATGCCCAGGCTGGGCTCGATCCGGGTGTCGAACAGGCCGAACTTGAGCGCCTCTTCACGCTGATTCCCGAATCGTTCCTCTATGGGGCCATCGCCGGTTTCCAGCCGGCGATTGGTGGCGAAAAAAAACCGGTAGGCTTCCTGCCCGGCCAGCTTCGTCACCACCATCCGCCGGAATTGAAACGCTTCGGCGCGTTCCAGGGCCTGCTGGGTGGGCCGGTAGAAAAAGATCACCACCCCGGCCAGCAGGAGCACCAGAATCAGCGCGGTAAAAAGTAACCGTCGTTTTAACCGGGTAATTTCTGCCTCCTGCCGGGTCCCGCCGGTCGGCCCCAAATTGCCCGTAAAAGGGCGGCGCGGGGCCGACCGGCAGTCGCCGGAATAAAATTACGCGCTCTTTGGTAAGGTCGCAGTTTCCGGATTCGTGTCTCCCGGCCGGCAAGGCGCAAACACTGTAATATCTGAATTTTGCAGTATTTTCGCAACACCGCCGGACGGGCATGGAGCGACACCTGAATTGCGCCGATATTTCTGAACGAGCATCCCGATGGCTTATTGGCCGGCCGTGCGGGCGACAGCCCGGCGCAGGCCTTCCGCCTGCGGATTGCTGACGCTCCTTGAAACCAGGATATCGACCGTGCGGACGTTGCTGCTGTAAAAGGCGCTGTTCCACTCGTTTCTGGGGTTGATCACGCCGCCTTCCACCGACAGGCCGCCGAACACCCCCCTGGCCCGCGAAAATGCCAGGATATCCGCCACGGCGGCGCTCACCCCCGTCCCGACCGGGCCCGCGGCAATGCTGGCATCCGCCCCCAGCTGGAAACTGGCCGACAGGAAACGGTCCACGCCGCGCTGGGTCATCACCATCAGGACGACTTCGGCGACATCGACCCCGGCCTGAAACCCGAAGGACCCCTGGCCCATGCTGAAAAAGGCCGGATAGCTCCACTCGCCCGTCCGCTGATCCCTGACCAGCATCGTCCCGCTGCCGCCGGCCCCGCCGAAAACGAACCCGGCCCGCACGATCCTGGGAAAGATGATGACGGCCCGCGCCTGGCCGATGTTGTTGCGGAACCAGGTCATGTTGGGATCGCTCGAGAAGTTGTTGAAGGTGACCAGTGCGGCGTCCACCAGGTCCCCGGGCCGGCCGTAGTCACTGGACGGCTTGGTGGTGGCGCAGCCGCTCAGCATTATAGCGGCCAACAGGGTGATGAACACGATACGGTTTTTCATGAACAGCCTCCTTTGAAGTGATGGTGAAAAGTTTTGCTTCCGGAGAATTTAAGATAGACATTAGTAGGACCGGGCGGGGAACTTGTCAATAGCATCGAAGCGCTGCCGGTCGCCGGTTGGAAGATGACGGCGCCCTCCGAAAAACTATTGACACGCGCCCAACGTGGTGCGATTAGTCGCGTCAAACGACCAGGCCCTTTCGCCACTTTGCCTCTTCACGCGACCCTTTGTGCAGTCGATTTTTTAGGCGCGCATGTCGCCGAAACCAATTCTGCCCTTTTTTGGGGCATCCTGTAGAGGTGATTCATGACCCCCAATCGTTTTAGATCCGCCCGGCTGGCCGCCTTGGGCACCGTCCTTCTGCTGTTCGGCGGCGGTTCGGCCGCGGCCCAGACCCCGAACTTCGCTGAGTGCGCGGCGATTCAGTCCGACAGTGAGCGGCTGGCCTGCTACGACCGCCTCAGCGGCGCCCGGC
>JBAPWQ010000387.1:0-2116 GCA_049283795.1 Desulfobacterales bacterium | reverse complement strand
GCCCAATTGAAGTCGTTCTCGATCAGCTGGCCTTCGGGGTCGGCCGGAAAGCCTTCGGGAATGGGCACGCCGGTGGCGAAAGCCGTCACCGGGTAGACCTTGGCGTAGGCCTTCATGACCTCCTCGCCGATCGCCCAGTCCAGAAAGGTCTTGGCGGCCGGCTTGATCCGGGCTTTTTTTATCAGGCAGTTGGCCTCGACATCCCAGCCCGAGCCTTCCGCGGGAAAGACCGTCAACACCGGCTCCCCCTTTTGCTTCTGCATGAACCCGCGATATGCGAAGGAAATGCCGATGGCCACCTCGCCGGCACCGGCCAGTTTGCAGGGCTGCGAGCCGGAGTGGGTGTAACGGGCGATGTTCTCGTGCAACCGGTCGAGATAGTCCCAGCCCTTTTCTTCGCCCATGGTCTGCAAAATGGCGGAAACCGTCAGGAAACCGGTGCCGGACGACGCCGGGTTGGGCATGGCCAGGTGGCCGCGGTACACCGGGTTCACGAGGTCCGCGAAGGATGCCGGGACCGGCAGCTTCAGGGTGGCGCTTTCGATCGTGTTGACGCAGAAACCGGTCATCCAGGCCTTGATGCCGACCCAGTGCGGTGGGTTGTTGGCGTCGCGCATCTTGGGACGCACGCGCTCAAGCCCCTTGGGGGCATAGGGTTCGACCATCCCGGCCTGGTCGAACAGCATCAGGCTGGTGGCGGCGGTGCCCCAGACGACGTCCGCCTGCGGATTGTCCTTCTCGGCCAGGAGCTTGGCGGTCACGATGCCGGTCGAGTCCCGCACGATCTTGACCTCGATGTCCGGATGCGCCTTCTTGAAGATGTCGAGGTACCCGGGAATCTCGTCATCTTCCAAGGCCGTGTAGACGAGCAGTTCTTCGGCCCGGACAGTTCCGGCATTGACCAGCAGCGCGAGTCCCAGCAAACAGCCTGCGAACGGTTTCAGAATTTCCGCCAATTTACGCATTGCGCCCTCTCCCTTATTATGGTTGGATGACTTATCTGGTGTCTGACCGAAAACTTCCCTTCCCATCCCGGCCCTTCCCCATTAAGAGGGCAGGAGAAGAAGTATTTCCGTTCAGCCACTGACTTCTGTCGCATTCGGCATCAGAGGATCTATGCTTGAAATATTGGCGTTTGATGAGAGGCCGATTAGATTTTCATTAGCGACACCGGCGGCGCCTTTGGCGATGCCCGCACCGAGCCTCAAATTCTCTTTTGCCCGAGAGCGGGACACCGATTGGGAGAAGACCGGGCGGCGGTTTGGAACCGCTGCACGAGTAGGTCTTTAATTAATTTGCGTGTTGACTTCGCTCTCCGCTAATCTTACTGATGAAACTCTAACATGCCGTTTTTCCGTGTTCGCGCCAGGAAAGGTTTTTTACATGTTGTGATGCGCCGGGGATGGTCGCCGGCGCAACCCGGCTGGAGCCGGAAGTCGGTGGCCGCCGAATGGCGGCAGTGTGTTCACCCGGTCGACTGCAAAGGGAGGTGCGGTATGGGACTGTTAGACAATGGATTCAAAATGGGAGGCTCCGTGGTCGCCGGCGCCGCCGTGGTGCTTTTGGCGCCCGTCGTCGTGCCGGTGGTGGCCAGTATCCTGAAACCGGTCACAAAGGCCATCATAAAGGGCGGCTTGATGACCTACGGCAAAATGAAGGAACAGGTCGCCGAAACGATGGAGACCTTCGACGATCTGGCCGCCGAGGCCAAGGCCGAGCTGTCCCAGCCGGCCGCGAAGATCCAGAAACCCAAAAAAGCGGCCGCGGCGACCGCGAAGTAGACGGCCGCCATGAGCCCCGACATGCTGCCGCAGGCCACCGCCAGCCACAGGACCGCCGAGCGGCTGCGACTCAAGATACCTTCCCGCAAGGGTGACGGCGGGTTTTTCACCACGGTTGCACAATCGCTGGCGCGTGACCTGAATTACCTCGATATCCGCGTCAACGCCCTTACGGGAAGCGTATTGATTACAGATCCCGGTATCGACCTTGAGAAACTGACCGAGCACGCGGTCCGGGAAGGTCTGTTCGAACTGGTTTCAGGGTTGCTTCAGGTGCAGCCGCTCGGGCAGAAGGTCTATTCCCCGCTGACGGCCTTCAACCGCAAGTTCAATCG
>JBAPWQ010000386.1:0-14402 GCA_049283795.1 Desulfobacterales bacterium | reverse complement strand
AATACCCCCCCGGCATGCCCCCCTCTACTACCTCTTCGGCTGGATGACCCGCGCCGCTACCCTGTTGCTCTTTTCCACCTGCCGGGTGCAGGAGTTCGGCCGCGAGGTCATGGAAACCTATTACAGGGAGAATCCGGGCAAGGGTCTGCTGGCGGCCAGCTGGCACCGCGGGGTGATGTACATCGTCCACCACTATCGGCATCGGAGGGTCGTTACGATGGCCAGCTCCAGCAAGGACGGGGAACTGGCCGCCCAGGCCGCGATGCGCCACGGCTGGATCGTCGTGCGGGGGTCATCGAGTTACCGGGGCTTTGAAGGCTTGAAGGAGCTAGTTCGATATGGTGAGAAGGGTCACCTGGCCGGCCTGCTGGTCGATGCGCCGCACGGGCCCGCCCAGGTATCGAAAATGGGCATCATCACCGCGGCCAGAATCACCGGCCTGCCAATCATGACAATGGTCTGGAGCGCCGAGCGCTGCTGGAGGCTCAACAGCTGGGACAAAACGATTATCCCCAAGCCTTTCTCCAGGATCGTCATGGTTTACGGTGACAGACTCATCCGGGTCCCCCGCCGGGCATCGCGGGCAGAGATGGAAACACGGCGGCAGCTTCTCGACGCAACGCTCAATTGCCTCATGTACCAGACCGATCACTTCTTCACCAGCGCCGCGGCCGACCCGCGCCACATCGCCGTGCCACAAGATGATTTGTAGGATTTTGGCAAGGCCAGAGGGAGGAGGCTGTATATGTCATACGCCGACGACCGATAACGCAGTCCAGAATCCTTAACCCGACCACCCATTTGTAGGCTTCGAGATAAAGATTTTGGCAAGGCCAGAGGGAGGAGGCTGTATATGTCATACGCCGACGACCGATAACGCAGTCCAGAATCTTTATCTCGAAGCCTACATCTCTTGGAGCGTCAGATTGTGGGTAATCCTGATACACTCAATCACGCTTTGGGCCGCGGGGCAAAGGTGCAGATAGTCGTCCAGCGCCGCCCGGGCATCTGCGACCTGTTCCTTGGGCAGCTTGAGGGTATAGGCAACCTCGATGCGGGTGATCTTCAGCACGCCGCCGACATCTTCGATGTCGCCGACAACGCTGGCGGCGAATCGATCCTGAAAGGTGCGGATCTTTTTTTTGGCCAACACCGTGGCCAGAGTCCCCATCATTCAGCCACCGACGGCGCCCACCACGTGATCTAGGGTGGCGGCGTGCTCCTCTTCGGGTGATACACCGTAAAAATTCTTGATCCCGCCGTGGACACCATAATAGACGGGTTGATCGAAGCCTTCTATGACGGCCTTGCGGGTCGGTCCATTTTCACGCGTAATCCTGATGCGCGATTGATGAACGATCTTGCTCATTTTCTCTCCTCTGTATGCCGAACCTCGTCTGCGTCCGGTCAGTGTGGTGACATTGTTCACTTCATGACGGCAACCGGATGGGCCGGTCTTTACACCATAACCATGATTTCGACGGTGTACACCTGCGCTTTTTACAGGATGTAAAAAATATCGACATCGGCGGCGCCGAAACCCATGCACTTCATCAGCGCCACCCGTATGCGTCCCGCTTCCCGGGGACTTCAGTTGCCGCCCTTCGACCCCCACCCTGCTGGCACAACCCTTGCTTGGTGATTTGACAACAACCAGCAGAGAGAACGGGTGAACACACTCAAATACATTTTGATCGCCGATCGCAATCCGCATGTCCGCAAGTTTTTGAAACGGGAACTCGAATCCGAAGGCTACCGGGTCCGCCTGGCCGAAAGCGGTATCGAACTGCTGAAATGGGCCTTCCATCCGGACCCCCTGGATCTTGTCATCCTCGATCCCGACTTGCCGGATACGGGTGCGCAGCAATTGATGGAAAAGCTCAAGGACCGCATTCCGCCCCTGACGGTCGTGATCCATGCGTTTTTATCCGACTATGCCGCCGCCCCCGATGCCTTGAATGCCGATGCGTTCGTCGAAAAAGGCGGCAACAGCGTCGAATCGCTTAAAAGGGTCATCCACGACCTGAAGCACCGCATTTCCTCCCGCACGCACTGACCACACCCCCGCAGGGCCGGCCGTTCTTGCCGCATCCGCGCCCAAACCCGTTTTACAGTCTGTAAAAAATACTGACAGACGGCGCTGCCGACAGAGGATTCCAACAACCGCAGGGCCGATTTAAGTTTGGCATTTCAAGGGGTTTACTCGTGATACTTTCCCTTCCGCCGGTGGCATATTCATTGCTTTGTTGCTTGACGGCTTGAACTGCCGGCCGGTCTTCTGTGCGCTCCTGCTGCGACCATTCGCCATGAAGTACCCCCTTGCGCCGCGGCGTAACAGAATCCCGAAATGAGGCCGGCCGGAAGATGACGACACCCACTGCCCGACCGATGGCCGGCCGGAACAAAATGAGCACATCCCAGATCGAGGAGGAGGCATGACACACGCGAGCAACACTTACGATGAAAGTTACCATGAACCCTGGACCTGGAAAAGCAGACCGGGCTACAAGCCGGTTTTACTGCTCATTGCCGCGGTGGTCTTTCTGGCCGTGGTGCTCATGCCGCCACCGGAGAGCATGATCAAGATGGTGGACCTGGTCAACCCGCCGGGATACAAAGTGGCGCGTGACAGCAAGAACATCGTCGATACGGTCAACCGCAAACTGCGACCCGAGGCTTTCAAGGCCCGCCTGGAAGGCAAGAGCGCCGTGGAACCGAAGGCGGTGCCGAGCGCCGAGGAAGGTGGCGGCCATTCTGCGCCCCAAAAGCTCCTGACGAGCTTCGAAGTGGCGCAGATGGCCAAGGCGATGGTCGCGATCCTGTTCCTCTCGGCCTTTCTCTGGGGCACCGAGGCCCTGCCGCTGGGGGCCACCGACATCATGGTCGGCGTGATGCTCTACCTGTATGGCGTCCTTCCGATCAACGAAATTTCGCAGGCCTACATGTCGGACGCGGTCTTCTTTATCTTCGGCATTCTGGTGGTCGCCGTGGGGGTAGCCAAAACCGGCCTCGACAAGCGCATCGGGCTGATTTTGCTTAGTCGCATCAAAAGCGCCAAGGGGTTTGCCTTTATCTTTTTGCCGATGCTGGCGATATCCGCCAGCTTTCTCTCCGAACACGCCCTGGTGGCGCTGCTGCTGCCGGTCCTGATGGGGGTCTACAAGGTCTCCTGCAGAATGTACGGCGTCAAGAAGGATCACGCCCTGGCGGTCTTTCTCATCCTGGGGGTCTGCTTTGCCGCCAACCACGGCGGCCCCGGCTCTCCGGCCGCCGGCGGGCGCAACGCCATCATGGTGAGCTACCTGGCGGAATACGGGATGCCCATCACATTTCTGCAGTGGATGAAATACGGCATGCCGTTCGTGCCGGTCATGGCGGTCGTGATCGGCGCCTTCATGTATCTATCCTGCAAATCGCGCTTCAAGGTCAAAAACGTCAACCCCAGCGAGGTGGTGAAGGCCGAGGTCGCCGACTTGCCCAAGTTCGGCGGCCGCGAAGCCATGATGGCCGTCATCCTGGTTATCCTGGTGGCGGCGTGGATCATCATCGGCGAACATGCCGGGCTCGGCGGGCCGACCCTCTATGCCCTGATGGGGATGTTCCTGTGCCGCATCATCCGCTGGGAGGACGTTCAAAACGGGGTGGCCTTCGATGTCGTCGGTCTCTACGCCGCGGCCTCCGCCATGGGCGTCGGCCTCAAGTTCACCGGCGGGGCCCTGTGGCTGGCACAGACTTTTGTTGATGTTTTGCCCGATTTCCTGTCTAAGGGAGAAGGGTTGGTGATCGGTGTCAGCCTGCTGACCGGAACGATGACGAACTTCATGAGCGACGGGGCCACCGTGGCGGCCCTGGGACCGGTCGTGCTGCCGATGGCCACGCTGGCCGATGTCCACGTCTGGAAAGTGGGCCTGGTGACCGCGTTCTCCTCCTCGTTCGCCAATTTCCTGGTGGTCGGCACCCCCAACAACGCCATCGCCTTTGGCATGGGCCGTGACCTGGACACGGGCGAACGGCTGCTGGACGTGATGGACTTCGTCAAGTTCGGCCTGCCGGTCACGATCCTGGCGTGGCTGGTGCTCTGGTTCTGGGCGGTATTCGGTTACTGGCGCCTGCTGTCCTGGTAACCGCACGGCGGTTGGCTGCAAGGCCGAGAGGTCGATATGAAGCGCTCACGATACGGCAAACTTAAAAAAGACATCATCATTATCACCTTGATCGTGTCCGTTGCGCCGCTGATATTTCTGAGTTTCGGTCTCTACTACCAGTTTGCGCAGGTCTTCGCCGAAAAGACCGAAGACCAGATCCGGTCACTGGTGCGCTCGCACCGCAGCGGGATCGAAGTGTTTCTGCGCGAGCGCACCAGCATCCTGACCACCATCGTCGATACCCACAGCTTCGAGTTTCTCACCCAGCCGCAGAACCTCGCTGAAATCTTCAAGGTGATCAACCGCCGGGCCGACGGCCTCGGTCTGGTCGACATGGGCATCATCGACAACACCGGCACCCAGCTGGTTTACGTCGGCCCCTATGACCTGAAAGGACTGAACTATTACCAGCAGCCCTGGTTCGGCGAGGCCATGAGCAAGGGCCGCTACATCAGCGACGTCTACATGGGCTATCGGCAGCTGCCGCACTTCATCATCGCGGTCAGGGGTCACGACCAGGACCGCAGCTTCATTTTAAGGGCCACCATCGATTCCGAGGTATTCAACCGTCTGGTCCGGACCGCTCACACCGGCCAACGCGGAGATGCGTTTATTATCAACAAAGAGGGGAATTTTCAAACCAATCCCCGCTTCCATGGCACCATCTTGAGCAGATCGGACCTCGACCCCAGTTCTTTCGCCGAGGACTCGGTCAACATCAAGAAGCTGCCCGACGGCACGGCGCAGTATTACGCCGGCAGCTGGCTGAAAAACGGCGAGTGGCTGCTGATCATCAGCCAGGAGGCCGGTGAAGAGATCGCCGGACTGAAAGCGACCCTCAACCGCACGATCTTCATTATCGCCGCCTCGTGCCTGGCCATCGTGGCGGCGATCCTGATCACCGCCAACATGATGATCAAACGGCTGGCAGGAGCCGACCGCGAGGTCGACGAACTGAACTCCCAGCTGATACAGTCCGACAAGATGGCCGCCCTGGGGAAAATGGCGGCCGGCATCGCCCATGAAATCAACAACCCGCTGGCCGTTATCGGCGAAAAAGCCGGCTGGATGCGGGACCTGCTGGCCGAGGAAAACTTTCAGCAGAGCGAAAATTTCGAAGAATATCAGCGGTCCATCGAAAAAATAGAAGAGCACGTCGAACGGGCGCGCAAGATCACCCACAACATGCTCGGCTTTGCCCGCCGCATGGAGCCGCGCCTCGACGATGTCGATGTCAACGACATCATCAACCAGACCCTGGAACTGCTGAAAAACCATGTGCGCATCAACAACATCGAGATTCACAAGGACCTGCAGTCCGACCTGCCCGTGATCGCCAGCGATCAGTCGCAGCTGCAGCAGGTCCTGCTGAACCTGTTCAACAACGCCATCGACGCGATCGGCAAAGACGGCGTGATCGACGTGTCGACCGCCTACGGTCAACACACCATCGACATCAGCATCCGCGACAGCGGCTCGGGCATTCCGGAGGCCGTGCAGCGCCGGATCTTCGATCCCTTTTTCACCACCAAGGGGCCGGGGCGCGGAACCGGCCTGGGATTGTCGATCAGTTACGGCATCATCGAAAAGATGGGCGGAACCTTGACTTTCACCAGCCGCGAGAACCAGGGCACGACGTTTGTTATCCGGCTGCCTATCAAGCTGCCGGAGAAAAAATAGGTCAGGGTTCACAGGACACCGCATCTGCTGTGTTGCCGGTCACTTGACGTACAAAAGTACGCCGGCGTGACCGACGCCTTGCATCTGCGGCACCCTGTGAACCCTGACAAGAGGGGTCACCGCATCGGCGTTGTTGTGGGGCACGCTTTGCAAAACTGCGTGAACGGTTACAAATACAGCGCCCATAAACCAAGGAGAAGAGAAAATGGTCACCTTCAGAATTTTGGTCGTAGACGACGAGGTCGATTTCCTGGAAACCATTGTCAACCGCCTGCAGAAGCGCAAACTCGAGACGATCGGTGTCACCAGCGGTGAAGAGGCGATCCGGATCCTGAAAGATCAACTCTTCGATGTCATTCTGCTCGACATCAAGATGCCGGGCGGCATGGACGGCATCGAGGTGCTGCGGGAGATAAAAAAGCTGCAGCCCCTGGCCGAGGTCATCCTGCTCACCGGCCACGCCTCGGTCGAAACCAGCATCGAAGGCATGAAGCTCGGTGCGTTCGACTACCTTCTGAAACCGGTCAAATTCGAAGACCTGCTCGAAAAAATGGCCGAAGGCTTCCGGAAGAAATCGACCCACGACAAGAAAATCCGTGATGCGAAGATAATGGAACTGAAGCGGTTCCCGGGCCGGGTCTTCGAACAGGACAAAGAAAAGCCGTGACGCAGCGCTGCGCCTTCAGCCGGATGGAACTGGCCGGCTCCCTCGGCGATCTCGGCACCCTGCTGCCGCTGGCCATCGGGATGATCCTGGTCAACAAGCTCGATCCGGCCGGACTCTTCTTTTCGGTCGGTCTTTACTACATTCTCTCCGGCATTTACTTCGGGGTGACCGTGCCGGTCCAGCCGATGAAGGTGGTCGGCGCGTACGCCATCGCCATGGGGTTGAGCGCCTCGCAGATCATGGCCTCGAGCCTGTTGCTGGGCGGGATTTTCATCGTTATCGGCGCTACCGGCGCCATGGACCTGATCGGCCGTTACACGCCCAAGTCGGTGGTGCGGGGCGTGCAGCTCTCGACCGGCGCGCTGCTGATGGCCGAAGGCGTGAAGTTCATGCTCGGCACCTCGAAATTCCAGCTCATGTCCAAGGCCGCCGAGCCCTTCCTGACCGTGCAACGCCTCGGCTTCGTGCCGATCGGCATTATCATCGGCGCCATCGGCGGCCTGCTGACCCTGCTTCTGCTCGACAACCGCAAGCTGCCGGCGGGCCTGCTGGTGGTCTGCGGCGGCGCGGCCGTCGGGCTTGTCCTCGGCACGCACCAGGGATTCGAGCACTTGAGCCTGGGCCTGCACCTGCCGCCGCTGCTGCCGTTTCCCTTTCCGACTGCGGCTGATTTCATTAGTGCCCTGCTGATCCTGGTCCTGCCGCAGATCCCGATGACCCTTGGCAATGCCGTGATCGCCTATGCCGACCTGTCGACCGACTACTTCGGTGATGCCTCGCGCCGCGTCACCTACCGCGGCGCCTGCATCAGCATCGCCATCGCCAACTTCGTCGGGTTTCTCTTCGGCGGCATGCCGCTTTGCCACGGTGCCGGCGGGCTCGCGGCCCATCACCGCTTCGGCGCCCGCACGGCCGGCTCCAACCTGATGATCGGGGCCTTCTTCCTGCTGCTGGTCGTCTTCTTCGGCGGCCGCATCCTGGCGGTCCTCTACCTGCTGCCGATGTCGATTCTGGGAGTCCTGCTCATCTTCGCCGGCGGCCAACTGGCGCTGACGATCATCGATCTGAAGGACCGCAAGGGACTTTTCGTGGCGCTGATGATGCTGGGCATCACCCTGGCCTCCAACCTGGCGGCCGGCTTCCTCGTCGGCCTGGTCATCGCCTATCTGCTGAAATCCGAGCGCCTCAACGTCTGAAACCGTCGATCGGACCAGCCTCCTCTTGACACCCGCTGCGCGCCGGTTTACCTTGGCCTTGAACTTCATTTCGGCAACCGGGAGACGACCAATGACCAAGCTGATCAAGGAGGAAGGGGCCACCGGCCGGCTGCACATCGACACGCCTATGATGGGCGAATCCCTGGTCAGCAAAAAGTTTTTGAAGCAAACCGAGTCCAAGGAATACTTCCGGATGCATCCGGACATCAACGTGCTCAAAATCGGCGGGCAGAGCATCATGGACCGCGGCGCCAGGGCGCTGCTGCCGATTTTAGACGTTCTGATCGAAGCCAAGGACAAACACAAGATCCTGCTGATGACCGGCGGCGGCACCCGCGCCCGGCACGTCTACAACATCGGTGTTGACCTGGGCATGCCGACCGGCGTGCTTTCCAAGCTGGGCGACAAGGTCTCGTGGCAGAACGCGGAGATGCTGGCGGTGCTGCTCTCGAAACACGGCGGGGTCAAGATCGGCCACGGCGACAACCTGGAGCAGTTGACCATGTTCTGCAAACTCGGTTACCTGCCGATCACCTACGGCATCCCGCCCTACGGATTTTTCGAGCACCCGGCCGAGCACGGCTCCATTCCGCCGCACCGCACCGACTGCGGCGCATTCCTGCTGGCCGAAAATATCGGCGCGCGCGCGCTGATTTACCTCAAGGACGAAAAAGGCCTCTTCGACCGCGACCCCAAGAAAAGCGCGTCGTCCGCCGATGCCCCGCCAAAATTCATCGACCGTATTTCCGCCGCAGAACTGCTGGAGCTGGACCTGGACGACCTGATCATCGAGCGGCCGATCCTCACGATGCTGCAGCGGGCCAAATGCCTCAAGGAACTGCAGATCATCGACGCCCTGAACCACCCCGAGCACATTCTGGCGGCCCTGGACGGCGAACACGTCGGGACGATCATCACCAAGGAACCGTGAGCCGCTTCTGTCGCTGCGAGGCAGCAGGGTCTAAACCAGGACGGTGGTCTTGCCCTGCCCGTCTTTTTCCGCCTTCAGGTACACGATCTCGGCCCCGGTGGCGGCGGCCACCTGCTCCAGTTCCTTTTTACGCATGTGCTTGACGTAAAGCCTGAGGTCCGCCCCGCTGACGCCCACGACCCGGAACCGCGGCTTTTTTTCACCCTCATCGACCTTTCGTCTTTCGCGCACGAATATTTTCATAAATACCTCTCTTATAATTTGAAACTTGATACTTGATACTGGAAACTCGCAAATAGGAACTTGAAATCAATCTGAAATTAAAATCGAAAAGCAGAACCCGGAACCCAGAACCTTTAGCCTTTAGCCTTTAGCCTTTAGCCTTGAACCCTGAACCTTGAACCTTGAACCCATTCAGTTAAAACGTTTCAAGCCTGCGACGCCTCTCCGAGAGGCGCAATAGCTTCTAAACGAGAATATATCCCCCAAGGACCTATGTCAACAAAAGAAAACAAGCCGCCTAAGAGAATACGGCACCCCGGCGGCGGAAAAGCCGAGCGCTATGTGCAGCCGTCCATTTTGCTGGGGCTCAACCTGAAGCCGTCTTACGGCTATGAACTCATTCACAGTATTCAGGAGTTCGGCTTCGTGGAAGGCCAGGCGCCGCCGGGCATGATTTATCGTCATTTACGGCAGTTGGAGGAAGACGGGCTGGTGCAGTCGCAGTGGGAGACCGAGGGCACCGGACCGGCCAGGCGTATGTACCGCCTGACACCGGAAGGCGAGGAAGTGCTGGAAATCTGGATCGGCTACATGGAACGGCAGGCCGCAACCCTGCAGAATTTCATCCGGCGCTATCGCCGGCTGAAATCTCCTGCCTGAGCCGTTTGGCGCCGATGTTTTCCCACAGCCCCTCCGCCGCGGGACGCACCAGGAGCACCGGCCGGCCGCTCACCAGGTGCGGGCGCACCCAGCCGTTCGTCTGCACCATCTCGCCGGGAGCCGGCATTTTGGCATCCCGATCGATCGACACCACCTGAATGCCGCGGGACATCAGCGCACCGGCCGGGACCATGCCATCGTAGTCTCGCAGCCGGCCGAACTCGATGAATCGCCCGCTCCAGCCCGCATGGGTCAGGCCGACCGCCGCCGCCGCTCCGATGATGCCGTCGTTGGTCCCGCCATGGCCGGTGAGATGAAATCGACCGGCTGCTTTCAGGGCGTCTCTTTGATACATTTTTCGATGGGTGCAGGCCCGGCCGAATTCAACCAAAGATGACAGCCCGCCGTTTTTTTCCCAGGCCACGCAGATTCCGGGATCGCTGCCGGGACAGGACTGTCGTTCAAGATAATCGACGGCGGCGCGGATCACCTCGGTCAGCTGTCCCGTGCCGCCCAGGTCGATCACCAGGCAGGCCGCGCTGTTGTGGGAAGTGTAGGGGATATCGTCGCGCAGCAGCAACTGCTGCCGGATCACCCCCCACAGCGCGGCGCCGGCCGGCATGTCATCTTCGAAACCACGGGCCAGCTTGCCGGTTCCGACCACCGATTCGAGCGTATCCGTATCGTCAAACCCGATGTAAACCCGCATCGTCCCACACTTTCGCTCAGAGGGTTGCACCGTTCGATGCCGCTTCAAGCCACGTGATCGTAAGGATTTGCAGGATGCCGCAAGTGCAAGGCGTCGGGCGCGCCGGCGTACTTTTGTACCTCAAGCGCCCGACAACACGGCAGATGCGGCATCCTGTGCACGCTTACAGCCATTTAACCGCATCCGGGTCGATATAAAGCTCGACTTCCCGGCCCGGATACAACTGCAACGACGCCACCCGTTCCGACGGCAGCGAGACCGCAAACGGCACACCGCCCGCCAGGATGGTCGCCACGGTGTCGCGGCTGGCCTTTTCGAGCACCAGGCGCGTGATGGTCCCCTTGAGACTGCAGGGTCCGGCTCTTTCGACGGCGGCCGCGGCCGTGGCCCCGACCTCGACGGCAGCGGAATCGAACACGGCCGTCGCAGCGGCTGAAGGCGGCGCAGCCGCCACGATCAGCTGCCCGTCCGGCAGCACTTTTTGCCCGTATCCATCCCGATGGACCTGCCAGGGCCCCAGAACGATGTTCAACCGTCCGGGACCGACGACCCGGCCGTCGAACAGCTGCAACACTTCGTCACAGACCTCATAAAGCCATTGCCAGTCGTGACTGGCGATCAGCAGGGTCGTGCCCCACTCGCCGCGGGCCTTGATAGCCGCCGCCTTGATCTGCTCGACACTGACGGCATCCACGCTGGCGGTCGGCTCGTCGAGCAGGAGCACTTCGGGCCGGAGCACCAGGCGCGCCGCCAGCGCCACGCGTTGGGCCTCGCCGCCCGACAGCTCGTTCCACTGTCGCCCGGCAAAAATTTCTTCAGGCAGCCCCACCCAGGCAAGGGCCTCGGCGACCCGCGCGCGCAGATTGCCCCGATCTCCGCGCAGTTCGAGCCCGTAGGCGATGTTTTTGAAAACCGAGCGCCGCATCAGGTATGGCTCCTGGCTCAACAGGGTTACCCGGAAGCGCGCCGCGTTCGAAAAAGGTGTCGCCGGCCGGCCCTTGAACAGAATCTCGCCCCGGCTCGGTTTCTCGATGAACCCGAGCAGCTTCAGCAAGGTGCTCTTGCCGCTGCCGTTGGGACCGATCAGCCCCACGATGGCCGACCGGGAAACGGTCAGGGTTTCGACCCGCAGCGCCGGCTGCACCGCATACCGGTGCTCGAGGCCGTCGACCTGATACATCGCATCCGCCACCGTCACACCTTCTTGCGCAGAAATGAGACCGACACGTTGACAGTAAAGGCAATCGCCAGCAGCACGAGGCCCAGAGCCACCCCCATGGCGAACAATCCCTTGTTGGTTTCAAGGGCGATGGCGGTCGTCATGGTGCGGGTGTGCCACTTGATGTTGCCCCCGACCATCATCGAAATGCCCACCTCCGTCATGACCCGCCCGTAGGCGGCGAGGGCCGCCGCCAGGATTCCGTGCCGGACCTCCCACAGGCTGGTCAGAAGCAGCTGCCGGCGTCCGGCACCTAAAGAAACCAGCGTGACGCGCAACTGCCGGTCCATGCTCTCGACGGCACTCGCGCCGAGCGCCGCCACGACCGGCAGGGCCAGGATCGTCTGGCCGATGGCGATCCCGGGCAGGGTGAACAGCAGTCCCCACTCCCCCAGCGGCCCCTGCCGCGACAAAAAAGCGTAGACCACCAGGCCGATGAAGACGGTGGGCAGCGACAAGAGGGTGTCCACGACGACCCGGACCTGCTTACGTCCCGGAAACCGGTAGTACCCCAGGACAAAACCGAGCGGCACCCCGATCACCAAGCTGACCGTCATCGAATAGCTCGACACCTTGAGCGTGGCAAAAATCGCGGAGTAGGTCTCCGGATCGCCGGACAGCAGCAGTTCAATCGCCTTGCGAAAGCCGATCAGGATAAAGTCCACGCTATCGATAGTCCTCGATGACGGCGGGTGAATAACGGGTGGACGTCCGTGGCAAGAATAAATCCCTCATGACGGGCCGGACGCCAATTCGCCCGCAAGGCAAAGCCGCCGGCGCACGCCCGGAATGTGCGCCGGTGGCCATGATTTGGCGGATGCCCGGCAGACGGGCCTAAAGGCTCACGTCGAAGACAGGCCGGGGGCGCTGCTGCTTCCTGCCGTGCTTATTTCTTGGCATTGGGCGTGAAGAGCTGTTTGTTCAGGAGCTTGAAATCCTTGATCAGCTGCTGTGCTTCCGGCCCGGTGACCCAGTCCGCGAATTTCACGGCCAGGTCGTGGCGAACCTTGGGACAGTGCTTGGGATCGACGGCGATGACACTGTACTGGTTGAGCAGAACCGCATCGCCTTCGACCAGGATCTTCAGGGGCGGGTTGCCTTTCAGATTGTCCTCGTATTTGATGTAGGTCCCGCGGTCGGTCATGGTGTAACCGCCGCGTTCCGCCGCAATGGTGATCGTCGGCAGCATTCCCTGACCGGTCTGAACATACCAGGTTTGCTTTTCCGGCACCGGCAGCCCGGCCGCCTCCCACAGAGACAGCTCCATCTTGTGGGTCCCCGAATTGTCCCCGCGGCTGACGAAAACAGCCGACTGCGTTTCTATCGCCTTGAGGGCTTCCTTGACGCTTTTGCCCTTGATGCCGGCCGGATCAGCCGCCGGCCCGATGATGACGAAGTCGTTGTACATGATCTCCCGCCGGTTTTGGCCGAATCCGTCGGCGACGAACTTCTTTTCGGCCGCCGGCGCATGCACCATCAGGACGTCGACGTCGCAGTTTTCACCCAGTTTCAAGGCCTTGCCGGTGCCGGTGGCCGTCCAGCGCAGCTCGATGCCGGTCGCCTTTTTAAACTGCGGCGCCAGATAATCGAGCAGCCCGGTATCGTCGGTGCTGGTGGTGGTGGCCATCATGAGCACGGCATCTTCGGCCGCCGCGGGCAGCGCCCCGGCAAGCAGGCAGCACGAAACGAAAAGAACCAGAAAAATCAGACGCGCACGATGAACCATGGATAAACCTCCTTTTTTAAGTTGGTTGGGTCAGTGGGGTCAGGTTTATGGGTTTATTGGGTTTATTGAGTTTATTGGGTTTATTGAGTTTATTGGGTTTATTGAGTTAAAGGATGACGCCTGATTCATAGGGCCATCGCTCACGACAACCAGACCGTCACGGTACCTGAAAACGACTCGGACGCTGGCGGCATCTTGGACCGAGCCGACTGCCGGTGCGGCTCCTGGAGGGGCGAAAAATTTTTCGCCCCTACGTACGTCCTGCTTCTCAACGCTCCTGTGGAAAGATCATCTTGCCGCTCAAGCTCAGGTCGTAGCCCTGCAGGCCGCCGGCCAGTTCGTTGAACTGTTTTTCGTGCAGCAGGCTCAGGAAGCGCTGGGTGCCTTCGTCGAAAAAGCGGTCCTTGGCGATCATCAGGTCATAGCGTTCCCAGCGCAGGGGCAAAAATTCAAGGTCGAGAATGCCGGCCACGGCCCGAATCGCCGGCGCGGCATCCGCCCGGCCGGCCAGAATTTCGAGGCCGACATCCAGGTGGCGGTTGAACTCGCGGGTGTAGCCGGCGATCTTTTCACCGCTCAGACCGGCCTTTTTCAATTCATGGTCCAGGAGCAGCCGCGTTCCGGTTCCCAGGGGGCGATTGGCGATGCGGACGTCCGACCGGGCCAGATCGGCGACCCGTTTGATCTGTTTCGGGTTTTTTTTGGCGATCAGAAGTCCCTGTTCCCGGCGGCAGAAATTGACCACCGCCGGCATGTGATCAAGTTCCTTGACCGCAAAGTCGAAGTTGTATTCATCTTCTTTTTCCTGGAGCAGGTGGCTGGAAGCCATGTGGCACAGGTTCTGCCGCAAGGCCCGCAAGCCGCCCATGCTGCCCAGGTTGCCGAAAACCGCCAGGTGGGCGGGGTTGGTGGTGTTGAACAAACTGATGGCCTTGTCCAGCAGCATATCGTTGCTGCCGGCGATGATCAGCAGGCCGTGATAGGGCGGCAGCTTGGTACCGTTTTCCGGATAGTTGATCGTGTGGGCTTCGATCCATTGTTCCACCAGGTGGCGCGGGAAAAGCCACTTGCCGGTGACTTTGGTCGCCGGCAGTCCTTTTTCGGACACCAGCGTGTAGACCATCTTCTCGTTGACATCGAGAAGTTGGGCCACCTCTTTGGTCGAAAGAAGGTTATTCATCGTTTTCGGTCTCAATAATGCATTTTTTTAGCGTCGGATATATATA
>JBAPWQ010000385.1:0-27081 GCA_049283795.1 Desulfobacterales bacterium | reverse complement strand
CTACAACAAAGCCGCCGGCGCGGATGCCCGTGAACGCACCCTGCGCTCCTACGTGCTGGGCCATTACAAATCGGAACGCAACGAGGTCGGCGGAAGCGCCAAGCCGGTGGCCCTGCGCGACCACAACACCTATGCGGTAATTCTGGCCGTGTTTCACAACTCCGGCTACCTCAAGACCGTGACCCTGGCCCAGGTGTTCTGGATAAAGGAAGCCCAGGGACAGCCGGCACGTCTGTACGGGGCCTGCGAGCGGGAGTTGTCGATTGCCGCCGACTTCGCCCGCTTCGGCAGCGAGATCGGCAATCTGCGCAAGCGGCTGCGTGGAGACGGCATAAATTTGTTCGAAAGCTTTCCGCCCTACGGGGCCTGGTTCCGGCGGCGTTTCGGCATCGAGAACGAACAGGCCCTGGACCTCTTCCACCAGACCGTTTCGCTCAAATCGGTGGGGAATCTGACCGATTTCGTGCGCTCCCACATGCTCGAGCCCTTCGACGTCGCTGCGCGCATTGCAGCGCTGATCGGCCATTTCGACGATCTGACCCGGGCCCACGAGGCCGTGCTGAAGGCCAAGCGGCAGGTGGCCCTGCTCGAGCCCCTGGCGGCCGACTGCGACCGGCACGCGGAACTGGTGACGGCGGCCGGTGAACTGCGCGCCTGCCGCGAAGCCCTGCGGCCCTGGTTCGCCGGCCTTAAATTGGCTCTGTTAGAAAAGCGCCTGTCCGCCCTGGCCGATGAACTCGTTCGCCACAATACCCGGATCGAACGTCTGGAGGAACAGCGACGGTCCTTGCAGGCCCGGGAGCGGGAGCTGCGCCGCACGATCGCGGAAAACGGCGGCGACCGCATCGAACGCATCGGCGAAGAGATCCGCGCCGGCAAAGAAGAGCTGCAACGCCGGCGGCACAAGGCCGAGCGGTATGTCGCGCTGGCACAGGCCCTTGCCCTTCGGCCGGCCGACACCGAAGATGCTTTTCTGTTGCAAAGCCGGCAGTGCACCGCCCTGCGCGAGGAGATGGAAGAGCGCGAAGCACAAATCCAGAACGGCCTCAACGAAACCGGCGTCGCCTTCGCCCAGGAGCGGCGCGAGCACGATCGGTTGAGCGCCGAGATCGAAGGTCTGAAGGCCAGGCGCAGCAATATCGACGAAAAGCAGGTCGCCATGCGCCGCGGGTTGTGCCGTGCCCTTGCCCTGCCGGAAGAGGACATGCCCTTTGCCGGAGAACTTCTTCAGGTGCGCGAGCCGGAGCACGACTGGGAAGGCGCCATCGAACGCATGCTGCGCAATTTCGGTCTATCGCTGCTGGTGCCGGACCGGCATTACGGCCGGGTGGCCGAATGGGTGGATGCCACCCATCTCAAGGGACGCCTGGTGTACTTCCGGGTGCGGCCGCATGGCCGGCCCGATCGGCCCGTGCTCCGCTCCGATTCGCTGGCGCGCAAGATCGCCGTCAAACCGGATTCGCCCTTCTTCGACTGGCTGGAATGCGAACTCGCCCAACGCTTCGATGTGGCCTGCTGCGCCACGCCGGAGAAATTCAGGCGCGAGGCGCGGGCGATCACGCGTGCGGGTCAGATCAAGGCGCCCGGCGAACGCCACGAGAAGGACGACCGCCACCGCCTGGACGATCGCAGCCGCTATGTACTGGGCTGGAGCAATGCGGCGAAAATCGCCGCCCTTGAAGACAAGTCCCGCCGCCGGCAGGGGCACCTCGCGGAAATCGCCGCCGGCATTGCCGGGCTGCAAACGGAGCAGAAAACGATCAAGATGCGCCTTGAGACACTCTCCAAGCTCGGCGAATACCGCGATTTTCGCGAGGTGGACTGGCGGCCCCTGGCGGTCGAAATCGCCGCGCTGGAGGACGAAAAGAGACAACTGGAAGCCGCCTCCGATATCCTCAAGACCCTCGCCGGACACCTCGCCGAGGTGGAGGAGGCCTTGATCCAAAACGAGCGTCATATCGAAGACGGCAAAGACCGGCGATCCAGGGCCGCTCAGAAGAAAAGTGATGCCGATGGCCTGCGGCAGCAAACCCAATCGCTGGCGGAGGATGCCGCGCCGGTTCATGACGCCTTTTTCGAACGGCTCTCCGCACTGCGCACCGAGGCTCTCGGCGCGCACCAGCTGACCGTCGAATCCTGCGACAACCGGGAGCGCGAAATGCGCGACTGGCTCCAGGCCGGTATCGACGCCGAGGACAAAAAGCTCGTCCGCCTGCGCGACAAGATTATCGATGCGATGCGCTCCTTCAGCATCGACTACCCCCTGGAAACCCGGGAAGTGGACGTGTCGGTGGAGGCCGCCGGGGATTATCGCGCCATGCTGGAGCACCTGCGCACCGACGACCTGCCGCGTTTCGAAGCGCGCTTCAAAGAGCTGCTCAACGAAAACACGATCCGTGAAGTCGCCAACTTCCAATCGCAACTGGCGCGCGAGCGCGAGACGATAAAAGAGCGCATCGGCCGCATCAACGAATCACTCACCCAGATCGACTACAACCCCGGACGCTATATCGTGCTGGAGGCGCAGGCGGCCGGGGACGCCGACATCCGGGATTTTCACGCCGAACTACGCGCCTGCACCGAAGGGGCGCTCACCGGTTCGGACGATGCCCAGTATTCCGAGGCCAAATTCCTCCAGGTGCGCCGGATCATCGAGCGCTTCCGCGGCCGTGAAGGCCAGTCCGAGCTGGACCGCCGCTGGACGGCCAAAGTCACCGACGTGCGCAACTGGTTTGTCTTCGCCGCCAGCGAGCGCTGGCGCGAGGACGACAGCGAGTACGAGCACTACGCCGACTCGGGCGGCAAATCCGGCGGGCAGAAGGAAAAGCTGGCCTATACGGTCCTGGCGGCCAGCCTGGCCTATCAGTTCGGCCTGAAGTGGAACGAAGTTCGCTCGCGCTCCTTTCGTTTCGCGGTGATCGACGAAGCCTTCGGCCGCGGCTCGGACGAATCGGCCCAATACGGGCTGCGGCTCTTCGCCCAATTGAACCTCCAGCTTCTGATCGTCACCCCCTTGCAGAAAATACATATCATCGAACCGTTTGTGGCCGGGGTCGGCTTCGTCCACAACGAGGACGGTCGCGCCTCCCTGCTGCGCAACCTTTCGATCGAAGAATACCGCGCCGAGAAACAACGGCGGTCGTCATGAACTGGACCACGCCCGCCGACCTGTGCGCCCAGGTTCAAAAATTGTGGGACAAGGGTTTGCTGCTGGCCTGTCTGGCCGGGGCCGAACCGCTTTTCCCGCGGCGACTGATGCTGAAGGGGCCGACTTCGGCGGAACTGGCGGAAAATTTCGCCGAAGTGCGCCGCTGGATCGCCGGGTTGACCCGCGAAGCCAAACGCTACCGCCTGGTGTGGCGAAAAGTCAATCACCGCATCCTGGGGTTAAACGATGTACCGGCGGAAGCCTGGCTCGATACGCTGGAAGATGCCTTGGGGTTGATCGGCAAAGGCCGCGACGCCGAGTGCTTTACCGCCCAGGTGGCCTCGACCGGAAACCGCCGGCCGGAGGTTCTCCCGTGGCTGAAAAGACGGCCGCTGCGCGCCCTGGCCCTGGCCGACGATTGGCCGCACCTGCTGGATATCGTTTCCTGGCTGCAATGCCATCCGCGGCCCGGTGTCTACCTGCGCCAGGTGGACATTGCCGGCGTGCACAGCAAGTTTATCGAAGGCCATCGCGCCGTACTGGCAGAACTCTTCGACCTGGCGCTGCCGCCGGCGGCGATCGAGGCGGCCGCAAGCGGCGCGGCCGGCTTCTGCCGGCGCTACGGGTTTCGCGACAAACCGCGGCGGTTGCGCTTCCGCCTCCTCGACCCGGACACGGCCCTCTTTCCCGCCGGGACCGATCAGGATGTCACTGTCAACCACGAGACCTTCGCGCGCCTCGATCTCGCGGTGGACCGGGTTTTCATCACCGAAAACGAAATCAACTTTCTCGCCTTTCCCTGCCTCGCACGCAGCATGGTCATCTTCGGCGCGGGCTATGGTTTCGATAAGCTGGCCGAGGCCGCCTGGCTGCATGGCCGCGAGATATACTACTGGGGTGATATCGACACGCACGGGTTTGCCATCCTCGACCAGCTGCGGGTTTACTTCCCGCAGACGGCATCCTTTCTGATGGACCGGGCCACCTGGCTCGCCCACAAGCCGTTTTGGGGTGAGGAACCGCAACCCGAGCGACGCGAATTGACCCGGTTGACCAGCGCGGAAAGCGCCCTGTACGACGATCTGCGCGACAACCGCCTGGGTCGGCAGCTGCGGCTCGAACAGGAACGGATCGGGTTCGACTGGGTCGAGAAGGCCCTGGAGACACTCGATGATGGGTAAATTGCTACCCTTTAAAACCGCCGGCTAAAACGACAAATTCAACGTAGCGAGTCCACTTCACTTTACAAATTGCAAAATATATCGACACTCTCTCACAAAAATCCCTCCCGCGCCATACGGCCCGAAATATCGACAAACCCGCTGACTCGGGCGGTTGGCGACGTGCCGCCATATTGAAAAAGGCTGGTACCCGTTTTGCAGCACACTTTTTATGCGGAGTTGGTGCCGCATCGCTTCAGACCGCTCCGAACAATTGCGAGTTTGAACATTACCGGTATATAACCCGGCAAGCAGGAGAAGTAGCATGGCATCCGAAAGGCAAAAGCTGCTGGTAGCGGTCGACGGCTCCGATCAGTCGCGAGAGGTTGTGCGCTATGTGGCGGGAATCTGCGCCCCGAAATTGACCCAGGTGACGCTTTTTCACGTGCTCTCCCCCGTTTCGGAGAATTTCTGGGATTTCAACGCGTCAGCCGAATCGCCGGACACCCAATCGGACCGGGAGTGGCACGAGCGCTGTCAGGCCGCGATGAAGGCTTTTATGGATGGCGCCCGGCAGATACTTTCCGACAACGGTTTTCCGGACCAAGCCGTTCGGATCGTAATTCAACCCCGCCGGGTAGGCATTGCCCGGGACATTCTTCAGGAAGCCCGCCGCGGATATCGGGCCGTTGCGGCCGGAAAGACTGGCCGCAATCCGATCACCCGCCTGGTGATGGGCAGTGTGGCCGGCAAGCTGGTAACCGCCTTAAAGGAGGTGACCCTGTGGCTGGTGGACGGCCGGCCGGACTGTCGACGGGTGCTCGTTTGCATCGATGCCTCGCCGGCCGCTGCGCGCGTGGTGGACCATGTCGGCCGGATGCTTTCCGAAAGCCCGGTCGACATCCTGCTGTTTCACGCCATTCGCGGGTCGGAGCCGGACCGGGGTGCCGGATCGGAACCGCTCGCCGCCAAGGCGGCCGCCGAACAGGAGCTGCGCGTCCGAAAAACCTTGGTGCCGGTATTCGAAAAAGCCGCAGCCTCTCTGGAGGCAACCGGCATTTCTTCCGAGAGAATCTCGGTCAAGGTGATCTCCGGTATGGCCACCCGCGGCGGTACTCTTTATGCGCAGGCGCTCCACGGCGACTTCGGCACTATCGTCGTCGGGCGCCGGGGGGTTTCAAACGTGAAGGATTTTCCAATCGGCCGGGTGCCGATGAAACTGGTCCAACTGATAAACGAACAGGCCGTGTGGGTAGTGAGCTGCTAATAAACCGCCGCCAAAATCGCAGCCACGTTTAACACCGGAAAACCGCAAGTAGTGCGGAGGGGGTGCCATGTACGAAGAATTCAGCGACACTTCGACCGGCTGTGACTTGTGCGGCGAGAAACCTTGCGACGGTCGGCTTTACCTCAACGAGAAGCACCTCTGCGTCTGTCCCGACTGCAAGCAGAAGCTCGAAGAGATGCCCCGCAAAAGCCGTGAGAACATTGAGAACTATCTGATCGGCAATGTGATTTGACGGCGGACATTCCGGCGGACTTGAATTGCCCGGCCGAATCTGTCAATTTATACGGACACTGTCGAAACGAGGACCTCACGTGTTCCAGCAAAACATCACCCATCAGGGAAAAGCCCCATGGATAAGCTGATCATCACCGTGGCCCCGACCGGCTCCCTGCCCAGGAAAAGGCATAATCCCCACGTTCCGATCACCCCCCGCGAAATCATCGACACCGCCGTGCGCTGCGAGGCGGCCGGCGCCGCCATTATCCACGTTCACATTCGCAACCCGCAGGACGAGTCCCCTTCGACCGACTTTTCGCTCTTCGAGGAAGTGGTCGCGGGCCTGCGGGCCAAAACCAGCCTGATCGTCCAGATTTCGACCGGCGGCAGGGCCGGAATGGGCTACGAGGAGCGCTGCGAACGCCTGCGGCTGGCACCGGAGATGGCCAGCCTGACAACCGGGTCGGTCAACTTTCCGACCAGTGTCTACGCCAACAGCCCGGAGTTGATCGAAAAACTGGCGGCGGACATGCAGCGCTATGGCATCAAACCGGAAATGGAGATTTTCGACCTGAGCATGATCCAGAATGCCCTGGACCTGGTGAAAAAAAATCTGGTCAAACCGCCGCTGCATTTCGACTTCGTCATGGGACTCAAAGGCGCCGTTCCCGCCTCGACCGAAAACCTGGTCCACCTTAAAAACACTATCCCGCCGGACTCGACCTGGTCGGCAGCCGGCATCGGTCCGGCCCAGCTGCCCATTAACGCCCTGGCGATTCTGCTGGGCGGTCACAGCCGGGTGGGACTGGAGGACAATATTTACTATCGCAAGGGGGAACTGGCTACGAACGAGCAGCTGGTGGAACGCATGGTGCGCCTCGCCCGTGAATTCGGGCGGGAAACGGCGGGACCCGGTGAGGCCCGCCGGATTTTAAGCTTGACGCAACCGCCGGGCAGCTAACCGCCACAAGGGCAGTTTTCCCAAACCGTCATCGGTGTGATAATCCCCTGCGCCAAATAAGGTTGGAATTGATACAAAATGGGGTTTTTACCAAATTTCCCCTTGATTCCATCGCTTTAAATTGAGCCATACTTGTCATTGATTCTACGTAACCGGCTACCTGCCGTGGACAAAGACCGCAATGGCCAGGCAAACCGGCCAGGTCATATTTTGATAGAAAAATTTAGGAAAAACAACATGTTTTACTATCCCATATCCTTTCTGGTTGTTGCCCTGGTCGCAGCCGTGTTCGGCTATACCGGCATCGCCGGCGCTGCCGCGGGGGTGGCCAGAATAATATTTTTTGTTTTCTTAACGCTTTCGGTTTTATCCCTGATTTTCGGCGTCAGCAATCGCCAGCGCATTTAAGATCGTAACCTCACCCCCGGCAATGGGTTACAGCAGCTGATAATTCGGCGATTTCGCTCCCCGATCGACTTGACCATAGGAGTTAAAGATGACTCTTGATATAGCGTTGCAGCCGATTCTGGCCCTCGTGGCCGGTATTCTAATTCTTGTCATGCCGCGCCTGCTGAACTACATCGTGGCCATTTTCTTGATCTTGTTCGGCATCCTGGGCCTGGTTCATTGACGAAGCTCAAACGGCGCTGAGCGGTTGCCGGATTTCTTGACGTCGGACCCTGGCGTCATCTTCGGCCTCGATGACCGGCCAGAGAATTTCGAAAATCGTCCCTTTGCCCACCTGGCTTTTCACCGATATGACGCCATCGTAGCCGGTTACAATGCCGTGGATGATGGCCAATCCCATTCCCGTTCCGCCTTCGCGTTTGCGGGTCGTGAAGAAGGGTTCGAAGACTTTTTCCAGATGGTCGGGCGGTATTCCCCGGCCGGTGTCGGCCACCGTGAGTTTTGCCAGGGCGCCGGCCCGCAATTCAGGATCACGCTGGGCCATCTCCTCGGTCAGTTCGACCGTCTTTAGCTCGATGGTCAGCGTACCTCCGGCATCCGCCATCGCATTCACGGCATTCATGCACAGGTTCGACACCACCTGGCCGATCGGCACCTCATCCGCCATGATTCGGGCATCCGAATCGATCGAAACCCGCAGCTCGAGGGTATCGCAAACGATGGCTTTGATCGCGGGCAGGACCTTTTCGATAACCGCTCTCAGTTGGATCGGCTTCGGCTTCAACAGGTTCTGACGACTGAACACTTTTATCTGATCAATCAATTCTTTGGCCCGGAAAACGGTTTCCTGAATACCGTCCAGCTGGCAACGGATCGGAGAATCCGTTGCGATGTCAAACCGGGCCGACTCCGTAAAGACCAGGATCGCTTGCAGAAAATTGGTGAAGTCATGTGCGATGGCACCGGCCAGACGGCCCATGGCCTCCAGGCGCTGCGCCCGGGCAAGCCGCATTTCCAGATTTTTGCGCTCGCTCAAATCCTGCCAGATCTCGATGATACCGATCGATTGACCCTTTTCATCGCAAAGCCGCACGATCGTCCCGCTCAGCCAGCACCCGATCTCCCCCAACTGCGGGATGGTTACCTCGATTTCGGTGGTACCCTGTGAGCTTTTGGTGACATGCGGCCGGACCGGCATCCGATATCCCTCCGAATCGGCCGGGATCTTTTCCATGAGAAGCTTGACTATAAACGGGTCGATCGTCTCGGCGTCGGCTGAGATGTCGGGCGACCGCTGCGCGGCAATGCCGGCTGAAATCCCCGTCAACTCTTCGCAAGCCCGGTTCCACAACAATACTTTCCCGTTGCGGTCCATGACCACGGTTGGCAGGGGGGTCCCTTGCACGATCCGGTTCAGCAGAACCTGGTTTTCCTTGAGTGCCTGCGTTCGGCGCGCGACGAGACGGTTAAGCGACCGGATCCACAAGCCGGCCAACACCAGGAGAGCGAGCAGCGGCAGGCCCACCAGTTTGGCTATTTTCAACAGGTGGTCTCGAAACCGTTTCTCTTCGTAGACCGAAAACCACTTGCGGTAGATCCGGTCATATTCTCCGCTGGTCTGCACATGAAAAAGTCCCTCGTTGATCTTCGCCAGCAGGTCGGCATTGCCGGCCTTGACGGCGAAACCCATCTTCTGGGTCAGTACCGGCGGCCCCAGGGTCTTAAGATTGTCAATGTGCAGAGATCTGAGCAGGTCGAGGCCGTGAAGTCGGGGAAGCACGGCACAGTCGTAGCTTCCGCGGGAAAGCAGTTCCAGGGCTTCTTCGGGACGCGCCACCGGTATAAAATGGGGGGTGAAGTCATTTGACGCCAGCCATTCATGGGCATAAACGTTTTTTACGACAATGACGTGCTTCCCCATTAAATCCAATGGAGTCTTGGCGCCGGAATTCTTGCGCACGAATATGGCATAGGAGACCACGACGTGTGGAATTGAAAAATCGAAGATCTTGTCTCTCTCATCCGAATAGAGCACCCCGGTCAGGGCATCGACCGCACCGGTCTCGAGCTCCCGTCTGACTTTGGACCATTGGTCCAGCCGGATGTCGACTTCGAGGTTCATTTGCCGGGCGATCGCCTTCATCAAATCGACATTGTAGCCGTCTGCTTCGCCCTTCTCGTTGATAAATTCGTAAGGCGAGAAATCGCTGTTGCCCCGAACCCGGAGAACATCCGGCCGGGCGCCGGATTCGGCCGAGGCCGCAGCGGTCGGAAATGCCGGCGGCGAAAGAACCGCGACTGCCGCGAGGGCGATCAGCCACCGTAAGGTCAAATAAATATTTGGGTGCATGGGCGCTCTTTGATTTTCTCGGACCGGCCGCGAAGGTGGTCAAAGACCTGTTGAAGGTCTGCCACGATGGCGGCTTCCGGACAGAGCCGGACACAATTGAAGCAGTGGATGCACTTCTGGTCGATCTCCGGTGCTTCGTCCAAATGAATGGCCGTTACCGGACAGTTCTCGGCACAGATGCCGCAGAGCGTGCAGCGCTCCCTTACCACCTTTTTGGGCGGAAAATGCTTCTTGGCCTGTTCGAAATCCATCCGCATCATCTGATCCCGCA
Source organism: Desulfobacterales bacterium (assembly GCA_049283795.1). Taxonomy (GTDB): domain Bacteria; phylum Desulfobacterota; class Desulfobacteria; order Desulfobacterales; family SG8-13; genus JARFQH01. The sequence goes on along the minus strand of JBAPWQ010000385.1, from coordinate 17,279 downwards.
GGGATTCTTCCTGGTAGTCGAGAGCTGAGGGTGCCAGGACCGGCGGGTCGGATTTTCTCAGCTTTTCGGCTACCGCTTCCAGCAGCGTTTCGATCATGTGGTCGTCTTGCGCATCCGGGTGATCGCCGCCCAGCGGTGCATCCGCGGTCCACATCATCGAGTGCCGCGCAAGAACCTTGGCGCCACCCAGGACCCGATAGCCCTTTTGGGCGAGGGCGGTCCCCATTTCGTAAAGGGCGACACCACTGGTGACGGCGCCCCAGGTGACGAACGGAACGCCGAACCCGTTATCAGCCTCCGGCATGCGGGCGATGAACTCCATGATGGGGGGAACCGGATGCGCCGCATAGACCGGAGAGCCGATGTACAGGCAGATGTTATTCTTGGCATCGAAGAGCTGGGGAATGATGAAATCGATATCGGGATCATCACCCAGGTCGATCGTGGTGACCGGGGTTTCCAGAGCGGCGATTTTCTGGCGCATGATGCGGGCAACATGGGCCGTGCTTCCGGCCGGAGAACAATAGACGAGCAGGGCCTTGCGTATGTGAAGCGGCATGGGCGGGAATCTCCTGACAGGTTACCATCCGCAGAGGGTGGTTTGTGTATGTCCAACGATTCGAGCTTCTGGGTTCGGGATTCTGAGTTCAGCCCCGCCGCTGGCCGCAAGCATCCAGTTTGATAACATAATAAATCACCATGTCCAAAATAATCCTTTCCCTGACACCTTGTGCCCTCGACCTCTTACCTCGCCACACCTTGCACCATGCACCATTTCACCTTATCCTGATCCTATAGTACAAACCGGCCCAAACGTGAAGAAAATTCGGCTGCAAACCGTATCCTATTAATATCTAATCACATACCGATTGATTATTTAGGCTGGCATGCCCCGAACAACGGGGTCGACAATCGACAGGGCTGAATGAGTAAATCATCGAAACCTTAAATAACGGAGGCCTTATGGATTCGCTCGGAATCGTCACTGCTCTCTACCCGATGCCGACCACCCTGGTCGGCGCCATGGTCAATGGTCGACCAAACATTATCACGATCGCCCACGTGGGCATCATGAACCACGGCCAGCCACAGTACATATCGATCGGCATGGCCAAAATGCACTTCACCAATGCCGGCATCAAGGAAAACGGAAGTTTCAGTGTCTGCATTGCCTCCGAGGATTTGATGAAAGAAACCGACTACTGCGGCATCGTCAGCGGTAAAAAAACAGACAAGGCCGCCCTTTTCGATCTCTTTTACGGGCAGCTTAAGACCGCCCCGATGATAAGACAGTGCCCGGTGTGCATGGAATGCCGCCTGGAGCGCACCGTCGATTTTCCAAATCACGATGTCTTTGTCGGGGAAATCGTCGCAACCTATGCGCAAAAAGAAGTCCTCGATGCAAACGGAGAGATCGACATTTCGAAAGTCAAACCGCTGCTGTTCGACATGAACAGTAAAAAGTACTGGTCCCTGGGCCAGGCTGTCGGTGACTGCTGGAAAGTCGGCAAGCAGTTGAAGGTCGATTGCAAGTAAAAACGCGTTCAGTGAGTTGCGCAGGAGATGCAGGGATCGTAGTTGCGGATGGCCTGTTCGCACAGACAGGTCAACTCCTTGCGGGGCAAGCCGCCGTATTGGCGGGCCAGCCCTTTCAGGTCCTCCTGCGCAGCCGCCAGGTTGAGCGCGGTGGGAGTGACGATCCGGGCCGAGGCGACACGACCCGTGCCGTCCAGTTCATAGCGATGATAGAGCACCCCGCGCGGGGCCTCCACCGCGCCGTGCCCCACAGCACTTACAACCGCGATCGAGTCGTTTGTAAGCTCGTCCGGTCGATAGGTGCGCACCAGGTTCAGTGCGGTTTCACAGGCGTGCACCAGTTCGACGCTGCGAACGAGAATGCTCTTGAAGGGATTGCAGCAGGGCACGGTCAGCCCGTTTTCGGAGGCGACCCGTTCCGCGGCCGGCGACAGATGGTTGGCACCGATATTGAAACGCGCCAGCGGGCCGGTTATCAGGGATTGACTGCCGCTCAGGCAGTAAAACAACGCCGTGGACTGCGGCACTTGGCGCGGCTGGAAGTGTCTTTCGAAATCGCCGGTGCCGACATCCAGTCCCCGGTTTGAAACCAGGCGGTCGCCGAACATCGGATAGGCCCCCGGAACGGACAGCGCCACATAAGTGTACTCTCGGTCAAATTCAGGATACTCGAGGCCCGCCACCCAACGCACCGTCTCGCAAGCGGCCTCAAGCGCCCATTTCAGCCGGTCTGCCAACGGCGCAAGATCAAAAGATGAGGGCGCCCGGTAAAAACCGCCGACACGCAGATTCACCGGGTGGATCTCCCGGCCCCCAATGCGGGCCACGATGTCGTTGCCCACTTTCTTGAGCCGCAGCCCGCGTTCCAGGATTCGGGAATCGCCGGTGGCCCCGGCAAGTCCAAAACCGTCGGTGCACTTGAGATAATCGGGGGCATGGAGCAGATAGACGTGCAGGGCATGACTTTCGATCCACTCACCACACAACATGATCCGGCGCAACATATCCGCACCCGGTGCAACGGACACGCCGCAGGAGTTCTCTATTGCCACGGCGGCCCCGATCTGGTGCGCTACCGGGCAGATACCGCAGATGCGGGCCGTCAGGTCCGGCACTTCGGTAAAATGCCGCCCCTTGAGAAAACCTTCGAACAGGCGCGGGGCCTCGAAAACGTTGAGGTACGCCTGCGCCCGACCGGTAGCGTCGAAATGCAGGGTGAAGGCGCCCTCGCCCTCAACGCGGGCCAGTTGATTGACCTGAATCGATTTCTTTTTCATAGGGTTCACTCAACCGGCGAAAATCCGGTGCGGCTGCATTGAACGTGCGAAATATGCGCACGATTTCGGCTTTGGGTGTTGCGAGCCGATCGAACAGCCGGCCCATGGCCTCGCCGTTGACCGAGTCACTGGGACCGAAACACCCATAGCACCCCCGATCGTGACCGGGGCACAGTGCCCCGCAGCCGGCCCGCGTCACCGGCCCGAGGCACAGGGTTCCCCGGGTAACGATCAGACAGACGCATCCTTTGAGTTTACACTCAATGCACACGCTGAAACCCGCCACCTCCGGCCGGCGTCCCTGCAGAATCGCGGCGATGACCCCGATCAACTGTACCTTGTTGATCGGGCATCCGAACAGTCCGATGTCGACGCGCACGTGATCGGCGATCGGCGTGGCCGTGCCGAGCAGGTCGAAAACACCCGGTTCAGGGTATGTCGCCCCAGCCAGTTCGCTGGTGTCGACAAAGTTGCGCAAGGCCTGAATGCCGCCGGCTGCAGCGCAGGCACCGATGGTCACCAAAACGTCTGATCCCTCCCGTATGCGCCTGATCCGCTGGCAGGCTTCGCGCGAGGTGATGGCGCCTTCAACCAGGGAAATGTCATAGCGGCCCTTGATCGTGGTCTTGGACAGTTCCGGGAAATAGGCGATATCCACTGCGTCGGCGAGGGCCGGCAGAAGTTCTTCGCAGTCGAGCAGCGCCAACTGGCATCCGTCGCAGGAGGCGAATTTCCAGACGGCGAGCTTGGGTTTGCGCTTCATCGGCCTAAATCTCGCGTTTGTGAAACCAGGGCGCGACGCGTTCATAGGTCACAACCGGTCCTTGTGTACAGACGAATACCGGCCCGAACTGGCAGTGACCACAAACACCGGTGCCGCACTGCATGTTGCGTTCAAGCGAAAGATAAATCCGGTCGGGGGTCAACCCCCGCTGCAAAAGCTCCCATACCGAAAAGCGCATCATCACCTCGGGTCCGCAAACCATGGCGATCGTATCGGACCAATGGGAGTTCAGGCGGGCCACCAACCGTGTCACCACGCCCACATGTCCCTGCCACTCGCCCCCGGCCGCATCGACAGTGACCTCCACCCGAATATACGGCCGGCGCTGCCAGCGCTCCAGTTGCCGGCGAAATACAATGTCCCCCGGCGTCCTGGCACCACACAGCAGGGTAACGCCTTCAAAAGCCTTGCGGTTGTCCAGAAGGTGGTAAATGACGGGGCGAAGTGGGGCCAGGCCGATTCCGCCGCCGATCAAGACAACATTTTTACCGCACGCTTCACGCACGGGCCACCCCGTTCCAAATGCCCCCCGCACACCGAGGACCGCGCCCTTTTTTAGGCGCAGGAGGGCCGTTGAAACGGCACCAACAGCCCGGATGGTGTGCATCAGGGTTTCCGGTCTGGCCGGATTTCCACTGATCGATATCGGAATCTCACCGATCCCGAACGCGTAAAGCATGTTGAACTGGCCGGGCAAAAAAGCGATCCGATCCTGCGGATTCTGCGGCGCCACTTCAAGCGTCACGGTGTCGGCGGTTTCCCGAAACCTGCGCCGGACGAGGAAGGGCACCGGAACCATCCGGTCGGCATCAGCGCCCGTCACAGCTTCGGTCCATCCGATTTTCTGTAAATATCCAGGCATTGAAGCCTCGCCATCTGCAGGCGGTTGCGCATGATTCCGGCAAACCGCTTCATGAGATCATATCCAAGGTCGTGGTCTGCTTCACAGATGTCGCGCAAGCATTCGGCATTGAAGGCAACGGCACGGGCGTCCTGGACGGCGCGGGCATCCCATTCATAGCGGTAGGGAGGAAACAGCCAGGAGGAGCCGAAGATTTCCCCCGGGCCCAGAGTCTCGATGACCACCGTCCCCATCCCGGGTGTGTGCACCTCCAGCGCCACACATCCGCGGTCAATCACGTAAAACCGCTTGGCAGCAAGGCCCTGGCGGAAAATGATCTCACCGGTCTTAAAATCCACCATTGCCGCACACTCCTTCAGCATGCGAAGGAAAGCCGGATCCACACTCCTGAAAAACCGATGACCCGCGAGAATTTCATTAATCGAGGACATACCCTTGCTCCTTTTTCGCCCCAGTCCCCTCAACCATCCGACGGATGGTGTCGACCACGACCGTGATGTCGATGCCGGCCGGGCACCAGGTGATGCACCGCCCGCAGCCGACACATCCCGGACGGCCGAACTGATCGAGCCAGGTGGCCAGCTTGTGGAGGACAAAGTGCCGGTAGCGCGCCGCAATCGATGAGCGGACATATCCGCCGTGAAGGTATGAAAAAGACCGGTTGAAACACGAATCCCAGCGGCGGTGCCGTTTCGCCTGCCGGCCCGCCAGATCGGTCGAGTCGATCACCGTCGTGCAGAAGCAGGTGGGACAGACCATGGTGCAGTTGCCGCAGGCCAGGCAACGCTCGGCAACCTCCGCCCAGTGGGGGTGATCGAGCAGCGAGTAAAGCAAGTCCTTCAAACCAGCGCCGTTCAGCTTCTTGGCCATGTTTTTGACGGTGGCCGAAAGAAGCCCGCCCACTTTTTGCCGGTCCGCGGGCGTTGCCGATTCGGTTTTAAGTTCCGCCACCAGCTGCATTCCCGCGGCCGAGCCGACAGAGGTCAAGAAACGGTGGTCAACCGGGTCGGGAAGCTCGGTCAGGCAAAGATCGTATCCGGACAGCGCTTCAGGGCCTGTGCCCATGGCGTCACAGAAGCAGGTATCGGCTGCACTGGTGCAATTGACCGCTGCGACAAAAAGGTTCTTTCGACGACCGGCGTAGTCAATTGCCGATCCCGGTCTTTTGTGAAAGACCAGATCTAAAGTTTCGATGGCATGCAGATCACATGGGCGAACCCCTATGAAAGCGTATTTTTCAGGGGAAACGGCGGCCGAACGGATCTCGAAACCGTCCGATGTTCGGAAGGCATCGAAGATCGGCACAAAGTCCGGCAACAGAAAAGTTTTCCAGGAAACGGGACCGGGGTGAGCCCCGAAGACGGCCGGCGCCGGAGCATCATCAAGGCGATAGCGACCCGGAGACTGCCGATCGGCAATTGCAAAGGGAATCAGCTCGTTGGAGGAGAGCTCGGCATAGGTCACCACGCCTTGCTGCAAAACCGGCCCGATGCACCGGAACCCGCGGCGGCGCAGTCCCTTGATCAACTTCTGGAATTCGGCGATACGGATGGTACAGGTTTCACCCATTTGGTCACACCACCGATCGGTTCGACACCCCGTGCTGCGCACGGAGTGGCAATCCTCCGGAGCTCAACTGCCCATCCACGGTTTTTTGCAAGCACTGATCGGTTTCCGATCCAGAAATGGGCAATATTCTGCAAGTCCAAGGAAATCGGCGGCATTGAGCGGAGGCAGACGGTTCTGCTACCTATGCCGCACAAGCCATTGCGCCAGAACTGCCACGCCTTGGCGTGATTGACGCCGAAATTGCGGGAAAGGGCCATTTGTGGACGGAAACTAGTTGACGACCCAGACCGCCTGCTTTTCGGCCAGGTTGACGACCTTGGTGCTCACCCGGCCGATGAGAAACTCGTTCACGATTGTCAACCCGCGCCTGCCCACCACGATGGTGCCGAAACCTCGGGCCTTGGCTTCCTGCACCAAGGCACCGGCGCGGCTGAGGCTCTCGGCCAGGATCTCGAAACTGATCCGCCGGGTGTTGATGCCGGCATCGACGAGATCGTCCTTGGCCTCGATCAGGGCCGGCACGATCCGCCGGCGATTGGCCTCGATCCATTCCTTCGCGTAGGACGGCTTGAAGAAATCCGCACCGGTCTGCTGAAGGTCCAGGGGCCGGATAACATGGCAGATCACCACCTCCCTATCGGCGTCCCCGAGCAGCGCACCCACAAAATCGACACAGTTCTCGGAACCGCTGGAGCCGTCGAAAGCCAGCAGGATCTTCGCGGGATCCGGATCACCGCCGACGATGATCAGCGGCAGGTGGTGCATCCCCGCCAGCAGTTTATTGGCCACGCTGCCGATGGAAAGCCCGGCGAGTGCGGTTTGCCCGGTGCGGCCGATCACAACGGCACTGTAGCCCTTGCGGGATTCGGCCAGGATGTCCCTGGCCACCCCCACCTGCTTGACCCGCGCCGCGGTCTGCACCTGTCCGGAGGAAAAACCGGCTTCCAGCAATACCCGGCGCGCGGTTTCCAGTTTCTCTTCACTGAACCGACGCTGTTCCCGGCGCCAGTCATCGATCATGAAAAGATCCTCGCTGCCCGCGCCGGACAGGTTCAGGTCGAGAAACGGTTCCGGCAGATCGGCAAGCAGGTGAAAAAGTGTCAGCTGTTTGTCCTCCGGGGTCAGCATCCGGCTGATGTACCGTACGGCCGCAAGCGCCGCCTGCGACCCGTCGATAGCGATCAATAGTTTGTGTTTAGCGCTCATCCGGCCCTCCTTTTTGCTGGGTGTGATCTTTCCGATAGTTAAGACTCGAAACCCTCCGGAACGGGTGCGTCCTTGGCCGCAAAGGGCGGTCTATGCTTTTCCGTGGTGTGGAGACACTCTTCCGGACAAGCCTCGACGCATATACCGCAGAACACGCAGGCCGTCGGGTCGTGGATCCAGGCGGCCGTGCGCTTTTCCACCCGGATACAACGCGAGGGGCACTTGGCGGCGCAAATGCCGCAGTACGTGCATTTGCCCGCTTGGCGCTGCAGATCGCCCCGCACCCGCTCGAAAGGCGTTCGCACCTCCCGCGGGTAGCGCCGGGTGGCCTTGCGCGTGACCAGGTTGCGCAGAACGTTCGGGCTCATGCTGAACATGCCGGTTCCTTTGGTCTGTCAAAGTTGAATATTCGGGTCAGCGTTCGGTGCAACTGATGCACGGATCGATCGAGAGCACGATCACGGGCACATCCGAGAGCCACATGCCCGGCAGCATGGTGACCAGGGGCGGCATGTTGGCGAAAGACGGCGCCCGGATGCGCACCCGGTCGAGGCATTTGCCGCCGCCGGCTTTGACGTAATAGAAAAGCTCACCCCGCGGTTGTTCGACCCGGGCCACGGCTTCACCCCGCGGCCGCCCCTTGACGGGGACGGCAATCTCGCCCGCGGGCATTTGGGCGATGGCCTGCCGGATGAGATCGATGCTCTGCAGGGTCTCGTAAAATCGCACCCGGCAGCGGGCGTAACAGTCGCAACCGGTTTCCACCACCGGCTGGAAGTCGAGCGCGGCATAGACGGCGTAACCGGTCTGGCGCACATCCTGCACCACGCCGCTGGCCCGCAGGGTCGGGCCCACCGCCCCCAGTTCCCGGGCCCGGGCACCGGTCAGGATCCCCTTGCCGACGGTGCGCTTGCGGATGGTGACATCATCGATCACGGTGGATTCGAGCCGCCGGATATCCGCCTCCACCTGGTCTAAAAGCGGCCGTAACCAGCGCACGTGGTCGGCCGTCAAGTCCCGCCGGACCCCACCCACCCGGTTGATCGAGACGATCACCCGGTTACCGGCGGTGGCCTCGTTGATGTCGAGAACTTTTTCGCGGATCCGCCAGAACTGCATGAACAGGCTCTCGAATCCGAAGCTGTCGGCAAACAGCCCCAGCCACAGCAAATGACTCTGCAGGCGATGGAGTTCGGCCCAGATGGTCCGGAGATACACCGCCCGGGGCGGCACCGCGACCCCCATGATCTCCTCGATGGCCTGGCAGTAGCACATGGCGTGCATCACCGAGCAGATGCCGCAGACCCGTTCCACCACCTGCACCATCTGGTGAAAATCCCGCTGCGCGCAGAGCTGTTCGAGCCCGCGGTGGACGTATCCGAAAACCGGAACCGCCTCGGTGATGATCTCCTCTTCGACGGTCAGCTTCAGCTGCAGCGGTTCCGGAAAGACCGGGTGCTGCGGGCCGAAAGGGATGACCGAGCGCGGCTTGAGGCGCACGGGGTCGCTTGTCCGAACCTTCACTTCGCCTCCCCTGCCGGCCGATCGGGTGCGGCCGCCGGTGTCACCCCGCCGCGGCAAAAGGGTGCCGGTCCGACCGCCGGTTCGAGCAGGAGGCTCCCGCGGTAATCGATCACCAAGCCCTCGAAACGGAGGCCGAACAAATCCCGGATTTCGTTTTCGGCCAGAAACGCACCGAAGTAGACCGGGGTGATGCTGGGGACCGGCGCATCGCCGTTTACGGTAAGTCTCAAGTGCCGCAATTTTAAATCGCGGTCAAAATGGTAAAGAATTTCCGCCCGGGCGTTCTCCGCCCGCAGCGCGGTCATGGTCACAAACCGGTAACCATCCCGCTTCAATGCGGCCGTTTCGCCCAAAAGACTGTCCATTCCAATGATCAGTTCGTCGGTGAGCATGGGAGTTCTTCCTTGGCCGCGCTGATCGGCCCCTTTCTGACCTCGCCGGCGACCACGCCGGCTTTCAGCTTCTCCAAGCCCAACATCACGCCGTCGATGATCGCCTCCGGCCGGGGCGGGCAGCCAGGCACATACACGTCCACGGGAATGACCCGGTCGATGCCGCCCACCACGTTGTAGGCCCCACGGAAAATGCCGCCCGAAAGCCCGCAGGCGCCGATGGCGACGACCACCTTCGGGGCCGGCATCTGGCTGAACAGGTTCGCCAGAACGATGCGGTTGCGATGGTTGACCGTGCCGCTGACAAGCAGGACATCGGCGTGCAGCGGGTTGCCGACGTTGACGATGCCAAACCGCTCCAGATCATAGACCGGCGTCAGGCAGGCCAGGATCTCGATGTCGCAGCCGTTGCAGCTGCCGCAATCGAAGTGCAGCAGCCACGGCGATTTAGTGCGCGCGAAACCAATGATTTTGGCCCAGATACCCATGGTTGACTCAACCCCTGTAGAGCCAGAACAGATTGATCAGGGATAGCGGCAACCCCAGCAGCCAGGCATACCCGAACAACACGCGCCAGTTCAGGCGCGCCGTGACGTTGTCGAGCCAGATAACGGACAGGTAGGCCGCGCCCGCCAGGGCCGCCATGACCGGCCGGCTGCCGGCCCAGAACAGCGTGCAGATGCCCAGCAGGAGTATCGTCTCGAACCAGTGCCCGATCTCGATCAACGCCAGAAAAGGCCCCGAATAATCGGTCAGGACCCCGCCGACCAGCTCCTGGTGGGCGTGACGGCCGGCCGCAAAATCGAAGGGCGACTTGCGAAGCTTGACGGCCATGACCAGGAGCAGGCTGATGAACAGCAGCGGCAGACGCACCAGCAAGGGCTGCGGCCACCTGTCGACCGCGGTGATGGTGAAGCTGCCGGTTTCCAGGTAGATGCCGGCGATCACCAGCACCAGCAATGGCTCGCAGGCCAGCGATTGGAGGAGTTCGCGGTAGCCGCCGACCTGGCTGAAGGGCGAGGTCGACGCCAGGGCGCCGACCACGATAAACACGGTCCCCACCGCTTGGATAAGGAAGATGACCAGAAGGTCCGAGCGGATGAAAAAAAGGACCACCGCCACGGCCACCGCCGCCAGATAGGCATAAGCGCAGAATGCCTGCCAGGAGTTTACCACCACGCGCTCCTTGCCGAAGAGTTTGACGACATCGAAGATGGGCTGCAGGACCGGGGGGCCGACGCGCGACTGCAGGCGCGCGGTCAGGATGCGGTCCAGGCCGACGAGAAGGCCTCCGGCCATGGGCGCCGCGAGAAGGCCGATGGCAATGGACAGGGCCGCCCTCATCTCAGCGTTCCTCCGATCAACAGGGTTAGCAGCAGCAAGGCCCCGGCATTGATCCAGCCCGTCAGCCGTTCTTCACCGAACAGGAACGCAAAGTAGTAATTGCCGGCCTCGGACTTGACCGGTTGATTCATCGGGCCGGTGAACACACCGGGCTCCGGTTGCTGGGCACCGCTCAGATAGGGAGAAACGACCCTTGCCTGCCGCGCGTGACGGACGGACCACAAGGCCAGCAAGAATCCGAAACCGGCCACTATGCACAGCGGGAAAGCGCTGAACACACCGGCCGGATTTTCCATTGTCCCGTTGTGAACACTGAAAGCCGGAACTTCTCCGGCGGCGGCCTGGAGCAGCACGCCGTAAAGCCAGGGGACAGTCACACTGAGGGCCACGACGCCGAGGCTCAAAAACCCCAGGGCGCCCCAGGTGAGCATCGGCTGGTTCTCCGGATGGAAACGTCCATCGAACGGGTCGCTCATGAGCGTTCCGGCCCAGCGGGCCCAGTACATCACCGTCAGGGCGCTGCCCAGGGCCAGCATCACCAGGGCCGCCAGATTTCGGGCAGCGGCTTCGAGGGCCATCCACTTGCCGATCAGCAGTCCGAAGGGCGGCATGATCATGAAAATGACCCCCGCCACGGTGATCAGGGCCGTCAACGGCATACGGGTGTAAAGACCGCGCATGTCTTCTATGTCGCGGCTGTCGATTCGCTGCTCGATGGCCCCCACGCACAGGAAGAGCAGCGCCTTGGTCACGGCATGAAACAGCAGCAGAACGACAGCGGCCGTCAGTGCCGTCGGCGTGCCGAAACCGGCGCAAGCGAACATCAGTCCCAGGTTGCTGATCGTGGAATAGGCTAGCACCCGTTTGCCGTTGCGCTGGCCCAGGGCCAGCGCCGCCGCCGCGAGGAACCCGAACGCGCCGAAAAGCGCGAGGCACAACCCCAGGGACGTATCCTGAAAAAAAGGAGCGATGCGCAGCACCAGATAAACGCCGGCCTTGACCATCGTGCTCGAGTGCAGCAGGGCCGACACGGGGGTCGGTGCCACCATCGCCCCCAACAGCCAGCTCTGGAATGGGAACTGGGCGGCCTTCGTAAAGCCGGCCAGACACATCAAGGCCAACGGCAGCAGCCAGGCGCCCGATCGGAGAGTGTCCGCGTTGAATTGCCGGAAGCCGATGATGCCGTGGTAGCGCGCGAACCAGAGCACGGCCGCCACCAGCGCCAAGCCGCCCAGGCAGTTGATCCAAAGCGCCCGCAGCGCATTATTCTCCGCCGCCGGCGTTGCATCGTGGGCGATGAGAAGGTAAGAGCAGATGGTGGTCAGCTCGAAGAAGAAATAGAGGTGGGCCAGCCGGTCGGCCAGAACCAGTCCGTTCATGGCCGCCAGAAAGAGCAGCATGACGGCGAAAAAACGGTGTTGACCGGAGGCCGGCAGCCGCAGGTGGGCCTCGTGGGCCGGCATGTAGGCCAGCGCCTGAATGCAGATGACCGATCCGACGACGGAAACGATCAGGACCAGCAGGAGCGACAGGGCGTCGCAGTGGATGACCGGCGTCACCCGCGGTATCGGCAGAGGGTTGACTTCGTTGAAACCGAACAACACCAGCTGCAGAATTGCCAGGATCGAAATCAACCGGTGCCGGTGCCTGAGACCGATCAAGAGAATGACGCCCAGCAGGAGTAAGTCGGCCGACAGGGTCAGGACGTCGACCACTTTTTCGGCGCTCGATTCCAGCTCGAGGCTGAAAGGGATGCGGCTCGAGAGCAACAGGGCGGCGGTTGTAAGCACGGCACCGGTCAGGTAAACCAGGTTGCGGCGAAGCCTGGCGGAGCGCACGAGGTAACAGGAGAGCGCTGCCGCCAGAGGCCACAAGATGAGAAGCGCAACACCGATTTCGGTTGTTCTCACCGGCTTCACCCGCTGAAATTCCGTCGGTTGACATCCGGCGCGGCCCGTTGCTTTTTTCAGAATCGCAGGCCGCTCTTGCACTTAATGAGAAAGCGCAAAAGGCGTGCCAGGCCAAAGCGTTGCGGGTAAAAATACAACCACTTAAATTAATAAGAATTTAAAGCATAAAACCGCAGACAAATCAGGCGGCCGGCCGTCGGTGCTATCAGCTTTTTTTACAGGGTGTAAAGGGGACAGATTATCCGGGTCGAATGTCCTGTCGACCCCCTCATAACCGTGTCCGATGGTAAACGCTTTCAACCGGTTCATACCTATGATAACGCTGCAGTCGCCTGTCGCGGTCCCCCGGTGCATGGCCTGTCGAACAGCTCTATCCTGATTCAAGTTTTCCTTATGCTTGCATACAATCCGAAAAGAAATATCATATCATTGACACGCCGCTCCAGGTTCACCTAATCATCATATTGATAACGACGGCAGATGGATTCGATAACAGAAACGAAGACGGCGGACACGGCTCAATAGGAAAGGGTATGCCATGAAGCGGCTCCGACATTCGAAGATTTTCTGGATGATCGCCTGCATCGTTTTGTTCTCCGCTTCGGCCACGGGAGACAGCACCCTTTCAGACAACGCAAAAAAAGAGGCGGTCTATGCCCTGTATGCCGGTTACAAGAAAGACTTTCCGGCGGTGACGGACATGTCGCCGCAGCAGGCCATGGCGCTGCTGGAAACGGCTGACATCGTTTTCGTCGACACCCGCACGCCGGCGGAGATGACGGTATCGATTCTGCCGCATGCCATTCCGCAAAGTGAGTATGTGAACCACCCCGAAAAATATCCAGCTAAAACCATAGTGGCGTATTGCACCATCAGCTACCGCAGCGGGGTGTTTGCACAGGAAATGGCGCAAAAGGGCATCACCGTCAGCAACCTTGAAGGCGGAATCCTGGCCTGGACTCTCGAAGGTGGAACGGTGTACGACGAAAAAGGTAAGGCAACCAAACGCCTCCACGTTTACGGCAAAAAGTGGGACCTCGCTCCGGCCGGCTATGAAACCGTGGTGTTCGGCCTTTGGGAGCAGATGTATGGCGGGTTTGGCCGGTTGGCCCGTTGAGCCCGTTTTGTCACACTGCAAGGGGATGTAGGGGCTTTCGCCCCCGCAGGCACCCTTAGCAGCACAAAAGCATGTTTTGTTTCCGAACGAAACGCTCATGGCCATTCAAACTTCCACGAAGAGGCGAAATCCCGAACAGATGAACGTCGAACACCGAACGATCACCATCGAATGGTGAATAAGGGAAATTATCATTTCAGCAAAAACGGAAAGACCCCATGATCAAACCGATTTATCTGGACTACAACGGCACGACGCCGCATGCGCCCGAAGTCATCGCCGCCATGCGGCCGTTTCTCGAAGTCGAGTTCGGCAACCCGTCCAGCTCGCACTGGTATGGCATCGCCCCCAAAAAGGCTCTTGAGTCCGCGCGCCGGCAGGTGGCAGGGATCCTGAACTGCCGGCCGCAGGAAGTGTTTTTCACCAGCGGCGGCACCGAGTCGAACAACCATGCCATTCGGGGAACAGCCCGGGCCCTGCGGGACAGGGGCAACCACATCATCACCAGCGCCTTCGAACACCCGGCGGTGCTGGAGGTGTGCCGCCACCTGGCGCAGGACGGCTTCGAGACGACTTTTCTGCCGGTCGCCGCCGACGGCCTCGTGGACCCGGCTGCCGTGAAAAGCGCGATCCGCCCGGCCACCATCCTGATCACCATCATGCACGCCAACAACGAGGTGGGCACGATCCAGCCGATTGCCGAAATAGCGAGAATCGCCAAGGAACACCGGATCGTGACCCACACCGACGCCGCTCAGTCGCTGGGCAAGATCCCGACCGACGTCCAGGACCTCGGCGTCGACCTCTTGTCGGTGGCCGGACACAAAGTCTACGCCCCCAAGGGCGTCGGGGCCCTCTACGTGCGCCCGCCGCTGAAGCCGGAGAAATTCTGCCATGGCGCCGGGCAGGAAGGCGGCCGGCGCGCCGGAACCGAGAACATCCTCGAGATTGTCGGACTGGGAATGGCCTGCGAAATCGCCGCCCGGGACCTGCAATCCAACATGGCCCACATGCAGCGGTTGCGGGACCGGCTGCAACAGAGACTGTCGGCCGCGCTGGGCGACGTGCGCCTGAATGGGCATGCGGTAAAGCGCCTGCCGAACACCCTGAACCTTTCATTCAAGGGGGTGGAAGCCAACCGCGTCCTGGAAGAAATCGGATTGGAGGTGGCCGCATCGGCCGGCGCAGCCTGTCACTCGGACACGGTCGAGATCTCCCATGTCCTCGAGGCCATGCACGTGCCGCTGGCGTGGGCCAGGGGCGCCCTGCGCTTCAGCGTCGGGCGCATGACCACGGCAGACGAAATCGATCGGGCCATCGAAGTCGTGACCCATGCGGTAAGAAAGTTGAGAAGAGAAACCCAAAGTACCTGATCACCCATACATCAGATGTTAACGACCTTGTCCGCCAATTGCATGGCCGTTACGATGTCGAGCATGTTGGTGGTTTCGCCGACCTGCTTTCTTTCCAGCAGCCTGAAGTAATCGAGGCACGTGCCGCAGACAAGGATGCAGACACCGTTTTGCTCGAACTGCTATTTTAGAAGTATTTTTTCCTTTGGCTCGGCAACGACCGCGCCGATAATCTTTGATTCCGTCACCCCCTTGTCTATCAGTTCTTCGCACAATCGGTCCGCATTTTCTTCGCCGATTGCGATCAGCAAACCGCCCGAGGTCTGGGGATCGAAGAGAATATCCAGGATCAATGGATCGATACCGGATGTGCACTCTACCAGCGCCGCCCGGAATTCCTTGTTCTTGAACGCACCGGCCGGCAGCAGCCCGATACCGGCATACTCCAGTGCTGCGGGGAAAATGGGAATATCCGCGACGCGCAATTCGGCCCCGCAGCCGCTGCCGACGATCATTTCCGCCAGATGCCCCAGCAGGCCGAAGCCGGTCACGTCGGTGCAGGCGTGAACCGGAAAACGCGCCATGACGGTGGCGGCGTCCCGATTCAGCGTGGCCATCAGCCGGGTCGCTTTTTCGATCACATCCGTCGCCGCCATGCCGGCCTTGATGGCCGTGTTGATCACGCCGGTGCCGAGCGGTTTGGTAAGAACGAGCCGATCGCCCGGTTTGAAGCCGCCCTTGGTCAGGACTCTTTTAGGATGAACGAATCCGGTCACCGACAGGCCGTATTTGAGTTCGCTGTCTTCGATGCTGTGCCCGCCGACCAGCGCGACGCCGGCTTCTTTCATTTTGTCGAGGCCCCCGGCCAGGATCTGCCGCAGGATGGAGAGACCCATCTGCTTGAGCGGAAAGGCCACCAGGTTCATGGCGGTTTTCGGCTCGCCCCCCATGGCATAGATGTCGCTCAGCGCGTTGGCGGCGGCGATCTGGCCGAACATGTATGGGTCGTCAACGATCGGGGTGAAAAAATCGACGGTCTGAATCAATGCGAGGTCTTCTGAAATTCTGTAGACCGCGGCATCGTCCGCCCGCTCCAATCCGACGATCACGTTGGGGTCGGTCGGGATCTCAAGCCCGCAAAGTGCTTGCGCCAGGTCCCCCGGCGGCAGCTTGGACGCTCAACCGGCACCCGTTACGCTTTGGGTCAGACGGAATGTGTTGTGCTCGGTCATAAAGTATCTCCACTACAGGCTTCAATAAAAAGATTTTAGCTGTGTTACAGGACATGCCGTTTACGGGTTTCGCGTTACGGGGTGCATGTTCAGCGGTAATCCCGCGATCCAAACCCCGTCACCCGCAACGCGTAACCCGCATCCCGTAACCCGTAACACAACCCGCAACTATCTGCCGACTTCCGCCACCCGGCATCCCAACGCCCGGACAATATCTTCGGGGGCCATCTTCAGCATGAGGCCACGTTGACCGGCGTTGATAAGCACTTCCGCGTGTTCCCGGATCCGCTTATCCATCACGGCCGGCAGCGATTGTTTCGTCCCGAACGGGCTGATGCCGCCGAGCAGGTATCCGGTCAGACGCTCGGCCGTGGCGGCATCGGCCAGGGCCGCCCGCTTTACCGCAAACACCTGGGCCAGTCGCTTTAAATCCAGTTGGCAATCTCCGGGCAGCAGGGTCAGGCAGTAATTGCGCCCGCCCAGGTCGACTACCAGGGTCTTGACGGTCCGTTCGAGCGCAAAGCCGGTGGCGCGTGCCGCGAACTCGGCCCCTTTTTCTTCGTGCTCATATTTGATCAACGCGAAGAAGATGCCCTTGCGGTTGAGATGCCGGATGGCCCGGGTAGACATGGATTTCCTCACGCCACCCCTTAAAAGGGACAGGGCAGGTCGGCCGCCCGATAGACATGCCGCCGGCCGCAAAACGGGCATGGGCCGTCGAGCGCCACCTTCGCATCCAGGGCCTTGCGGCCGGCCTGGTCGGTTATGATGCCCCTGTTTTCAATGATTCTGAAATCGGCGCTTTCAAATACCCGGTTTTCTATCGGGCAAACAAACGAAAATTTCATGAATAAAAAGCCTCGTCAACGTGCTGCCGAGTTTATCGATACACTTTCCCGGAAAGAAAATGGTTCTTCACCGGTGCGCTGCGCCCCCCGCCATGAAAATTACCCTGATGGAATCGGCACTTAGCGACATCCTTTTATATTAATCGAATTCCCGGCCGAGATTCCGGCCTTCCCGGACTGCATTGGGGATTTATCCAACTCGTATTTTCCGGGCAAAAGCCAGGCCGGCCGGCAATCGACTCGACCCGTTCGGCAATGGAAGACCGGGGTTTAAATAGGGCCTTCTTCCGACCATGTCAATTCGATTATATTTGTCACGATTATAT
>JBAPWQ010000384.1:0-3563 GCA_049283795.1 Desulfobacterales bacterium | reverse complement strand
GGTAGGTAACGCCGAGCGAAAAAACCACCCGGCGCTCGGCCATGCGCTTGAAGTTGCGCACCCGGCTTTTGAGCAGGTCGTTGTTGGAAAAAACCAGTTGTTCGCCCGACAGGCTGCGCAGCCGGGTGGTTTTCAACCCAATGTTCTCCACGGTTCCCATGTGGGTGTCGACGATGATGAAGTCACCTATGACAAACGGCTTATCCAAAACAATCGAAAGCGAGGCGAACAGGTCCGAAAGGATATTCTGCACGGCCAGGGCCACGGCAATGCCGGTGATGCCCAGACTGGCGATCAGGGCGGTGATTTCGACGCCAGGTATGTTGTCCAGGATAATGACGGCGGCAATGGCAGCCAGGACCATCTTGACGATAAATCCGGCCGCCTTGAGGGTGGTGACACGGGCGGCATTGCGCTGCTGGGACCGGCCCAGGAAATAGTCGACCGTCGCGTTGGCCCACAGGGTCAGCTGGAGGATCAGAGCCGCCATGGCGATGCTGAAAATCCAGGGCCGCAGGCGCGGCGGCAGCTCGAGAATCTGGAGGCCGGCATAAATGGCGAAAATCATGATGAACGGCACCTGGGTCCGGCGAGCGGCGATGGTGCTCAGCTCGACCATATCCCATTTATATGACTGCGGTCGGTTGGAAAAATAGCGTAAAACGGCCCATTTAACAACGCGCAGAATTAGCATGGCCAGCACGGCAATGGCCAAGGAGATTAAGTATTCTTTTACCGTGTTGTTCCAGTATTTTAGGTCAAAGATTGTCATGTAGTGCTGGAAGTTTTTCAAAATGTTCACACCCTGCCTTTCATTTCTACTCGTGTTCAGGCCATACGACTTGATCGAATTTGAAATTATATTGAAACCGGTGTCCATTATTTGCAAGCACACCGGGGTTTACGCCGAACTTTAGCAGTTGACAATTCCTCCCAATTGGTATTGCATAAATCCTCTCAGGCAGGCCGTACCGAAAAAAATACATCCGGAGGTTGTCATGGAAACCCGGAAGAAAGTCATCATAGCCGAAGACCACCAGTTGTTTCGCGAGGGGCTCAAAGCGATGCTGTCCTTGAGAAACGACCTGGTCGTCGTCGACGAGGCCAAGGACGGTCTGGAGGCACTGCGCTGCGTCAAGCGCAACCAACCCGACCTGCTCCTTTTGGACCTTTCCATGCCGCGGTTGAGCGGAATGAGCGTGATGAAAGACGTCAAACGGCAGTTTCCGGAAATCAAGATTCTCGCGCTGACGATCCACATGTCCGACCAATACGTTCTCGAAGCGTTCGAGGCCGGTGCCAACGGCTACTGCATAAAGGATGCCAGCCGCGACGAACTGATGGTCGCCATCGACAGCGTTCTCGCCGGAAAAACCTACATCAGCCCCGGAATCGCCGACAACGTGATGGAAGGTTACCTGGAAGAAAGTAAGCGGCTGAAAACCAGGACCTCCTGGGACACTGTCACCCAGAGGGAAAGAGAGGTGTTGAAGCTGCTTGCCGAAGGATATCTGAACAAGGAAATTGCGGAGTTCCTGCACATCAGCGTCAAAACCGTCGAAAAGCACCGCGCCAACATCATGAACAAGCTCGACCTGCACAATGCCCCGGCCCTGACGGCCTTTGCGATCCAGAAAGGCCTGGTGACCCAGAAGGGCTGATCCAGGGCCTCTAAAGGGGCCCCCGCCCGAAGATCACATCTTTTACCATAGGCCGTGGTCCGTAGGTTGGGGTGAGGAACGAACCCCAACAGGATGATGACGGTCTCTTCCTCCTTGGAGATTAAAAACTTTCGTTCACAGGTACGTTCACGGTTTATCCGAGTCCGTAGTTTGCCAGTCAGGCAGCTCCTGCGACTGTACGGGATATATCTATTGAAATGGCCGGAGAGCGATCTATCTACGGGCGGTGTTGTTGCACCGAGGTTGGGACGATCTGCTCCCGGCCCCCCTCTATGTGATGCCAGCTGTTTCATCACATTGAGATTTAATATACAGGGTTGGGGTGACGCAGGAACCCCCACATGCAACAATCCGCTCAGACGATCGCAGCTCCGGCGCCTCTCATTTGGTCAAGCGCCTTGCGGCCGTCTTCTTCACTGACGGGACGGGTCGCGGCACCGATGACCTTTACCTCGAAGCCCTCTTTCAATGCATCCAGAACCGAATGCAAAACACACACGTCCTGGGCGAGGCCGCCGACCCAGAGCCTGCGGACCCCATCCTGCTTCAGGCGCTTTCCCAGGCCGGTGCGATCGAAAACGGAATACTGGTCGATGTCGAACCGCACGCCTTTGGTCACGACCACCGTATTCTCGGGACGTTTCAAATCAGGATGAAAGCGGGCGCCGTCGGTATCCTGAATGCAGTGGGGCGGCCAGGGTCCGCCGGCGTTTTTGAAGCTAAGATGATTCAAAGGATGCCAGTCGCGGGAAAGATAAACCGGCACGTTCTTCAAAAAAGCCGCATCGATCCACAGGTTGAGAAGCGGCACGACGTCATCGCCGTCTTTTATGGCCAGGGCACCTCCCGGGCAGAAGTCCTTCTGCACGTCGATCACCAGCACGGCATCGTCTTGCGCGATCGTTTCATATGGATTCATCGCGATGGTCTTTCGAAATAGCCTTCAAGGAGGTCCACCAGTGCCAGATCGATCTGGGCGGCAAAGGCCGCCATCCCGGCATTTCTATCGGTGCAGGCCGTTACCAGGCCCGCCAGCGCGGTGTCGACCGCATCCCGCAGCCCCTTGTCGGTCACCCGATCCCTGATGGCGTTCCAATTCCGGATCGCTTCTGCGGAGACGTTTGCGAGTGCCGGCCAATCTTTCGTCGACTCGTTGTGTAAAAGGACAGTGACCATAAATCCGGCATAGTCAAGCAAGGCGACCTGAACCGGGACCACCAGCGTATTGTGGTCCAGCGCGTCGACAAGCAGGCGATACACTGCAACGGATTTTAACGCAACCGTTTCATTATCGCCCTGGCTTTCAGCTTTTTTAATGGCGGCCAGCAATTCATCCATTTTTGCCCGTTCGCTCGCCGGCAGCACCTTGCGAACTCCAGGGGCCTGATCGGCATAAGCCTTTAGGGCCTTATTCATCCCGTCCCTGTCGGCGGCCAGGGCATAGTCGGTCAGGTCCTCGAACGGTGAGGCCGCCGAAAGCAGAATGTCGTTTTTGGACGCGCGTTGAACCGCGAAGGCGGGTCCCGATGAAAAGGGCCACAATAGGGCTGCAACCAGTCCGATGAACACTATTCGCTGATTCATAAAATTCCTTTGCTATGTATGGATTGGTTTCTGAGATCGGAGCAGCATAGAAAAAATATCGCTCCGCTTACGCTTATAATACCTGTCGATTTCGAGGCAATCCGTGGAATCCTGTATTTTAGTCTGAAAATTGCGGTATGTGGTCCACCGCTGCGGCACTATTTGCCGAAAGCCGGCGGCCGCTTCAATGGCTAGATGAAAGCCTGAATGGGGCGTGAATGAAAACAGGCTTGGAAAACCGAAAAGCTTGTGGAAAAACTAATCTCGCATTATTGCTGCTGCCGGAAAAGCCATGGC
>JBAPWQ010000383.1:0-38682 GCA_049283795.1 Desulfobacterales bacterium | reverse complement strand
CGACGATCTGGCGGCTTTCGTGGCGGTTTACCGGGCCAAGGGGCTGGCCTGGATCAAGGTCCGGGAGGGCGAGTGGCAGTCGCCGATCGCCAAATTTTTCAGTGCCGAAGAAAAAACGCAACTGGCGCAGCGAATCGACATGCAGCCCGGCGACCTGGTCTTTTTCATGGCCGATCAGCCGCCGGTGGCCAACGAGGCCCTCGGGCAGCTGCGCAACCATCTCGGCAAACGGCTGGGGCTGATCGACGAGAAGGCGTTTAACTTCCTCTGGGTGACCCGGTTTCCGCTGATGGAATACGATGAAAACGAGAAACGCTTCCAGGCATTGCACCACCCTTTCACGGCACCGCTGGAGAAGGACGTGGAGCAGCTGGAAAAAGATCCGACGGCGGTGCGGTCGCGTGCCTACGATCTGGTCCTGAACGGTTCCGAAATCGGCGGTGGAAGCATCCGCATCCACCAAAAAGAGCTTCAGGAAAAGGTTTTCAACGCCCTGGGCCTGACGCCGGAGGAATACCGCGAAAAGTTCGGTTTTCTGCTTGCGGCCCTCGACTCCGGCGCCCCGCCCCACGGCGGTATCGCCTTCGGCTTCGACCGCCTGGTCATGCTGCTCTGCGGGCAGGGCAGCATCCGGGATGTCATTGCTTTTCCCAAGACTCAGAAAGCCGCTTGCCTGCTGACCGGCGCCCCCGGCGCGGCCGGCCGGCAGCAGCTCGAGGAGTTGTCGATCCGGCTGCAGGTACCATAGGCGCGATCCGAATCCTTGTTTTCTTCCTGTCTTCCCGCCAAAATCATTGTTATAAAACCTGCAGGCCTGAAGGCGAAAAGAGCGTCCTGAAAGTGTGAGCCAGGGCCTCCTATGGACTTCGAGATAACTATTCTGGCGGCTGGTATCGGTCCTCGGCGTATGACTATACAGCCTTTTTCCTCTGGCCTTGCCAAAATTATTATCTTGAAGCCGATATAATCGAGCCGAAGTGGGCCGACCGGTCTCAGTCGAGGGCCGGCAGGCCCCGCGGCGGTTTCCGACCGCCGGCAATGGACTTCCGCAAGGGGTCCCGTCGAGGCGACATGGCCGATCCTGAACCCAGAACATCCCGAGCTTTAAGAATCTCCGGCTTTCTCGGCCTGCAACGCAGCACCGTCGGCGTGCTGGCCATGGTGGTGCTGGTGGGAATGGGCGAGCGCATGGCCGAACGCTTCCTGCCGATCTACCTGATGGCTCTCGGCGGCGGCGCGCTGGTCATCGGGCTGCTGCAGGCCATGGACAACCTGCTCTCGGCGCTTTACTCGTTTCCGGGGGGATACCTGTCCGACCGCATCGGCACCAAGCGGTCGCTGCTGGTCTTCAACCTGGTGGCCATGGCCGGCTTCGCGCTCGTGCTCCTGGTTCCCGCCTGGCAGGCCGTATTGGCCGGCGCCGTTCTCTTCATCTCCTGGTCGGCCATTTCCCTGCCGGCGACCCTGAGCCTGATTTACAAGGTCCTGCCGCACAGCAAACGCACGATGGGTGTCAGCATGCACGCGCTGGTACGCCGCATCCCCATGGCGCTCGGCCCCTTGCTGGGTGGCCTATTCATTGGCATTTGGGGCGAGCGAGACGGGGTTCGCCTGGCCTTTGGAGTGGCCCTGGCCCTGGCGGCGGTGGCCCTGGTGCTGCAGCAGCGGATGATCGCCGACGACACGCCGGCGGCCCCGTCCACACCGGATGCCTGCGGCCTGACACCCGAAAAAAATCCGCTGAAATTGATGCGCCGGATGAACCCGGCATTGAAAGGTCTGCTGATAACCGACATCCTCATCCGCTTTTGCGAGCAGATTCCCTATGCCTTTGTCGTCGTCTGGAGCATGAAAATCATTTCCGAGCCAATTTCCGCTTTTCAGTTCGGCCTGCTGAGCAGCATCGAAATGGTTACGGCCATGCTGGTCTATATTCCGGTGGCCTACATGGCCGACCGCAGCGCCAAGAAGCCTTTCGTTCTGGCCACTTTCGTCTTCTTCACCTTTTTTCCCCTGGTTCTTTACTACAGCCGCTCTTTTGAGTGGCTGGTCGCCGCCTTCGTTCTGCGGGGCTTCAAGGAGTTCGGCGAGCCGACCCGCAAGGCCCTGATCATGGATTTGGCGCCGGATGACTGCAAGGCGGGCATGTTCGGGCTGTACTACCTGATCCGGGACGTCTTCGTCGCCGCAGCCGCTCTCGGCGGCGCCTTTTTGTGGCAGATCAGCCCGCAGCTGAACCTGATGACGGCCTTTGTTTTCGGAGTCATCGGCACCCTCGGATTTGCCGTTTTCGGGCGTGACATTCCGGTGGCCCAACCTTCCCCGGGCCGCACCTGAAAACTCACCTGCCGCGGGCGACCAACCTCGGGCCCCTATCCGGCCGGCACTGCGGTCGATGCCCCATTTCAGAAAGAATACTTTTTCTTCCCCTCTAATGTACAGGCCCTTACCCCATGGCCGCTGCCCTGCCCCGCTCATAGAGTAATGCGTATAGCCCTGCCTTTAAATTGAAGCTGTCAGGTTCCAGCTCCAATGACGGCAATTGCCGCAATCGATGGGTATAAGAGCTCTATGCAAGAGAAAGGTGAGTGTGCCGACGAACGAAAAAATGAGATCAATGATGCGGGCGACGTCAACGGCACCGCCGCCGGCCGCCAGCAGAACCGCCGGGTGGAAGTGATCATTCAGAACCGGGGCCGGTGAAGCGTCGCGGCGGCGCAACGATTTTGATGTGACACCTCGCAGGGGCACGGCGCGCCGTGCCCCGACCTTAATCCGCTTCTTCCATGGTGACCGACAGGCACGGGTCGACTTTCGGAATGCGCATGACCCGGCCCCGCGGTTCGCCGACCTTCATCTGATTCGGGATGAAGACCACCCAGAGCAGTTCATTGTTGACCAGGTGCGAGTTGGCGTAGGTTGTTTCGACCTTTCGGCACTGGTCGTACACATTGATATTCCACAGGATATCGTAATCGCTCTGCCAGCCGTTGCTGGCCGCGGCGGCACCTGCACCGAGCATCAGAACCATCATCGCGATCGCCAATTTTTTTGCCATTCTTCTTACCTCCTTTACTTTCGATTAGTCCGAAAAGGTACGGGTCATTCCCCCCGCCTGCATTGATGGAATTTTTGGACGATAGGGGGGCATTTGCGGAAAAGAAATGGGCACAGGACCTGATTTACTCCTTGCAGTCACCGTATTTTCTGCTGGCCATGGAGGCCATGAACAGCAGCAGGAAAGCATGGAATCGAACCGGGAAGCGGGTCGCCGGGACTGATCGCGCCTGCAGGCGTCACAGCGTGGCCCCGCAGTATTTACAGTGCCGGGCGTCCGTGTCGTGTCCTTCGGCACCGCAGGCGGGGCAGGCCTGGGTCGAAACCTTGCGGTTGAAGGACTGGGCCATTTCGACGGTCACGATGCCGGTGGGCACCGCGATGATCCCATAACCGATAATCATGATCAATGCGGACAGAAACTGGCCTAACCCGGTGCGGGGCGAGATGTCGCCGTAACCGACGGTGGTCAGGGTCACGATCGCCCAGTAGATGCTCATCGGGATGCTGGTGAAGCCGCTGTCCGGATCTTCTATCAGGTACATCAGCGAGCCGAAGATGATCACGAGGATCACCACCGTGAGCAAAAAAATGGTGATTTTGCGGCGACTGGCCCGCAAGGCCCGCGCCAGTTGGTGCGCTTCGCCGAGGTAGGGCACCAGTTTGAGCACCCGGAAAATCCGCAGGACCCGCAGCAGCCGGATGACCAGAAGATACTGCGAGCCGGGAAAAAAAATGCTCAGATACGTCGGCAGGATGGCCAGAAGATCGACAACGCCGAAAAAGCTGGTGGCATAGGCCAGGGGCCGACCCACGCTCAGCAGCCGCAGAACATACTCGATGGTGAAAAGGATGGTAAAGACCCACTCGCCGCCATACAGGAGCCGCCCATGGACGGCGCGGATGCCGCTGACGCTGTCGAGCATCACCAGCCCCACGCTGGCGACGATGGAGACGATCAGCACAATGTCGAACAGTTTGCCGGCCGGCGTGTCCGCTTCAAAAATAATTTCGTGCAGCGTCCGCCGCCAGAAATGTGGGTTGTTTTCAGCCACTCAATCGCCCCGTGGCAATCCCTGCCGTTGGAGTTGGACACCGAGAAGTGCCGTGCAGGCCGTTTCCGCAGCGGCCGACAGGCTATTTGCCAGAAATTTTAGGCCGGTCGGTTCAAATCGATGTGCCGATCGGGTCCCGTCCCGTACCCGGATGAATTTACACATACCCTTTGACTAATGTAAAAACAATGCAAACTATAGAAATAAAAATTTGGGTTAGAGGCCCCGGCTTTCGTGCTTCAGGATTCAATTCACCGATTTCATTTTCAATAAATCTCGAATTTAAAATCAAAATTGTAGCAACTGCTACAGACATCCCTGCCCGTCGCCCTTATGGCGCGAATGAATTCAGAGAAACTGGAAAGGAGCGACGCCCATGCATTCTCAAATCATCGGAATATCAGGCAGCCCCATCAAGAACAGCAACACCGATCGGTTGATCAAGGCCGTGCTGGACAGCAGCGGCCTGTCGACCGAGTTTGTCAAACTCAGCAAAATCAACGTGCGCCCCTGCATCGCCTGCCTCGGGTGCAAAAAGGATAACATCTGCAAGGTCAATGACGATTTTCCCGTGCTGGCCGAAAAAGTCCGCAAGGCCGGGGCGGTCGTGGTGGGCGGATACTCGCCTTACGGCTCGGTCGACGGCTTTACCAAAGCCTTTCTCGAGCGCCTGTTTTCACTGAGGCACCAGAACGGTCTCAATCGGGGCAAGCTGGCGGTGGTGGTGGCCACCGGCATCGGACGCGGCGCGCCCGGCCTGGAACAGGCGAGCAGCCAGATCGCCCACGCCCTGACGCTTGAAGGCATGGAGGTGCTGGGGCAATTGATGGTCACCGGCAACCCGGAGTGCCTGGTGTGCGGCTACGGCGAAACCTGTCCGATGAGCGCCCTGCCATGGGTGTTCGGCGACGATGTCAAGGTCACCCCGGACAAATTCTGCAACGTGGAGGACCAGGAGGAAACCTGGGAGCGAGCCCAGACGCTGGGTCGGGATATCGCCGATCGTCTCCGGAAGCACCTGAAGATGTAGACCGGCCCCCGGCATTTGCTGCCGGGGGAACTTAGCGGACTTATGAAGTCGAAAGGAGGTGATCAGCGATGCCTAAATGTGGAATCTGCGGCGGAGAAGCGCCCAAGCAGCCAACCATCACTGCGGACGGAAAATGTGATCTGTGCGGCAAGAAGGTGGTTCTCGAAGAACAGGCCAAGAAAGAGAAGAAGTAAGAATGGCTTAAAAGTTGAAGCCGAGCACCTGAAACACCGGATTTCGGGTTTCAGGTGCCCACATTTTTTACAGGATGTCTAAACAAACAGACAGGCTTTGACTGCGCCGTTTAGTGCCTTTTTGCTCAAGTCGCGCACCGCGATGTCGAAATAGCCTTGCAGGGAAGGCAATTTTTCCGAAGCCATTTCCCGGGCTTTTTTCCCCGCCGGCGCGCCGTTCACCTTCCGGACCGGATTCTCGCCGAAAATGGCCTTGTCAAGCCGGCCGTCCCCGTTTTCATCGAGCAGCACCCATCTTTTATGGGAGGGTCCGGCGATCTTTTTGTCACCCCTGTTTCTTTCCTCCACGATCAGCGCCATGTCGTGAACTCTCCCCTCGGACTTGTCTTTGGCCATGATTATCCCCACCACCAGATAGACATTCAGCGCCGAGGTGGTAACGGGCGGCTCACTCTGATCGGATCCGGCATTTTTTTCGTCCTCTTCGTAGGCCGTGACCAGAAAGAAATCGTTGTCGATGGTCGAAAAAGGATTGTGTTTTATCGATTGGGTCGCCGATATGCAGTTCTGAAATTGCAGCTCCGGCAACTTCGGCCATCCCTCACGGTCCTCCGCCTTTATGGTGCGCGGTCCTGCCGCGCCAATGATCAGAAATGCCGATAACAGCGTGCAAACGATTGTCCTCTTCATTTCCCCCCCTGTCAGGTATGGTGTTGATCGTTGGTTTCGATGTTCTGCCGCAAAATTCAGCATTTCAGAGGTCATAGAATATGGGTTGAGCACCGGATTTGGCAAGGGGAAGCGACGGTATTACCTTGTTCGGAATTAGGTATGACTGGTTATGAGTGAAACTTAGGCGGGCGGGGGATATGTGGGATAGCGCCTGCAAATAAATCGTTCGAACCAAACGGCAGGGCGTTCCTCGTTCTGCAGTGCACGTATGGTCGTGATGGTGAAAAACCAATTTTCGTTCAAAGGGTGGAGATTGACATATTCGACGGCAGGTAGTATGTTGGTGGTATGAAAATAAAGACATCTATAACACTGTCGAGTGACGTGCTGGAAGCTATCGACCTATACGTCGGTCAGTACAGAAGCCGATCGGAATTTATTGAAACCGCGGCGCGTAAGTTTATCGCTCTGTTGGCGCGAAAAGAGGCCGATCAAAGAGAACTTGACCTTATAAACCGCCATGCGGCCTCTCTCAATGCAGAGGCGGAAGATGTCCTCAATTACCAGGTCCCCTTGTGACACGCGGTGAGTTGTGCAGGGTCAGGCGACCGTCGTCGCATGATCCTAAAAAATTTCGCGTATTTGTAATCGTCAGTCGTCAGATTCTGATAGATTCCCGTTTCTCGACGGTAATCTGTGCGCCGGTGTACACAACCTATACCGGTCTTTCTACACAGGTTGCCGTCGGAATCGATGAAGGTTTAAAGCATGACAGTGGCATTCATTGCGATGAACTCATCAGTCTGCCGAAAAGCATGTTGACGGATTATGTCGGCAAACTCTCCCCTGAAAAAATGTATTTTCTTGAAAATGCATTGAAAATTTCTTTGGAATTGAACGATGAATAGGGCCGTGTGAGGCTACGTGCGATAATATTTCATCGCTTCCGGTAGGTATTGTTTGATCCGCTCGATGCGGGTCTGATGGGCGGGGTGGGTGCTCAAAAATTCAGGCGGGGCGCCGCCCTGGCTCTTGGCTTCCATCCGCTGCCAGAAATCGACGGCTTTGCGGGGGTCGTATCCGGCCATCGCCATGAAGATGAGTCCCAGGCGGTCGGCTTCGGATTCCTGGAGGCGGCTGTAAGGCAGCAACACGCCGACCTGCGTGCCGAGCCCGTAGGCCGCCATGAACAGATCGTTGGTTTGCGACGGGTTCTGGGACAGCGCGATGCTGAGGGCGGCGCCGCCGAGTTGGGTCAGCAGTCCCTGGCTCATCCGTTCATTGCCATGCTGGGCGACGGCATGGGCGATCTCGTGTCCCATGACCGTGGCCAGGCCCGTCTCGGTCTGGGTGATTTCCAGAATGCCCGTGTACACCACCACCTTGCCCCCGGGCATCGCCCAGGCGTTGGCGCTCGGGTCTTTGACCAGGTTGAATTCCCATTTGTAATCTTTAACGAGGTCGGCCTTGCCATGTTCGGCCAGAAATTTCTCGACGGCGGCGCTGATCCGCTCGCCGACCCGTTTCACCATGCGCGATTCCTCGGTGCCGGTGACCACCTCGTGCTCGGCCATGAACTGCTTGTACTGGTCGGCACTCATCGCCATGATCTGATCCGAGGGCACCAGGTCGAGCTGGCGCCGGCCGGTGATCGGCACGGTGCTGCAGGCCGCCAGGACGAGCGACAGCCACAGGGCCACAAGCGCTTGGGTGAGTTTCCGGTTCATGATCGAGACCTCGCTTCCGTTATCGGAGGTTGACCGATGCGGTTATAATGATGGCTTCGATCATAAAATTGTCCGCGCCGTAAATCAATATGCAAAATCCCCTATTTAACCGTTATCGTGACGGTATGGCATTCTCAGCGGAGGGCGAAGGGAATCAGGCATCTCATGCCGGAGGAGCCGGCTGGGGGCACACGACCAGAACGGGGATTTTCGATCTTTTCAACACCTTCTGGG
Source organism: Desulfobacterales bacterium (assembly GCA_049283795.1). Lineage (GTDB taxonomy): Bacteria > Desulfobacterota > Desulfobacteria > Desulfobacterales > SG8-13 > JARFQH01. The sequence goes on along the minus strand of JBAPWQ010000383.1, from coordinate 30,713 downwards.
CGGTGCTGCCAAGCATCATTTGCGTCAGGCCGCCCTGGCCCCGGGTTCCCATGACGATCAGGTCGCACCGCCTGCGCTCGGCCGTTTCGACGATCAGATCGACCGGACGGCCTCTTTTGACCACCACGTCCTCCAGCGTGAAAGCCTGTTCTTCGAAACTTTGTGAAACCTCGTTGTAATAGTGGTGCAAGGCCTCCTTCACGGCCGGATCGTCTTCGCGCTGTTTGGCGATGATCACGTTTCTGGCGGTGTCTTCATGTTTCTTTTTTATCTCGTTCCACAGATCGGGGCCGATGTGGTACATGACGGCCGCCGACACACCGGCGGATTCCTCCAGCGCATGCAAGATGGTGATGGGCGCCCCGTACCTGTTGGACAGGCTGACCGCATAGGCGAGCGCCTGGCGGGCACCTTCCGACAAATCGGTGGCAAACAGGATTTTTTTTATCGCAACCTTGGGCAGAAGCATGACATGTTTCCTTTCCTGGGCGACGCCGCACATGCGCGGGTAAATGACACCTTTTCTACTTAAACAGCATCGTCGGCAGCCACAGGGATATGGCCGGCACGTAGGTGATCAGCATCAGGTACAGGAGCATGACCAGGATCCACGGCAGGCAGGCCTTGGTGGTTTCGGTCAGTCCGAGATGCGAAATTCCCGATGCCACGTACAGGTTGAGCCCCACCGGCGGGGTGATCATGCCGATCTCCATGTTGACCGTCATGAGAATACCGAGGTGAATCGGGTCGATGTGAAGGTGCATCGCCATCGGGAAGAGCAGCGGCGCGGTAATCAGCAGGATCGACGAGGGTTCCATGAAGTTGCCGGCCACCAGAAGCAGAAGGTTGACCATGACCAGAAAACCGAAGGTGCCGAAACCCATGCCCGTGATCCATTCGCTCAGATGCTGCGGGATCTGCTCGGAGGTGAGCAGGAAGGAGAAAAGAACCGCGTTGGTGATGATGTAAAGGATCATCGCCGACATGTTGGCCGAAGCCAGCAGGGTCTTGGGCACCGCGCGCAGCGGCATGTCGCGATAGACGAAGACCGCGATGACGAAGGCATAGACCGCGCTCATCGCCGCGGCTTCGGTGGCGGTGAAGATGCCGGTGTAAATGCCGCCGATCACCACCACGATCAGCAGCAATCCCCAGATGCTTTCGCGCAAGGTGCGCAGCATGGTGGCGAAGCTCGCCCGGGGCAGACGGGGATATTTGCGGGATTTGGCCACGAACCAGGTCACGATCATCAACAGCGTTGCCAGGAGCACGCCGGGGACGATGCCGGCGATGAACAGCTTGCCGATCGAGGAGTTGGTCGAGACCGCGTAGATGACCATGACGATCGAGGGCGGGATCAGGATGCCCAGGCCGCCGGAAGTCCCGATGACGCCGACGCCGAACTTCATCGGATACCCCTGTTTGACCATTGCCGGAAGCAGGATCGAGCCGATCGCCACAACCGTGGCCGGGCTCGAGCCGGAGACCGCGGCGAACAGCGCACAGGCCAGCACGCCGCCGAGGGCCAGTCCGCCGCTCAGGTGGCCCACCATGGCGGTGGCGAAATTGATCATGCGCCGCGCCACCCCGCCGTGCGTCAGGAAGTTCCCGGCCAGGATGAAGAAGGGGATGGCCATGATCTCGAATTTTTCGATCCCGGTGAAGAGTTTCAAGGCCACCGCTTCGATCGGAACGTTGGTCATAGTGAAGAGAAAGATCAGGACCGTCAGTCCCAAAGAAATCGAGATCGGCATGCCGGTCAACATCAACACAGCCAGAAGTCCGAAGATAATCAGTGCGCTCATGCTTTTCCTCCTGGCAGCCCGGCCGGATGAAGGCCATCTTCGGCGCCGATGGGAATCTCGTCATCCAGGCCGTCCACATGCCCGGCATCGTGGTGGGGTAAATGGCCGCTGCGGATGAAATTTCGAATCACCTGCAGGAAGCGGAAGCACATCAGGTAGGAACCGAGAGGAACCGCCGAATAAAAGATCCACACCGGCCATTCGAGGTCGGGGGAGACCGGCCCCTCGGTCAGATCGGGCCAGTTGAACCCGAAAGTCGATGCCACGGCATAGCGCAATCCCACTTCCCAGACGAACTTGAGGCCGAGCGTGCCGATGATCCCGGTAAAAAGCGCGCCGCCGCTCAACCCGATGACGACGAATTTGGCGCGGGTTTTGTCTTGTAAACTGTTGATGAAGACATCGACGCCGACATGAATTCCCGTGCGCACCCCGTAGGCGGCGCCGAACTTCGCCATCCAGATGAACATGTAAATGCAAAGTTCCTGGCTCCAGCTCATGTTGAGCGACAGCAGCCAGTCCTGCAGCCCGGGGATCGGCCAGCCACTGGCGTAACGGTGTATGACCGCAAGAAAAATGATCACGGTGGCGGCGCCTATCAGCGAGGCGACCAGCCATTCTTCCAGGTGATCGAGAAATTTCAGCATCCCCTGCACGAATTTTGCCATGCTCTTGCCGCTCCTGAGAAGATTATTTTGTGGGCGCCCGCTCCACATAAAATGCCGATGCACAAGCGTGGATCGGCATTTTATATGAGTTTATCCGTGGATTGACGACCTACTTCTTGAAGCCGATTTCCGTATAAACTTCCTGGATCAGATCGGCGCCGATGCGATCCGCCATCTCGGTGTGGACCTTCAGCAGCACCTTTTTCCAGGCGGCCTTCTCTTCCGGGGTAAGCGTGATCATCTCGCTTTTCCCGGAAGCTTTTACCGATGCCAGGTCCTCTTCGTTCTTCTTCTTGGCGATATCGTTGGCGAACTTGGTGGCATCCTGCATGGCGCCCTCCAGCTGGGTGCGAATATCGGCGGGCAACCCTTCCCAGAACTTTTTATTGACGATGACCGCATAGCCGAGATAGCCGTGGTCGGATACGGTCACATACTTCTGCACCTCGAACATCTTCTGGGTGTAGAGGTTTGACGGTGGGTTCTCCGTGCCGTCGACGACACCCGTCTGCAGCGCCTGGTAAACCTCGGAGAAGGCCATGACCTGAGGAATCGCACCCAGGGCGCGCATCTGGGCATCGAGAATCTTGGAGGACTGAATCCGCATTTTCAAGCCCTTGAAGTCGGCCGGCATCCTCAACGCCTTGTTGGCGCTCATCACCTTGAAACCATTGTCCCAGTAAGCCAGGCCCAGAATTCCCTTCGGCTCCAGCTTGACCAGCAGCTTCTTGCCGACCGGCCCCATGGTCACCTTGTGCAACTCGGCGTAGCCATCGAAAAGGAAGGGCAGATCGAAGAGTTCGAATTCCTTGACGCCCAGCGGAGCGAACTTTGCCAGAGACGGCGCCAGCATCTGTACCGAGCCCATCTGGAGCGCCTCTACTTCTTCCTTGTCCTTGTAAAGCTGGCTGTTCGGGTAAACTTCGATCTTCACCGCCCCATTGGTACGCTCTTCGGCCAGTTTCTTGAAGTATTCGGCCGCCTCGCCCTTCGGGGTGTCCACGGCCACCACATGGCTGAATTTAATGATGATGGGTTCGGCCATCGCGGCTGACGAATTGGCGATCGCCAGGGCGGCGACCAGTGCTATTAAAATGCCCTTTTTCATTTGCCTCTCCTCTTGTTGTATTTTTGCGTCTGTCGTCCGGGGCGCCTGCGCCCGATTGTCGGCGTGAAATACCATAGGCCCAAAAATGCTGTATATCAGGCGGCTTCTGATTTTTATGTCAGATTCTTTCTTACAGGCGTGCCGGTGTCTGCAAAGTCCATGTCGACCGAGACCTCACTGCCGGTGCCGAATGCCAATCGGCAGTTGGGGTAGCGGTTCCTGAACACCTTGAGCATAGCGGCGTTTTCGCGCAGGACCGTGGCCGTAAAGGAGGTAAACCCATTCATTCTGCCAATTTTCTCCAATAATTCTAAAAGCTTTGACGCCAGGCCCTGTCCCTGGTAGTCCTCCCGCACGACAAAGGCCACCTCGGCCTGCTGATGAGCCGCCTTCGCATAGGAGCCGATGGCGACGATTTCCTTGTGGCCGCCCCTGCGCGCCAAGCCGATGATGGAAACCGTGTGTCTGTAATCGAGGCTCGCCCACTGTTTCTGGGCGGCTTCGTGGGTGAAGTTGCGCAGTTTGTAAAAAAAACGAAAATATATGGTCTCTTCCTGCAGCGAATAGAAGAAGTTGCGGTAGGCGAACTCATCCGAGGGCAGCAGCGGCCGAAATTCCACGGTGCGGCCGTTTTTCAAGGTGCAGGAACTCTTATAGCCTTCGATGAACATCAAGTCATCCGTGGACGGGGGCAGCTGGTCGCCGAAAATGTAATGGCGTTTGCGGGCAACGTCCACCAGTTCCTCGCGGAACTTGGGATGCGCGACCTGGGCCAGTTCCATGACCCGCTGGTAGATGCTCTTGCCCTGGAGTTCGGCGATTCCGTACTCTGTGATGACGAAGTTCACATCGCCGCGCGTGGTGGCGACGCCCGCACCTTCGCTCAGGCTGGCGACAATGCGGGAAACCTGACCGCCCCTGGCGGTCGACGGCAGCGCAATGATGGAAAAACCGCCTTTCGACAGGGCGCTGCCCCGCAAAAAATCCACCTGGTCGCTGATGCCGCTGTAAAACAGGTGCCCGACCGAATCGGTGCAGACCTGGCCGGTGAGATCGACCTCCAGGGCCGAGCTGATGGTCACCAGGTTGTCGTTGCGGGCGATGACCAGCGGGTCGTTCACGAAATCCGAGGATCGGAAGTAAAAGGCCGGGTTGTTGTCCACATAGCGGTAAAGCTTCTGTGAGCCCATGCAAAGGGAGGTGACGACCCGCTCCGGCAGCAGCGTCTTTTTCCTGTTGGTAATCACTTTCCGGTCGAAAAGCGGCAGGAAGCCGTCGGTGATCATTTGCGTGTGCAGGCCGAGGTCCTTCTTGTCTGCCAGGTACTTTAAAATGTGGTAAGGCAGGTTACCGAATCCCACCTGAAGGGTCGCGCCGTCGTCCACCAGGGCCGACACAAAATGGCCGATCCGCCGGGAGACATCGTTGTCCGGGATGGTGGGAAAGGATTCCACCAGCGGTTCGTCATAAGGCGTCAGCCAATCGATGTCATCCACGTGAACGAAGCTGTCGCCCCAGGTCCGCGGCATGTGGGTGTTGACCTGGGCAATGACCAGCCGCGCATTCTCCAGTCCCGCGCGGGTGATATCCACCGACACGCCGAGGCTGCAGTAGCCGAACCTGTCAGGCAGGCTGACCTGGATCAGGGCGACATCGAGCCCGATGCGCCGACTGGAAAAGAAGCCGGCGATTTGGGACAGGTAAGCCGGGATGTAGTCGATTTTACCGTCGAACGCCGCCTGGCGCATGGAGCGGCTGATGAAGAAGAGTTTCAGGGAAAACCGCGCGAGAAACGAGTCGGAATCGACGAATCGGGACAGGGTATGAGACAGCATCTGATAGAGCATGATGTCCTGCAGGCTCCGCTCGGCGACCATGACTCTGATCAGATGCTGGGGTTCGCCGCAGCCCGTGCCAATGAACACGCGGCTGCCGCGCTTGATTTTGGAAATTGCCGCCTGCGCGTCGACCACTTTTGAGGCATACCGATTCTGCCAGTCCATTTTTTCCTCTCCCCTGTCGATCTTTGACGCCGTCCGACCACCCTGACGATCGATGGCGCCGGTGATTTTTTCGGAAGAGAATAGAATATCGTGGAAGGATCCGCAAGATTCGTTCTGTGGCCGCATCTTGCGGGATTCCTCCGCCCTTGCGCGCCGAGGGGCATCGCGGATGCGGGCCGAACCGGGTTTCATCTTGACTTTTCAGCTGAATCCGGTACATTTCGAATTCGCCTAACTGTTTTAAAATATTGTAAGCGATTGAAATCATTGCTTGAACAATTCACCGGCTGACTTAAAGGCCGCTGGTTGGACGCCAGGCCGCGCCACCCCTGTGATGATAAAGGATCCCGTTTTCAGTGCCGGATCCTTTTTTTGTGGGGATGCCCGTGTGCCGGTTGCCGGATTTTTGTAAAAAATAACGAAACCGGCCGGGTAAACCGGTCGGGTGACACATGAACGCCATGCACCCCAATGCACAGAACCCGCAGGAAGTTCTTTCTTTTCTCGAAGCGCTACGGTCCGCCTTGATCCGTACCGGCGTCCTGGTGGCCGTTTTTTCCGTCGGCGGCTACCTGGCGGCCGAACCGATCGTTCGTTTCCTACAGCGCCTGACGGGCGTCAAACTGGTGGCCTACGGCATCCCCGAGACATTTTTCGCCTTCCTGACCCTGGCCCTGGGCACGGGGGTGTTCGCGAGCATCCCCTTCGTGCTGTATTCGATTCTGGCGCCCCTGCCGGGGTTGTTTCCGACGTTGCGCCGCAAGACCATGGTCTTTTTCTGGGTGGCGTCGATCCTGCTGTTTTATGCCGGCGCGGCCTTCAGCCTGCTGGTATCCCTGCCTTACGGCATTCAGTTTCTGCTGAGCTTCGAGGCCCCGCGCATCACGGCCCTGATCTCGGTCAGAAAATTCATTTCTTTTTGCCTGCTGATGGTGTTTGGCTTCGGACTGATTTTCGAGCTGCCGCTGTCCATGATGCTGCTCGGCCGCATCGGGCTGGTCGGCGCCGGGACGCTGTCCCGCTACCGGCGCTACGCCGTTTTGGCCATCAGCATCGTGGCCGCCGTCCTGACGCCGACGCCTGATATCTTCAACATGGCCCTGATGGGCGTGCCGCTTTACCTCCTGTTCGAACTCGGACTGTTGGGCATGCGGCTGTGGTAGCCATGGCGGCCTGGCGACCAATTCCGGCGGCACGGCTGCGGTGAGTAGAGCAGATGTGGGTTTTGAAAATGACAGCGGTGGATGGCTGGAACACTCGCAGCACCGGGTTAGCTTTTGTGTGCCCGATTACTCGTACAGAGCGCGGTTTTCCTTTTCACGTCCCAATCCCGGAAAGCAGCAAACTCACGGGCTTTATCATGGTCGAGCAGGTTAAATCCGTCGATTTTCGATCTCGCCGCGCGAAGCGCATCGCACACGCCAGCGATCAATTGCTGGCGGAAGTACTGTCAATTCTAGATGCCTGCATTTACTAAGTGTCTGCTATCACATCATATTGCAGCACCCGCTGGACGGAAAGCAGTCTTCGTCAAATCGGTCAGACGCCCCACAGTTACGCCGGAAGCATTTCGAGCAGGATCTTGGTCAGGTAGGAAATAAAGATGCCGTAGCCGAAGCTCATCAGGGTTCCGATGATGATGTACTCGGCCAGCATCATCTGGCGATGCTCACGGATGTCGCCGAACCTGAAGATCGATTTGGCCGTGATCAGAAAGCCCACCGCGGTCGGCTGATTCATCATGATAAACAGAAACACCAGGGCGCGCTCGAGTTGGCCGATCAGCTGGCCGCCGCCCAGAAGGCCGCCACCCGGTGCCGCCGTCAGGCTCATGGAGGAACCCGGGTCCGCGGGCGGCTGCGCGTCGGTGAACTGCGCCAGCAGCGGCTGCACGGCCAGGCCGATCAAAAAGCCGCCCGCCCGGACGGTGGCGACGCCGCCGGCCGCAAATACGACGATTTTGACGAAGGCCGGACCGAACTGCTGCACCCAGAAAAGCGACAGCGGTTCCCCGTAGCGCACCACGCCAATTGCCGTTGCCAGTGTGATGGCCACATGGGCCAGCTGGTCGACCACGAAAGCCCGCGTGGTTTTCCCGCCGGTATTCACCTTGATGCGGTCGATCAGGGCGTGGCTCAGAAAAATTGCCACCGGGATCTCCCAATGCCGCCAGGCCCCGCACAAAAGATAACTCAATCCCGCCACGATGGCGGCATGCTGGCTCAAGGGGGCCCAGCGGTTCTTGCGGGTCGCCACCGTTTTGGTCTGCAACAGGAAATCACCGGCGATGTGGCCGGCCAGGAGAAGGCTGAACAGGGAGAGGGCTTGGGGAGTCATGAGATTACCCATGGCAGTTTACAACCTTTTTCGCTTGTAATAAAGCTTAACAAGCTAATATACTTGTAATTATAGAAATGACTGGGAATCCGTTTCAGGGGGTTAACAGGGTCGAGAGGGTGTCCTCGTAAAACAACAGGCCGCGCTCGAAAGCGTGCCAGCCGGCGCGATCGAGATGCTGGGCGACGGCCTGCTGGGTAATGGGCTGCGGCCAGCAGGCGGTGGCGATTTTTTCCTGGGTCCATCCCTGCAGGGCGCCCGTCACGGCCTGCGCCTGTTTTCCTGACCAGCCGGCGGCCAGAAAGTCCATCAGCTGTATAACGGTTTCCAGGGCGGCCAGGCGGCCGTTCGCCCGGGGCAGAGCGCAGCCGAAAGCAAGGCGTTGCTGCCGGGGCATGCGCTCGAGCAGACTACCCGACAGGCGGTAGGCCTCGCCGTCGCCGCTGGAAACTTTGCCGTCCGGGATGAAATCGATGGTCCCCACGGCAATGGCCAGGCGCGAATCGGCCTTGACGCCGCTGATTCCAGCCCGCAGGAAAGCGCGGTAAAAGGAACCGATCCGCAGCGCCCGCGCCGGTGCCGCGACCACCACCTGCCAGGCATCGCCGCGGAAGGTCTCCAGTTCCAGCGGCACCGTCTCGCCGAACACCGCACGCAGCGCCCTTGCCCCTGCCATCATCACGGTGTGCAGGTCCCGGCGCGCTTCTTCGGAAAATTTACGTGAGTTGACGATATCGCCGGTGATCACCGCATACTTTTTTCCGGGGACGACTTCCACGGGTCAAGATCCTCTACGGTCATCTAAAGGGTGACGTCATCCAATCAGATTTACAAGTTATATAACTTGTATGTATTAAATACAAGTATAAATACTTGTACCGGTTGGGGCTCGAACAGGCCGATTGCGGCAAAAATCCTTGTTTTTATGTAAAATTTCAATAAAAATGGCCTTCCGCATTTATGAATCGGACACTCGGAAGTGCCTAAAAAAAGATCGCAAATGGGCACGACCCTTGAAAGAGGAGGCGAGTACATGAGCCCGAGAACGTGTGTGGCGGACTCCGGCCACTTCATTTACGGCGTTCACAGGCCCCATTTCCGGGTGAACAATCTGCGGCAGGCCGACCGGATACGGGTGCTGGGCACCGACGGCGACGGCCGGCCGGTGACCAACCACGCCAACTTTCCCGCGGGCGACATCGACGAAACGGGCGCGGAGTGGATCTTTGAGATCCCCAACGCGTTCCCGTTCAGGGGCACCACCTACATTCTAAAAAGCTGGGCCGATGCAAAAGCCCGCGACCCGTCGACCATCCGGCTGCCGGAACCGCAGGCCTGGTCTTTTACGGACCTGGTGCGGCAGTGGACGGGTGACGAGGTCGACCCAACTTCGACCAACCGGCTCGATCAACTTTTTAAGACGTTGCCCGAGCCCCTGCAGCTGAGCCTGGCCGTCACCGCCACCGACCCGCAGGACCTCATCCGACTGGCCGAACAGTGCTGCGATTTCGTGCACGATGCGGCAACCGGGCGGCCGGTGGGACTATCCTACGCGGCCGAGGGAAACGCGCGGCCGCAGGCGGTGATCCGCAACCACCTGGTATTCGAGGCATTGGCCAACAACGTGCATCTGCCAAACGACTACAAAGCGGTGATGGTGCTGCGGCCCGGCGCACAGGGCGGCAGCGAGATCACGGCCGACTGGCAAAAGGCCGCTTCCGGCAGCCATGTCTTCGAATACCTGCGGCGCAACAGCTACATCCCCTGGGGCCATTTTGCCGCCAACATGGCCGATGACGCCGTGCGCTACCAGATAAAAGACCTTACCCGGGATGACGTGGTGGGCATGCGGCACCTGTACTACCAGCGGACATACACGCGCGTCGCCCGGGACCTGGGGCTTAAACTCCCCGCGGGGCAAGGGCCGTTGGCGCCCGAAGCCTTGGAAGCCTTGCGCCGCGGGATCATGGACTCGCTGCGGTGCGGTGACGCGCCCGCCCGACCCGGCTTTGCCTGCACCTTGTGGGGTTGGAATTTCGGGTTCGACTTTTCTCCCAGCCGCTACCGGCTGCATGCCTCCCACCAGCAGATCCACCAGCAGTACGCCCTGGTTCCGGCCGCTGTTTCAGCCGATAACGGCAACCCGGCGACGGACCATGTCCTCGAAGCCTATTGCTGCGGCGATTTGATCCGCGATTTCGGTCGGCAGTACCGGCGCTCGACCGGCCGGCCGTTTTTCGAAACCTACATTGCGGCCATCCGCTCAAACCGGCGGATGGATGGCGACACCACGCGGGAAAGCAGCCTGGTGGTTTACGAAGACGGGCAGGTGATGATCTTTGTGCCCAAGGCGCAAACCTCCCAGTGGGAACTGCAAGTGATGACCCTCGAACCGGTCGGCAATATTCTCGAAACCGACGAGGTGACCCGGGCGAGTCTGGACCGGGCCATCCTGATCAGTATGAAAATACTGACCGCGCTGGGAGCCAAAATGATCACCGTTATCGAATACGCCAGGCGCTTCGACTGCGCCGATGACGACCAGCGGCTGCTCTATGCGTTTCTGCCCCGCTTGCCCGAATCGCCGGGGGCCTTCAGCGAGGCCCAGCTGCGCTGGATCAACGGCCACTACCCCGAGGACTTCGCCGTCGCCTGCCGCCGCCGTCTGCCGGAAGCGACGCCGACGGTTTGAACCGATAATCTTGATAGTGGTTGAACGGAAACTTTTTTCCACACCCCGATATGTTTCCGATCCAGAAACGTGCAATTTTTCGCAAGTTCAAGGAATTCAAGGAATTGCGCGGAGGCATACTTCCTGTATATCGCACAAGCGATTCCGCCGATTGACGCCGAAATTGCGGAAAAGGGCCATTTATGGACGGAAACTAGATAAAAACGGCTGGAGACACCCTAAAACGGTTGCTCAATATTTTTATTTGACGGACATTCAGCCGGCGCTTCCCGGATAAAATTTCCGAGACGACTCCCTGGCTGCCGATTTCGGACAAATCCGATTGTTTGAGGCCATATCCTTCCATTAACGCATTCAAGGCGTCTATCGCATGGCCCTCTTTTTCTCTGACATGCCGGGATTCATATGTCTCGATCAGCGTCCCGATTGTCTCCATCAAAGAAGCTAACGGGTGATTTTCGTCGTTCCCCACTTCATCGATCAGGCGGTCGAGAAAATTGGTCAATTTAAGGTAATCTTTTTCATTGTGGGGCACAGAAAAAATGGGCTGGATGTCAGGCCAGACTTTTGTAATTTCTTTTAGATCGGTAGTCATCATTTTCTCCAGGAACCTCGATCATATTCAGTATGGGTTAGAACATGCCGAATATAAATCCGACGAGTCGTGTAATGTATGGCCGCAATCAAGCGAGCTTTATTGCCACCAATATTGAAAACCGTTAAATCGCTCACGATATCAGCACTCGGAAAAGTTTCCCGAAGATCGGCAAATGAATTGAAATCAGTGTGTTTGACGATCCGATACCAAGCTTCAAGTGCTGTGGAACAATCGGGATGCTTTTTAGCAAATTCGAATAAACGCTTCCGGGTGATGATGTACATGATGGCGGGTTATCTCATATTGAGATGTTCGTCAACATGAAATATACTTCTCTTTTTTTTACGTTAACGGTTATGTCTCTTCAGGCCAACCAATACCGGCATGAAAACGGCGCTCATATTAATATAACACTACCCTAACACATTGATAACATTGTTACGGTAAACATCTTGAAAATTGAAAGGGTGCGGGTTGCGGGTTTCAAGGTGTGTCTGGTGTTTGGTATTTGGTGTTTCGGGTACGAAATGAGCGAAATAAGGCATCTATTCCTTCGAGCAATGAGATTTGGAGCGATTAGCGTTCCTTATTGCGAGTTTCAAGTTTCCAGTTTCAAGTTTCCATCTATGGGTTACGGGTTCGGGGTTTTGAATCCCATTGATTGCCGTCACGGGATGCTTGCACTCAGTCGGGTTCTGAAAAAATCTAACCCGGTGTCAGCCAGGAGCGAAACGGTTTAAAATGGCAAAAGAAAAAATTCTGGTCGTTGACGACGAGGAAGACATCATCGAGCTGGTGCGCTTCAACCTCAACAAGGACGGCTACCGCATCGAGAGTGCATTGACCGGTGAGGAGGCGCTCAGGATGGTCCGATCCGATGCCTTCGATCTGATCATTCTGGACCTGATGCTGCCCGGTATCGACGGACTCGAAGTGACGCGCAAGCTCCGCGACAACGCCAAGACCCGCAGCGTGCCGATCGTGATGCTGACGGCCAAGGGCGAGGAGCCCGACATCGTTGCCGGCCTAGAACTGGGCGCCGACGATTACATTACCAAACCGTTCAGCCCGCGGATCCTGATCGCACGGGTTCGGGCCGTTCTGCGCCGCAAGACGGCCGATCCGATCGACGACAAGACGATGATCAAGATCCACGATTTCGAGATCAACGCCGGGACCCGCGGCGTGACCGTCGCCGGCCGGCCGGTAGAGTTGACCTACACTGAGTTCCAGGTGCTGTTCAATCTGGCCCGCCGCCCGGGGTGGGTTTTTACGCGGTCGCAGATCGTGGATGCGGTGCGCGGGGACGATTATCCGGTGACCGACCGCAGCGTGGACGTCCAGATCGTGGGCCTGAGAAAGAAACTCGGCCAGCACGGCCATTGGATCGAGACGGTCAGGGGGGTCGGGTATCGGTTTCGGGAGACGGCATGAAGAAAAACAAACGCCTGATATGGCAGCTCTACCCGGCTTACCTGCTGATCATCCTGGGGTCCTTGACGGCCGTCACCTGGTATGCGTCCAATGAACTGGGGCGTTTTTACCTGAATCAAACCGAACATGACCTCGCGGCCCGTGCCCTGCTGCTGAAGGATCAGGTCATCAGCCTTTTCAGCCCTTTACAGGCGGAAGCCGTCGATGCCGTCATCAAGCAGGCCGGCAAACTTTCGGACACGCGCATCACCGTCATACTGCCCGAGGGCACGGTCATCGGTGATTCCAGGGAAACGCCGCAGTTCATGGACAACCACGCCGACCGGCCGGAGGTGGCCGGCGCCCTGCAGGGCGTGACGCAGACCTCGATCCGTTCGAGCGATACCCTTCATCAGAAAATGATGTATGTCGCCGTTCCGGTGAAAAACGGCCAGCGCGTGCAGGCGGTCATACGGACCTCCGTGCCGCTGACGTCCCTGGACCGAGCGCTGACATCGGTGCGGCTCAAAATCGCCTTCGGCGGGTTGGTGATCGCGATCCTGGCGGCCCTCGTGAGCCTGGCGGTCGCCCGCCGCATCATCCGCCCCATCGAAGAGATCAAGCGCGGCGCGGCCCATTTCGCCGACGGCGACCTGGCCCATCGCCTGCCCGCTCCGGACACCGAGGAGTTGGCCGGCCTGGCCAACACCCTCAACCGCATGGCGGCCCAGCTGGACGACCGGATGAAAATTGTTTTCCGGCAGCGCAACGAGCTGGAGGCGGTCTTGTCGAGCATGCTCGAAGGCGTCATCGCCGTGAATCGCACGGAGCGCATCCTCAGCATGAATCCGGCCGCCGGCCGGATGTTCGACTGCGATCCGCTGCAGGTCCAAGGGCGCAACATCCAGGAGGTCATCCGCAACCTGGCGATTCAGCGTTTCGTCACCCGGGTGCTGAGCACGTCGGAAACCATCGCCGACGACTTCATCCTCTACCGTGCCGAAGAGCGCACGCTGAACATCCACAGCTCGCCGCTCTACGATTCGGACGGCGTCCAGATCGGCACCCTGCTGGTCATGAACGACGTGACCCAGCTGCGCCACCTCGAGAACGTCAGGAGCGATTTCGTGGCCAACGTGTCCCACGAAATCAAAACACCGCTGACGGCCATCAAGGGTTTCGTCGAAACCCTGCAGCACGGGGAGGTGGAAGACGCCTCCGAACGCGAACGGTTTTTGGGAATCATCCTCAAGCACGTTGACCGGCTCGGCGCCATTCTCGAGGACCTCCTGGCGCTCTCGCGCATGGAACGCGAAAATGGCGCCGAAGAGGTGCGCCTGCGCCCGGGAAGGATCAAAGACGTTATCCACACGGCCATTCAGGTCTGCCAGCCCCAGGCGGCGTCCAGGGGCATCGCCATCGGCGTCGAAGCGGCCGACGATCTGACCGCCAACCTGGATGCCACCCTGCTGGAACAGGCGTTCGTCAACCTGATCGACAATGCCGTCAAATACAGCGAGGACGGCAGCCGAGTCCGAATCCTCGCGGCCCGGATAGAAAACGAGGTCGTCATCGAGTTTGCCGATCAGGGCTCCGGCATCCCGACCAAGCACCTGCCGCGGCTCTTCGAGCGCTTCTACCGCGTGGACAAGGCGCGCAGTCGCAAACTCGGCGGCACGGGCCTCGGGCTGGCCATCGTAAAGCACATCGTTCAGGCACATGGCGGCCACCTCACCGTCGAGAGTTCGCTCGGACAAGGGAGCACCTTCAGGGTTCACTTACCCCTGGCCGACTTACAGGCTTGATGCCGGTCTATTCTTCAGCGCCCCCTCCGGATGTCCTCTTTTGTAGCCCGCCCCGCCTCGATTCAATTTACCGGCCGCCGGCGATTTAGCCGTTGATTTAGCGCATGGCCCATGTTAAAGGTCGCCCATCCTTTCCTAATAGATTTCTAACATTCGAGCCGGTGCACCGGGCGGGCGTGCGGATCTGGAAAAACTGCACTTCAGCCCCGAGAGAGAACGTGTGCCTCTGCACTTTTTACCCCCGGATTTACTGCTGAGGATATGGCACCCGAATACACCATCCTGATCGTCGGTTACATTTTCGGTTTTTATATGGCCTGGAACATCGGGGCCAACGACGTGGCCAATTCGATGGCATCGGCCGTGGGGGCCAAGGCGATCACCATTCGCCAGGCCCTTTTCATCGCCGGAATATTGAATGTCGTCGGTGCGGTTTTCATCGGCTCGCATGTCACCGATACCATCCGCAAGGGCATCGTTTCGACCGCGGTCATGGACGATCCGCACCTGGCGCTGCTGGGCGCCTTTTCGGCACTGCTGGCGGCCGCCCTGTGGGTCTCGTTTGCCACCTGGCGATCTTTGCCGGTTTCGACGACCCACTCGATTGTCGGGGCGATGATCGGCTTCGGCGTCATGGCCGGCGGTTTTTCGGTGATTCAGTGGGACAAGCTCGGGGCGGTCGTGCTGAGCTGGGTCATCTCCCCGGTGTTCAGCCTGGTGATCAGCTATGCCATGTTCAAGATCATCGTCGGCCTGATCCTTTCCAAGCCGGACCCTTTCGGAAGAGCCCTGCGGCTCTCGCCCTGGTTCATCGGGATAGCCGTTTTCGTGGTCGTGCTCTCTTTTCTGTTCAAGACGCCGCTCGGCAGTTCGCTGTCGCTCGGCACACCCAGCGCGCTCCTGCTGGCCCTGGCGTCCGCCGGCCTGCTGGGATATGCCGGCAAACGGCTTCTGGTCCGCTATCTGGCCGAGGCCGATGCAGCCGGCGGGGAGGAAGAGGTCTTCAGGCGCATCCAGATCGGCACCTCCTGCTATGTGGCCCTGGCCCAGGGCGCCAATGACGTGGCCAACGCCATCGGTCCCCTGGCGGTGGTCTATTTTATCGTCAAGACGGGCGGGATCGGAGACAAGGTGCCGGTGCCGACCTTCCTGCTGCTCTTCGGCGGGGTCGGTATCGCCTGCGGGATCGGGATGGCCGGCCACCGGGTCATGGAAACCATCGGCAGCAAAATCACCACCCTGACCAACACCCGCGGTTTTTCGGTCGATTTCGCAGCCGCCACGACGGTGCTGATCGCCTCTAAGCTGGGGCTGCCGGTTTCCACCACCCACGCGGCCGTCGGGGGCGTCATGGGTGTCGGGTTGGCGCGCGGCCTCGAAGCGGTCAATTTCCGCATCATATTTCAGATCGTCATCTACTGGATTTTAACCGTCCCGGCGGCCGCGCTCACCAGCATTGTCATATTCAAGGTTTTGGGTTATTTTTTATAGAAGGAGGCCAAGGTCATGCGGATCCCATTTCTCTCCATGTTTATGGCATCGCCCTTTGTCGGCCTGCAGGAGCATGCGGAAAAGGTCAAGGAATGTGCCTGGGCCTTTCAGCAGGCGATCGAGTGCCACGTCTCCAAGGAGTGCGTGCGCTTTGAAGAATTCAGGCAGGATGTTCACCGGATCGAGCACGAAGCCGACGTCATCAAACGGCGAATACGGGGGCACCTGCCCAAGGGGACCCTGATGCCGGTGGACAAGTTTCAGCTGTTTCGCTACCTGCGGGAACAGGACCGGGTACTCGATGCCGTCGAAGACGCCCTGGACTGGATTTCCTACCGCAGCGAGCCGGGCATACCGGACGAACTGGAGAAGGAATTTTTCCTGCTGGTTGACGCGGTGGTCGAGCCGATCGAGGAACTGAGCCGCATGGTCAGTGAATCCCGCAAATATTTCAGCAACTTTTCCGAAAAGCAGCGCGTGGCGGTCAAGGACATCATTCGCAATTTGCGCCAGCAGGAGCATGCGGCCGACGTGATGGAGGATCAGATCAAGCAGAAGGTCTTCAATTCCACCCTGGATCCGGTCACGGTTTTTCACATGGTGCGCCTGGCCGAAACCATCGGTTCGATCGCCGATCACGCCGAAAACGCCGGGGACATGATGCGGGCCATGATTGCGCGCTGACCGCAATCAACCGACCTTCACCTGTCGCCGGAAAGCCCTCTTTTTCCGGCTTCGGCCGCGGAAAGGCGCGGACGGTGCGGGTGAGGTGCCTTGCCCGGCGCGGCCGTCCGCACCCCGCGTGCGAATCGTGCCGCCATTCCGGTCGCACTAAAGCCGCTGCGCTTTGCGTTCCTGCCCGGTTCCTCCGAATGACGTCTGGCAGAATATCGGTCGGATCGTTTCGATTTTCCCGTGGTTAACCGTATCTCCTGATCCCGATCCACGTTGCTGTCCGCTTAATTTAAATCCCGCGAGGTTTCTGAAACCGGCTGTACATTTGTTTGCCGGGCCTCCTTCAGATCTTAGCCTTTCTTTGGAATTTTTTTCTTGACAAGATCCGGGGAACCGCTTATCACTACTTTATAGCTACAATATAGTTAATATATAGCTTCTGAGATGGAGCGGCGGCACCAATGAAGCGCAACGACCGCCCCTCAAATTCCAAGTAAAATCGATCTCTTTCCACAGCTTCCTTGCCTCGTCGCAAGTTCGGCTGGTGGCCATCCAAGCACCGGCGGAGGCGGACTGAAAGGAAATTATTGTGTTCCGCCCACCGGAAAGCAGGGTCGCCCTGAAGACGAAAACGAGCCAAAATCAAATCGGCGAGCGGCCGGACGGACCCGGCCGATTGCCCAAGGCGAGGTTCACCATCCTTGGAGAAGAGATTATCGAAAAGCAGGTCAAGGCTGGCGGAAATGCCGGCCGGATCTACCTGCCCCTGGATTGGGTGGGCAAACTGGTCAAAATCATTCGCATCGATTGACGGCCCGAACAACCTCAAGCACCTTCACAATCAACTTCCAGCCTGACGGGTGGAGGATGATTTCCGTCAAGTGCTGGGGCTGCTGACCTAAAAAAATATGTCACGGATTCAGAGCCTTTAGAAGGGGAATAAAATGAGGTACGCCGAAACAGGGTTTAATTTGGAAGTTGATTTGACCCGCGGAAATATCGAGAGGGTGGAAACCGACCCGAGTTTGACCGAACTGTATCTCGGGGGCTTGGGCACGAATGCCAAGCTGATCTGGGACAGGGTTCCGCCTGAGGTCGAGCCCTTCTCGCCACAGAACCTTCTGATATTTGCTACGGGCCTTTTGTGCGGCACCCCGGCCATCGGGTGCAATCGCACCATCGTGTCGACCATTTCTCCTCAGACGCGATTGATGGCGTTCTCGATGATGGGCGGCTTCTGGGCGCCGGAATTGAAATACGCCGGTTACGACAAGGTGATCTTGCGCGGCAAGTCGCCCGACCTGGTGTATCTGTGGATCAACAACGACAAGGTGGAAATCCGCGACGCTGCGCATTTGAAGGGCAAGGGCGCCGTCGAAACCGCCGAGCTTATCCGGCAGGAATTGAAGGAGCCCAAGGCCCAGGTGGCGGCGATTGGCATGGCTGGCGAAAACAGGGTCTTCTTTGCCTCCATCGAGCAGGGCAGATCGAGTGCCAGTCGCGGCGGCATAGGGGCCGTCATGGGCGACAAAGGGCTGAAGGCCATAGCGGTGCGCGGAACCAAAGACATCAACCTGGCCCGGCCGGCCGAATTCATGGCGCTGTGCAACGAAGTGCTGGAATACATCAAGTTCCGCGAAAAAAATCCGATTCCGGGGGTGATGCCCATATTGGCCGGCCTCGGCTCGCCTCAGGAAATGGCCATCCACGACGAGAAGTGGCACACCGAGAATTTCATGTGGGGAAACTCGCGCGTCCGCCGTAAAGATTTCTGGACCGAGGAGGTCGAGAAAAAGTGGACCGAGACCATGCACAATGCGCGCACGCGGCTCATCAGCTGCTATAACTGCCCGATGAAATGCGGGGCGACAATTTCCCTGCCGGGACTTCCAACCTACATGATGAAATGCTTTTCGAAACTGACCTACACCATGGCGGCCATGGCCGACCTGGATTTTGGCCTGAGAATCGCGCAACGGGCCACGGAATACGGCGTGGACGGATTCTCCGCGCCCCAGGTCATGGCCTTTGCCCTCGAACTTTATGAAAACGGCATTTTAACCGACCAGGATTTTCCGGGAATGCCATCCGATAACAACGAGCGATTTTACTGGCTGCTCGACAGGATCGTCCGGCGCGAGGGCATCGGCGATGTTCTGGCCGACGGCACGCACTGGGCGGCGCAAAAGATCGGCAAGGGCGCCGATGCCTATGCGCACAACAACATCAAGAAACACGAGCAGCTGCCGCTCAAACTCTCGATGCTCAATCCGATTTATTTCCTGATGTACAGCACCGGCGAGAAGATCAACATCACTCAAATCGAAGGCCAGTTTCCCCAGGCGCCTTTTCCGACCAGAGAGCAGAGAGAAGAATTCGTGAAGGACTGGTTCCAGGTTCCCGATGAAAAGTTTAAAAAATACTTTCTGGACTGGGAACTGCGCGGGGAAAACTCCATTCCTTACTACCCGACCGTCCAGGCCACCTGTGACATCGTCGACTGGCAGGAGCGTATGCACTACATCGACGACGCCCTGGGGATGTGCGCCGGCCTGTCCTCATTTCCCCTGAAGCCGCCCTACCACATCCACAATTACCCGAAATTCATCTCGGCCGGGGCCGGGATCGACATGGATGAAGAGAAGCTGACCCAGGCCGCCAAGCGCTACCGGACCCTGGTCAGGGCCATCAACATCCGCAGGGGCATGCGCCGAAAAGACGACAAGCCGCCCGAGAACCACTGGAAAAAACGTTTCCCCGAACTGGAAAAGGAACTCCTGGACACCTATTACACGTTCAAGGGCTGGAACAGCCAGGGAATTCCGACCGCGGAGTCCTTGAAGCAATTCGGCCTGGATTACGTCAGCGAGGATTTCCTGCGGCGCGGGATCCTGACCGATGGGCCGGAGGCCGCCTCAAACGAGGAAGCCGTGGAAGAAGAAGTAAAAGATTGAAACACAGGGGGTGATCACCGCCATGGCCGAGAAAAAAAAGAAAGTCATCAAGACGATCAGGATCGATGTCGATAAATGCAACGGCTGCCGCGCCTGCGAGGTGATCTGCTCTGCCTTTCACGCCCAGCCCAAATACAGCAGCAACAATCCGGCCCGGTCCCGCATCCGTGTCATTCGCGAGCCGCTGAAGGACATCTATGTGCCTGTCTACGCCGGCGAGCAGGCGGCGGCCGAGTGCATGGGCCGCGACAAATACACGATCGACGGCAAGGAATACGACGAGTGCGCCTTCTGCCGGGCCGCCTGCCCGTCGCGGACCGAGTTCAAGGAGCCCGATTCCGGCCTGCCGCTGAAATGCGACATGTGCGAGGGTGAGGAAAAACCCCTGTGCGTCCAGTGGTGCCTGAACGAAGCCCTGATCTACGAGGAGCGCGAAGAGGAAGTCGAGGAAGCCGAGGAGCCGGAGGCGCTGGAGGTCGGGTTGGAGTCCCTGGCCGACAAATACGGATTGCAGAAGATCATGGATGCCGTGGCCCGGATGTCGCAGTCGAAGAAGGGCTGAACCACAAGCCGAGTAAAAAGGATCGGGAAGAACAGTGGAAAATGTCGCCGACTTCAAAGAGATCATCGATGTCATCAAGTCCAACGGTGGCGAAGCCTTCAAGTTGTGCTACCAGTGCGGCCTGTGCGATGCGGTCTGCCCCTGGAATCGCTTCCGCGCCTTCAGCATGCGCAGGATCGTTCGCGAGGCAACCTTCGGCATGACGGACATCGAAAGCGAAGAGATCTGGCTGTGCACCACCTGCGGCAGTTGCCCGCAGAAGTGCCCGCGGGACGTCAAACAGATCGAATCCGGGGTCGCCCTGCGTAAAATCGCCACGGAGTACGACATTTTTCCCAACTCCGTCAAACCGCTGCGCATCGTCAGCGCCAGCCTGAGCGGGGCCGGCAATCCCCTGGGCGAAGAACGCAAGACACGGGCCGACTGGGCCAAGGGCCTGGCCGTCAAGCCGTTCACCGAGGACATGGAAGTTCTCTATTTCCCGGGCTGCTACCTCAGCTACGACCCGCGGCTGAAGAAGGTGGCCGTCGCCACGGCCGCCGTTCTCGACCGCGCCCAGGTCGCCTATGGGATCCTGGGCACCAAGGAGAACTGCTGCGGGGAAAGCATCCGCAAGACGGGCAACGAGGACCTTTTCAAGCGCCTGGCCCGCGAAAACATCAAAACGTTCATCGAAAACGGGGTGAAGAAGATCCTGGTTTCCTCCCCCCACTGCTACCACACCTTCAAAAACGAATATGCCGAATTCATGGTCAACTTCGAGATCGTCCACGTGGCGCAGTATCTATCCGAGCTGATCGATCAGGGGCGGCTCGCTGTCACCGGAAAATATACCAAGAATGTCGTCTATCACGATCCCTGTTACCTGGGGCGGCACAACGGCATTTTTTCCGAACCGCGCGCCGTGCTGACGGCAATCCCCGGCCTGGAGCTGAAAGAGATGCCCGAGGCGCGGGAAAACAGCCTGTGCTGCGGCGGGGGCGGCGGCCGGATATGGATGGAGACCCCCAAGGGCGAGAGATTCTCCGACCTCAGGCTGGAACAGGCGATCGAGACCGGGGCCGAAGTGCTGGCCACTTCCTGCCCGTACTGCATCGCCAATTTCGAGGACAGCCGGTTGACCCTGAATGTCGCTGAAAAAATCGAGATCAGGGACATTGTTGAGATTGTTGCGGAGGTTATTTAGTAAACCGCGGAAAGCCGATAAGGAAAGAAGAAAAGTGGAAACAGAACAGATAGAGCAGCTTTGCAGGAGCTTTACAAACCAGCACTTCGGGGACGTCATGGTTGTCGGCGGGGGCATCAGCGGCATCCAGGCCTCCCTGGACCTGGCCACCGCCGGCTTCAAGGTCTACCTGGTCGAAAAGTCGCCGGCCATCGGCGGCCACATGGCGCAGCTTGACAAGACCTATCCCACCAACGACTGTTCCATGTGAATACTGTCACCCAAACTGGTCGAGGTCGGCCGGCATCCGAATATCGAGGTCCTGAGTTACACCGAGGTCGAGAGCCTGGAGGGGCAGGCGGGCGATTTCACGGTAAACCTGGTGAAAAAACCCCGCTACATTCTCGAGGAAAACTGTACGGGCTGCACGACCTGCGTGGAGTATTGCCCCGTTCACTATCCGGATCAATTCAACCAGGAAATATCACAGAACAAGGCGGTTCACATTTACTTCGCGCAGGCGATTCCGCTGATCGCCTACATCGACGAGAGCTGCCTGTACCTTAAAGAAAAAAAATGCCGCATTTGCGAGGGCGTTTGCAAAAATGCCGCCATCGATCTGAAACAAACGCCGGAGAAGATCGAGGTCAAGGTGGGCGCGGTCCTTTTAGCACCGGGCTACGAGGTGTTCGACGCCAGGGCCAGGGGCGAGTACGGCTACGGGAAGATGCAGAACGTGGTCACCAGCATGGACTACGAGCGGCTGATGTGTGCCACCGGACCCTATGAAGGCGAGATCCTGCGGGCTTCCGACAAGAAGCACCCGCGCAAGATCGCCTGGATCCAATGCGTCGGTTCGAGGCGGGTTACGCCCGGCGACAACAGCTATTGTTCGGCCGTCTGCTGCACCTATACCCAGAAGCAGGTGATATTGACCAAGGATCACGATTCGGAGGCCGACTGCACGATATTTCACAACGACATCCGCTCCTACGGCAAGGATTTCGAGCGGTTCTACCAGAGAAGTCAAAAGCTGGCCGGGGTGCGGTTCATCCGCAGCTACGTGTCAATCGGCAAGGAGCTGCCGGAAAGCAATAACGTCACCCTGCGCTACGCCACCGCCGCTGACGGCGTGAAGGAAGAGGAATTCGATCTGGTGGTGTTGTCCGTCGGGCTGAATCCTCCCGCGAACCACGCCGAGCTTGCCGAAAAATTCGGCATAGAGCTGGATTCGCACGGCTTCTGCAAGGTCGATCCCGTCGATCCGATGGCGACCAGCCGCCGCGGGATTTTCGTGAGCGGGGCCTTTCAGGGGCCGATGGACATCCCCGAGTCCGTTTTCACCGCCAGCGGCGCCGGCGCGAGATGCGGCGAACTCCTCGACTACCGGCGCGAAAAGCTGACCCGGGAGCGGGTCTATCCGGACGAAAGGGACGTGGCGGAAGAAGAGCCCCGGATCGGCGTTTTCGTGTGCCATTGCGGCACCAACATCGGCCGGGTCGTCGATGTCCCCGCCACAGTGGAATACGCCCTGACCCTGCCTAACGTGGTGCACGCGCAGGAACAGCTGTTTTCCTGCGCTACCAATTCGGCCAAGGAAATAACGGATATGATCAAGGAGAAGGGGCTCAACCGGGTGGTTGTCGCCGCCTGCAGCCCCAGGACCCTCGAACCGTTGTTCCGCGACACCCTGCGCGAAGGCGGGATCAACCAATACTTCTACGATATGGCCAACATCAGGGAGCATTGCTCCTGGTGCCACTCGAAAGAAAAGGAGGATGCCACCCGGAAGGCGAAAGACATCACCCGCATGTCGGTCGCCCGCTCGGCCGCCCTGAAGCCGTTGCAGGAATTCGACCTGCCGGTCGACAAGGCCGCCCTGGTGGTCGGCGGCGGCCTGGCCGGCATGACCTGCGCCCTTTCCATCGCCGGGCAGGGACATACGGTGCACCTCCTGGAAAAAGATACCGAACTCGGCGGAACGGCCAGAAGAATCCACAGCACCCTGGACGGGCTCGACGTTCAGACTTACCTGCGCGATCTGGTCGGCAAAGTGTACCGGCACCCCTTGATTCAGGTCTACACCGAGGCCGACATCACCGAAGCCACGGGGTATGTCGGCAATTTCGTCACCCGCGTGTCTTCGGAAAAGGGCGAGACAAAGATAAAGCACGGCGCCGCGGTCATTGCCGTGGGAGCCGACGTCTACAAACCCGGCGAATACCTTTACGGTGAAAATGACCGGGTCATGACCCACCTCGAGTTGGGCGAAATGATCGCCTGCGGGGACGAAAAGATTTCGGCCGCCCAGACCCTGGTGATGATCCAGTGCGTCGGCTGCCGGAATGAAGACCGCAATTACTGCAGCCGCGTTTGTTGCGGCCATTCCGTAAAAAACGCCCTGAAACTGAAGGAAATAAATCCCGCGATGGAGATTTACATCCTTTTCCGGGACATGCGTACCTACGGGTTTAGCGAGGATTACTACCGCAAAGCCTCGGACAAGGATGTCAAATTCATCCGCTGGGTCCCGGAGGATGCCCCCCGGGTCGCGGCGGCCACGGAGCAGGGCCGGGCGGTTCTCAAAGTCACGGTGACCGACCCCATTTTAGGCAAACAGCTGGTTATAGACGCCGACCTGCTGGCCCTGGCCGCCGCGGTCATCCCCTCGGCGGACAGTCGCCGGATCTCCCAGCTGTTCAAGTTGCCCTTGAACCCGGACGGCTTCTTCCAGGAAGCCCACGTCAAGTTGCGACCGGTGGAGTTCGCCGCCGACGGCGTTTTCCTGTGCGGGATGGCCCACTATCCCAAGCACATTCCCGAAGCGCTCAGCCAGGCGTACGGTGCCGCGGGGCGGGCGCTGACCCTGCTTTCGCACGACATCGTCACCGTGTCGGGTTCCGTCTGCGAGGTGAACGAGAAAAAGTGCATCGGCTGCGGCGCCTGCATCACGGCCTGCACCTACGGCGCCATAGAGTTCCGCGAACAGAAACAGGGCAAAAAGGCCTTGGTCAATCCGGTCATCTGCAAGGGCGACGGCCTCTGCAATGCACTGTGCCCAACCGGGGCGATCGTGCTGAAGCATTTTACCGATGACGAGATCTTGTGCCAGATCGACGCGGCGGTATGAATTCATTATGTAACAAGCGGATCATCGCAACGAAAGGGAGAGGGGAATGGCGGCAGGACTCAGGTTCAAACCGAAAATTTTAGGTTTCGTGTGCCACTGGTGAGCGTACGGCGCAGCTGACCTGGCTGGAGTTTCCAGACTGCAATATACGACCGAAATCAGGCTTATTCGCGTCATGTGTTCCGGGAGAGTCGACCTGGAATTCATCCTGCGGGCCTTTGCCAATCAAATGGACGGCGTGTTTATCGGTGGCTGCCGCCTCAATGAATGCAACTACATCACCCACGGAAACTACCACGCCCTCAACCTGGTGCTTCTGTGTAAAAAGATTATGGCGCACATCGGGATGGATCCCGAAAGGGTGCGGGTCGAATTCATGTCGGCCGGGGAAGGACTCCATTTTGCCGAAGTCGTGGATGATTTCGTTAAAAAGATAAAAGAGCTGGGACCGCTCGGCACGGGAAAGGAAGTAAAATCAGACGAACTGAAGGCCCGGATTGATGACGCCCGAAAGCTCGTTCCTTACATCAAGATGGTTAAAAGAGAAAAGCTGGCCGCGAGAATTGAAGCCGAAGCACCATACGAAGACTATTTCACCGACGCCGAGATCGAGGAGTTGTTCCGCGACGTGGAATCCTATTACATCGATCCGGCCAAGTGCCAGGCCTGCATGATCTGCCTTAAAAAGTGCCCGGTGGATGCGATTGACGGCGGCAAGAACCGGATCCATGTCATCGACCAGGAAACGTGCATCAAATGCGGCACCTGCTACGAAGCGTGCCCTTCCCGTTTCGGGGCGGTGACGAAGATCTCCGGCGAGCCGGTTCCGGCACCCGTCCCAGAAGAGGAAAGGGTCATTGTCAGGAACAGGGTAAAGCAAAGTACATAGAGTAATCGGTAAGAGGTGGTTTTCAATCCCGCCGAAGATCTAAAAAAGCTGCAGGGGTGCGGCGCACCGTGCCATCACGGTTTGTGGCTTCAAGAAGGCTTCGGCATCGGGTTCGGTCCGGGATACCGGTAAGGGCGAAAAATTTTTCGCCCCACGGACAGTAACCGCCGATCGCAATCGACTCAACTGACCTAACCGACTCAACTGACTCAACAGACCCAACTATCCAATGCAAACCGTCGGAAAAAACGCCGAATCTTTTCAAGTGATGCGGTTGTCAAAGGGCGTTTCCCGTACCGAACCCGAAGATTTGATCGGGGAGGAGCCGCTTCTGATCCGGATCGACGGGAAACCTTATTCCGTGGTGATGCGGACACCCGGCGAGGAAGTGTTTCACGCGGCGGGGTTTTGTTTAGGGGAGGGGATTGCCGACTCGGCCGATGACTTCGACACCATCGGGTATTGCAAGGACCTGGACCCCAATGTCATCGAGGTGCGGCTCAAACCGCAACGGCGCGAGAAAGTCGAAGAGCTTCTTGGTCGAAGAACCTTTGTCAGTCAGACCAGCTGCGGCATCTGCGGCAAGGAGTTGGTCAAAGACCTGCAGCAGATCCTGACGCCCGCCGAAGACGGCTTCCAGGTGGCGATCGAGAAAATTTTCGAGAGCATCGATCAACTCTACCAAAACCAGAAGCTTTACCGAAAAACCAGGGGCTCGCACGCGGCGATTATCTTCGACAAGCAGCTGGAGATGATCGCTTTCGCCGAAGATGTGGGGCGCCACAACGCGCTCGACAAGGCCGTCGGTAACGCTCTAATCAACCGGAAACTTTCCGACGCTCGCATCCTGGTGCTGTCTTCGCGGATCAGCTATGAACTGGTTCAAAAAGCCGCGCGCGCGCAACTGCCGATCATGATCAGCAAATCGCGGCCGACCGCCCTGGCCGCAAAAATGGGCCAGGCGCTCAACATGACCCTCGCCTGTGTCGACAAAACTTCCGATTTAATGGTGTTCTGCGGTCAAAACCGCATCATTTTCTGAATTTTTTCTCCCCGGCCGACTCGCCTCGTCAAAGCAAAAAACTAACCGTTTTCTCATCGCCGCTTAATCTCCGACAGATAGTATCCGATTTCATCATATCAAGCATCCTTTTTCACGATGCCTACACGCCGATCCTGAAGGACTACAGCCAGAACATTTCCCAGCCCTGTTGACCGTGGTAATTTTTCACGGACCGGTCTCCGGACGGATGTGAATGACCGTGTCAGCAGGTCCGGAGAGCAGATCCCCTCCGGAATACCGGAGAAAAAAGGTGTCGGATGTTCTGAACCAATAGCTGCCGCGCCAGACGATAGACAGTAACCCGGCGGGTGAGATATCGATTTTGGTGCATTGGTACCGCTGCTGGCCGACGGTGATTTCTTCGCTTCCGGCGCGGGTGGCCTTCATTTTTACCGGATCGAAATTGTCAGGCCGAATGAACCAGAACTGCAGGCTCTGCCGCCCGGATGTTGCAAACGGCCGCAGGGCATAGGAGAGCGGCTGAAGCCACAGCGCCCCGTCTATGGCGCTGCTTTGCCTGAACGCCTTGCCCTCTCGCAGCCCTTCGATCACCAGAGTGTTGTCCACCCGGCGCGCGCGCACCTCCGCGGACTTTGCGCGAAAGTGCCACTCGACGGTGGCGCCCGATACGTCGCACCGATTGTAATATTCTTCCGCACCGCGCTGCACCCGGATGACGACCTGCTCGCCCCTTTCGATCGCATACTCGATTGGAATTACCTCTGTGCCTGTGGCTTCCTCATACGAATAGCGCTCGACTTTCGGGCCGTTGGTTTCAAACGCCGCCCAGGATACAGCTCCCGCAGCTATCCATACGGCGCCCCATACACAGGCTTGCCACACGCAACCGACACCGGCAGAAGTCTTTTCCGCAGCGGTCGTCCTCAAGCGAAAAGTCTTCCGGTCAGCCCGTGCAACGGGCAAAAGGCGATCTCCTCGGAAGTCGAGACCGGATAACTCATAAACGCCTCGAGGCTGACGACGTAGCGAAAACGTTTGTCGCACTTCCGGCAAATGGCATTGTTTTTGTCCTGATCCATCATTTGGCACTCGCGACAGGGATTGATCGGCATGACTGTTTCCTTTGCAAGAGAGAGGTTGCGTCCATTTATAAGTGATGTATTTTCCCGCTCATAAGTGATGCCTTTTCCCGCTGGATCCAATTTGGGCGCGTATCTTCGCGGGATTCCGGCTGATGCCGGTCGCGGCCGACAGTCGGCCGGCACACTTCGACGGCGGTCGATTCCGCATATTACCTGGCCTGGCACAAGCCGCAGGCCTTGACCGTCATCCGCAGCCACAATTACCGGTCGACTGTTAACCCCCTGTTAGGTGTGCATTAAAAGTTGATGAAAGCGAAAAGGAGGTAAATGAAAAAATTTATGTGATTACGATGAGGGGCGGGTTAGAACTACATGAGGACATCATGGGCGGGTATCGACCATACCTCTGGCCTTGCCAAAATAATTATCTTGAAGTCTATACGTTCACGACGCCGGGGTAGAAAATCGACAATGAAAACGAGCGCAAAGAGGGCGCCGGTTGATCGGCGGCGCTGCGCGCAGTGGCGGAAAGATGGAAGGGTCGCGGCCCGGCCGGAAAATTTATGAAAATTTTCGGCCGGGCCGCCGATAATTTGCCGGCAGGATTAAAATCCGTGCCCCGCGTCTTTTTCTTTGAAGTCGTTTCTGGTCATTTCGCTTTTGCAGTGCGGGCAGAACACACTGGCGCAGTTGTGCTCGTCGACACACGCTTCAGAAGGGATCGACAGGGTATATGAGCCGTTTCCATCGAAGGGGCATTCTTTTTTTAGGCAGCTGAATTCCATTATTCACTCCTTTTCTATTGGGTTCACGTCAGTCCGATTAGACGGTGCCCATCGACAGGCACCGACGCAAGCGATCGATTATAACCGAGTCCTGTTTCTCTTGGCAAGGCCCCATCTCCGCCGAGGCGGGATTTGCGGGCATGCCCCGTGAGGATCAAGCCCCGCTGCGACCAGCCGCCTATCGAAAATAAGAGCCACTCATGGACGGACACTGGTTTAGTCCCCTCCGCGGCTTTAGAAAGGTCTCTGACAAGTTTCAGATCCCTAAATGAGCAATTTTTCGCAAGATCAAGGCAATCAAGGAATTGCGCGGAAGCAGACGGTTTTGCATGTCGCACAAGCGATTCCGCCGATTGACGTCGAATTTGCGGGAAAGGGCCAGTTAAGGATGGAAAATAGGCTAAGCATGGCTCCGGCGTTGTCAATCCAATGGCCTCGACCAAGCGGCGCTAACCGCATTCTAACTCCCTGCTCACAAAGGGCTTACCGGGGGGCATAAAAATAGGCGGTTAATCGGGGAGCCGGTCCCGCGGCCTGAGCGCCCCTGCATTTTTGCGGCTTTTCATCATCCAGTGGGGTTAGGCCTATGAAAATTGCTCTTGCCACCGATGCCTGGCATCCGCAGATAAGCGGCGTCGTCACGACCTTGACCCAAACGATCGAGCGCCTGAACCGCATGGGGCATACGGTTCTCACCATCCACCCCGGCTATTTCGCCACCATCCCGTGTCCCACCTACCCGCAGATCCGCCTGGCGATCAATCCCTGGACCGGCGTTTTCAGGATGATGGACCGTTTCAAGCCCGATGCCATCCACATCGTCACCGAGGGACCGATCGGGCTCTGCTGCCGGCACTACTGCGGCCGGCGCGGCCTGGGCTTTACGACCTCCTTCACGACCCGCTTCGACGAATACATCCAGATGCGCTCTCCGGTGCCGGGCCGGGTGGTATTCAGCCTCATGAAATGGTTTCACGGGGCCTCTGCGCGGGTCATGGCGGCCTCGCTGCCGTTGAAGCGGGAATTGGCGCACAAGGGAGTCGCCCGCACGGTGCTGTGGTCGCGGGGCGTCGATACCGATCTCTTGCGCATCCGGGACAAAGGATTTATATCCGATCCGCGGCCCGTCTTTTTGTATGTCGGCCGGGTGGCGGTCGAGAAAAATATCGAGGCCTTTCTCGGACTCGACCTGCCGGGCACCAAATACGTGGTGGGCGACGGCCCGCAGCTCAAGCGCCTGGTGTGCGCTTTTCCGAAGGTGCGCTTCGTCGGCGCGAAAAAGGGCGAAACTCTGGCGAAGTATTATGCCGCCGCCGACGCGTTTGTTTTTCCCAGCCGCACCGACACCTTCGGCATCGTCATGCTCGAAGCCCTGGCCTGCGGCGTTCCGGTGGCGGGGTATCCCGTGCGGGGACCGGCGGACATCATCCGACCGGGCGAAACCGGCTATGTCGACGAGGACCTTAAAAGCGCGGCCCTGCGCGCGCTCGAGCTGGAACCGCGGAAGTGCCGGGCTTTCGCCAAGCAGTTTTCATGGGAGAAAAGCGCCGAACAATTCGTCGGCAACCTCGTTCCGGCAAAGCAAATCCGTTCCTGTTAAAGAGGTGAACGCGTGCCGCCGCCCCGGCGACTCCATGGCCGGTCGCTCAGGCCTTTTCTCAACCGCAACGCCGAAGGCCCTATGACTTACTTGATCCGATTCGACGATGAAAGAGCACTCGATCCCGGCCTCGTCGGCCGTAAATTCGCTTCCCTGGCAAAGGCCGTGCGCCTCGGATTCGAGGTCCCGCCCGCGGCGGCCATCAGCACCGAGGCCCATCGTTACTTTCTCTCCCAACGGAGCTGGCCCGCGGGCCTGGCCGCGGAAGCCATCGCTGCGGGGAACGCGCTCGAGCTGAGCCGGGGACTGTCGATCCGGTCATCAGCCGTGCGCGAAGACCTTGAAAACCAAAGCTTTGCCGGGCAGTATCGCTCTTTTCTGCGCGTGGAGAATGCCGACGACCTGCGCGAGAAGATCGAGATGTGCTGGCTGAGTGCCGAGACGGAAAATGTCCGCAGCTACCTGAAGGCAGCCGATCCGAAAGAGGAAACCGCGGATATTCCGCTGATGGGCGTGGTGATGCAGCGCATGGTCGATGCGGCGGCGGCGGGCGTCGCCTTCGGGCGCAACCCGCTGAACCCCGCCCGCGACGAGATCGTGATCGAGGGCATTCGTGGCTCGGGCGAGTCGCTGGTCAACGGCCACGTCTCGCCGCATCGCGCCTATATCGGCGGCGGAGGCCACCTGCGGATCGAGCTGCCGGCGGAGGCCGAACCCGCAGCGCGGCGCAGCGACTGGCTGCTGGCGGAGTCCGACTGGCGGCGGGTGGCGGCTTTGCTGCGGCGCCTCGAGCGGCGCACCGGCGAAAGTCCGCTGGACATCGAGTGGGCCATCGACGGTGAGCGCTGCTTGTGGCTGCTGCAGTTCAGGCGCATCACCACCATCGCGCCGGCGGACCTGAGCGCCCCGCCGGGAACCTGGACGAGA
>JBAPWQ010000382.1:0-1506 GCA_049283795.1 Desulfobacterales bacterium | reverse complement strand
CTGCTGTTCATCCTGGCATCGGTGAGCCTCGAGCTGGTGTTCGGCATGGCCTTTGCGCTGCTGCTCAACGAGGCCCTTCCCGGCCGCGGTCTCCTGCGGACCGTCGTGCTGGTGCCCTGGGCCATTCCGATCGCGGTGTCGGCCCGGGTCTGGCAACTGGTCTACAACTACGAATTCGGGCTGTTCAACTTTCTGATGCTAAAACTCGGCCTGGCGGATGCCCCGATCAACTGGCTGGGGTCCACGGCCGGCGCGTTTGCCGCCATCGTCATCAGCGATGTCTGGAAGACCACGCCGTTTATGACAATCATCCTGCTGGCGGGTTTCTCCACCAACCCGCAGGACCTCTACCGCCAGGCCATGGTGGACGGCACGCACTTCGGGCAGCGCTTCCGGCACGTCACCCTGCCGCTGCTGCGGCCGGTGATCGCGGTGGCGCTTCTCTTCAGGACCATCGATGCCATCCGCATCTTCGATCTGGTGTACGTGCTGACCGGCGGCGGGCCGGGCGGCGCCACGACCTCGCTCTCGCTGTATTCCTTCCGCTACTATGTCTCCGGGGACTTCGGCTACGGGTCGAGCATATCGCTGATCGTTTTCCTTCTGGCCGGGCTGCTGGCGGTGGGCTACATCCGCGTCGGAAAATTTGCCGAGGAGCTGCGATGAGCGAGGCGCATCTCAAGACGGTTCTCAAGATCGGCGGCGCCATGGCGCTGCTGTGCTTCTGCCTGCTGCCCTTCGCCTGGATGCTGGCGGTCAGTGTCAGCCGCCAGCCGGATTTCCTGCTGCCGGGGGTGCACTTTACGCCGACGCTGAAAAATTTTTCCGACGTGCTGACCGACGACTCGCTGCACCTTCTGGCCTATCTGCGCAACAGCCTGGTGGTCTCGGCGGCCTCGGCCGTGCTGGCCACGCTGGCGGCCGGCCTCTCGGCCTACGCCGTCACCCGCCTGCGGTTTTTCGGCCGCGTCCTGATTCCGGTGGGCGTGCTGGCCCTTTCGATGTTTCCGCAGATCAGCATCGTCGGCTACCTGTTCAAGCTGATGGCCGGCCTGGACTGGATCAACACCCGCGCGGCGCTGATTTTTCCCTACACCACCCTCGGCCTGGCGCTGGCGCTGTGGATCATGCTGAGCTACTTCGCCCGCATCCCCCTGGACCTGGACAAGGCCGCCATGATCGACGGGGCCTCGCGGCTGCAGATCCTGTTCAAAATACTTCTGCCCCTGGCGGCCCCGGGGGCGCTGTCCACGGCGCTACTGGTCTTCATCTATTCCTTCAACGAATTTCTGTTCGCCCTCATGCTGACCACCGACTACGGCGCGCGCACCATCCCGGTCGGGATTGCGCTCTTCGAAGGCCTGCACGGGCAGCTGCCGTGGGGTCACATCATGGCCATCGCGGTGATCGCGATGCTGCCGGTCGTGCTGCTGACGGCGATCTTCCAGCGCCGCCTCGTTCAGGGACTCGTCCAGGGGGCCGTCAAGGGATGAATCAAGGGATGAA
>JBAPWQ010000381.1:0-8182 GCA_049283795.1 Desulfobacterales bacterium | reverse complement strand
CAGGACGGAACTGGGCGCGCTAAATCGGCAGATTCCGCTGGATGCCGAAAGCAGCCGCCTGGTGGGCGAGGCGTTTAACCGCGTTGTCACCTCGGGGGTTGCGGAAACATCGGTCGGCCTGGAGTTCATCCGCAAGGACGGTTCCCGGCGCTTTCTGGAATCCTCGGTTGCGCTTCTCAACGACAAAAAGGGCCGCACGGCCGGGTTCAGCGGTTTTTTAAGAGATGTCACCGAGCGCAAACGGGCCGAAGCGCTGCAGCAAGAAAAACTGGCGGCCGATGCGGCCAATCAGGCCAAAAACGAATTTATCGCCAAGATGAGCCACGAAATCCGCACCCCGCTCAATTCGATTATCGGCATGGTGGAACTGGTGCTCGACACCCGGCTGCAAAGCCGGCAGCGTGAAGACCTGGATGTCGCCATTTCATCCGCTCATGCCCTGCTGGCCGTCATCAACAACATCCTCGATCATTCCGAAATCGAGGTCGGCAAACTGGACCTGGAAGAAACGCTGTTCAGCCCGCGCGAAATTCTGGAAGAGGCCCTGCGGATCATGGCCATGAAATGTCACGCCAAGGGTCTGGAGCTGGTCTATCGGGTGGATTCAACCGTGCCGGAAAAACTTTACGGCGACGCCGGGCGGTTGCGCCAGGTCCTGCTCAACCTGGTGGACAATGCCTATAAATTTACCGATGCGGGCGAGGTGGTGGTCCGCATGGTTCGCGAACCAGCCGGGGATGCCGGCAACTGCCTGCACATCACCGTGAGCGATACCGGAATCGGAATTGCCGCCGAAAAGCAGGCCGACATCTTCAAGGCTTTTTCCCAGGCCGATGCCGCTAAATCCCGCCGGTATGGCGGTGCGGGCCTGGGCCTGGCCGTTTCGACCCAGATCGTCCAGTTGATGGGGGGCCGGATGTGGGTGGACAGCGTTTTGGGGAAAGGGTCCACCTTCCATGTCACCGCCTGTTTCGGAAATGCAACGGGGGCGGTCGGAAAGGATGCAGCGGCGGTGCCGCCGGCGCTGGCCGGGATCCAGGCCCTGGTTGTCGATGACAGCCGGACCAACCGCACCGTTATCACGGAGATCCTGGAGACCTGGAAGATGATCCCCTGCGCGGTTGCCGGAAGCAAGGAAGCCCGGCGGTTTCTCCTCGATGGCGGCCCAGCGGGGACCAAGCGCTGCGAGGTCGCCCTGATCGACGCCTCGCTTGCGGGGTCCAGCGGGTTGGATCTGGCGCGTTGGATATCGCAGCAGAAGGGTATCGATCTGCCGATTGTCATCATGTTGACCTACCCGCACCTGAAGGCCGCCAGCGATGTTGCCGATGCGGGTGTTTTCCGGAGCGTGATGAAGCCGGTCCGGCCCGTTGACCTCCAGAAGGCCCTGGCCGAGGTGTTGGGGATTGGGTCTGAAACCGGCGTGACCAAGAGCCAGGAGGCCGGAAAAGAAAAGATGGTCAGCGCCGGTCATCCTCTAAAGATCCTGGTGGCCGAAGACACCCCTTTCAACCAGAAGTTCATCTACCGGCTGCTGGAACGCTGGGGGCATGACGTGGCGGTGGTGGAACATGGGCGCCAGGTGCTCGAAAGGCTGGCGGCCGAAGCCTTTGACCTGATCCTGATGGATGTTCAAATGCCGGTGATGGACGGCTTCGAAGCCGCTCGGGCGGTGCGCGCGGCGGAGCGGGGCCATGCCGACCGACCGCATGTGCCGATCGTCGCCCTGACGGCCCATGCCGGCAAGAGCGACCGGGTGCAGTGCCTGGCGGCCGGAATGGATGACTACCTGCCGAAACCGATTTCACCAGACCGGCTGCAGGAGATCATAGAAGTAATTGCGGGTCGAAAATACGGCGGCGGCCCGCCGGAAAAAGAGCCCGCAGCGGGAAGAGGGCCGTTCGCGTCGCTCGGTTCCATTGACAAAAAGGCCCTGCAGGAGGCCTTCGACCAGGATTGGGAATTCTTCAAGGAGGTGGTTGACGTGTTTCTCATGGATTTTCCGCCCATGATCGATCGGATGCGGCAGGCACTGGCCGACCGGGACCCGGCCACCCTGGGCCGCCAGGCCCACGCCCTGAAGGGCATGGTCAAATTGTTTCAGGCCGAAGCGGCGGCGGGCATGGCGCAATCGCTCGAGGAGGCGGGCGCGAAGGGCGATTTATCCGCCGCCGGGCAGGGGGTGGACCGACTGGCCGCTGCCCTCGCTGACCTCAAGGAAGTCTTAACCGGGATGTATGCTGAAAGGCAGTTATAAACCAAATGAAGATCCTTTTGATTGACGATGACCGGGTTTTTCTCACATACCTCACGCATCGGCTGGAAGCGGCCGGATACGAGGTCATCAGCACCGAGGACGGCATTTCCGCCCTGCACCTGCTGACCGATATGACGCCGGACATCATATTTCTCGATTTGATCCTGCCCAAAATTGACGGGGACAAGCTGTGCCGGATTATTCGTAAAATGGACCACCTCAACAATTGCCGCCTGGTGGTCGTCTCGGCGGTGGTGGCTGAAATGGGGCCTGATTTCGAGCAGATCGGCGCCGATTACTATATCGCCAAGGGTCCATTCGCCACGATCGCGCGGCATGTCTTGGACATTATCGAATCCGCGGCCGAACCGACGGCTAAAGTACAGTCGCGGCACGTGTTGGGCCTCGACCAGGTGTCGCCGCGGCAATTGACGCGTGAACTGCTCTCGCGCAACCAGCACCTGAAGACCATACTGGAGAGCATGGAGGAGGGCATCATCGAGATCGTCGAAGGGACTGTGGTCTATGCCAATGCGGCGGCCATCAGGCTTTTTGCGTTGCCCCTCGAGAAAATTCTCGCCGCAAGCCCGGAACGTCTTTTCGACGCCGGGCAACGGGACCGGATCGGTGATCTTCTCGGTGCCGGTGGGGCGAATATGGCCGAAATCGGTGAAAACAATCCGGTCGATCTGAGCGGACGGCTGGTGACGGTGAAGTCTTTTCGGGTCGATCCCGACGCAAACTGCAGAATCATGCTGATCACGGACATCACCGAGCGCAAGCGATTGGAAATCCAGCTTCAGCACGCCCAGAAAATGGAGGCGATCGGCACCATCGCCAGTGGTGTGGCGCACAACTTCCGGAACACCCTGACCGGGATCCTGGTCAAC
The DNA here is from genome assembly GCA_049283795.1 of Desulfobacterales bacterium. Lineage (GTDB taxonomy): Bacteria > Desulfobacterota > Desulfobacteria > Desulfobacterales > SG8-13 > JARFQH01. The sequence goes on along the minus strand of JBAPWQ010000381.1, from coordinate 5,035 downwards.
AGCCAATTGATTCAGGAAAATTATCCGGACGACCCGGAGTTGCTCGAAATCGTGGGGCGAATCGGCACCTCGGTTAAAAAAGGCGCGCACCTGATTGAACGGTTGATGCAGTTTTCGCGCAAGGAGATCGCGCACGAGGTCAAAAAAGTCGACTTTGTGACCGTCATTGCCGGAATTTACCAGATTATCCGTAAGTCATTCAGCGAAAAAATCGAGATCCGGCTCAACCTCTGCCAATCGCTGCCCATCAGCGGCGACCAGGCCGGTCTCGGCCTGGTCCTGATGAACCTTTTTTCGAACGCCCGGGATGCCATGCCAAATGGCGGCATACTCGACATCGACGCGCGGCGGCAGGGGGCGATGGCGGTCGTCAGGGTACGCGACACCGGGATCGGCATGGATGCGGAGACCGCCAAAAGGTGCTTCGATCCCTTTTATACGACCAAGGAGGTCGGAAAGGGGACCGGTCTCGGACTGTCGACCTCCTATGGAATCATCAGGGGTCACGAAGGAGACATCCGCGTGGACTCCTCACCGCACAACGGCACGACATTTTCTATTCGCCTGCCGCTGACCGGCGAGGCCGGTAGCGGCGACCGGCTGGATCAGCATGAGATTGTCAAGGGCAGCGGCCAGACAATCCTTGTTTTCGAGCCGAGCGCCAAAGAACAGACCCTCCTGCGTGACGTGCTCGAATGTATCGGGTTCCGGCCCGTCATGGTGTCTGCCGCCGCCGACTTGCCGGGCCAATACACCACGGTTCATCCCCCGGCAGTGCTCCTGGACTGTGACACAGCGGCTGACAACGGGGCCGGCTGCGTCGACCGGATCTTGGCGGTTGATCCGATGGCCCGGATCGCTGTTTTTCGGAGCGGGCCCACTTCCGCGCCACCCCAGGGCCCCCTCGAATACGGTGATAAAATAGTCGGTTATCTTGAAAAGCCAGTGGACGTGGCCGAGTTGAGCCAGTTGCTGGCGCGCCTGCTGAAGGGCCAGGCCGAACGCCGGCCCTTCGCCGAGGCCCTTGAAGTCAAGCCTTTTTCGTGAGCAGCGTTTCGATGTGCTGCTTGAGGTCCGTCAGTTCAAACGGCTTTATCAGCACGACATCGGCGCTGGCTTCCCTTGCCAGTTTTTCAGGATGCTCCCCCATGCCGGTTATGGCGATAACGGGTGTCTCGGGGCTTTTGCGCTTTATGATGGCAATTATTCCGAGGCCGCTGACGTGCGGTATGACGATGTCCGTAATAACCAGAGCGAAAGATTTGACTGCGGCTTCGAAATGCTTCAGGCCCTCCAGGCCATCGGGGGCCGTGATGACCTCGTAACCCTTCCGGCTCAAAAAATTCTGCAGGCCGTTCAAGATTTCCGGGTTGTCTTCAATCAACAAGACCTTGATATTTTTTTTCATTGGACGAAGCGGCTAAAAATAGGATGATTAATTTCTTAAAATAATTTATAGTAACGAGTTGACGCTTCAAACCGCGTGTTTGTAACGGCCGGCACCGGAAAGTGCGGCCGATGCGAATGAAAACTATCCCGAAATCGATCTTTTCCGCAATAAAATGCCCCTGATCGGCATGCAAATTGCTAATCCAATCAGCACCACCATAAAGCTTTATTACTGCGTATCGGCAGCGGTTTCAAGACGAATTTTCACCCGGGCGCACTTAAGAAATGGTCATAGGCCCAGTGAAAAAAAGTGTTTAAAAATACAATCATTCAAGTAAGTTGATGCATGACCAACTCGGTAATCAACCCGGCGGAGCTTTGTGTGTGCGCTCCAGTCGGGCGGGACGAAGCGTCCCAAGAGGGAGCCGGGCCACAATAATATTGACAACGGCGACGGGCATGTTGATATAAAAAAACCTTGAACCTTGCATCTTGAACCACCCAACCTATCGTTTATTTTCGTCCTAAATTATTAATGAGGCTCGCGCATGCAATCGACAGACACTCTAAAACCAGCCGACGTTATTGATGTTGTGTTCAGGCGGCGCTGGTTTATTCTGATCCCTCTTTTCCTGACGCTTATCTTCGGCATCTACTATGCCTTCACGGCTCCCAGAGTCTACCAGGCCACCACGCTGGTGATGGTCGATCCCCAGAAGGTCCCCAAGGAATTCGTCCGTTCCGTCGTCACCGACGATGCCGAGGCGATGCTCAGCGTCGTCTATCAGCAGATCGCGAGCCGTGACAATCTCGAGCGGATTATCAGGGATTTTAATTTGATGCCCAAGAGCAAGCCCGAGCCTCTCATGGAAGATGTCGTTGAGGCGATGAAGAAAAAGGTTCAAATCAAGGTGTCGCGCGACAAGCAAGGCACCGATACATTCTCCATTTCCTACACCGATTCGAAGCCGGTAAGAGCAATGGAGATCACCAATGCGCTGGCGAGTAACTTTATAGAAGCCAACCTGGTTGAAAGAGAATCCGCGGCTGCGGGCACCAACACATTTCTGGAAGGCGAACTCGAAAGTGTGCGCAAGCGTCTCATTGAAAAGGAAGATGAGCTGAAAGCCTATCGGCAGCAGTTCATGGGTGAGCTGCCGGAGCAGCTCGGCAGCAACCTGTCGGTGCTGCAGGGCCTTCAAGGCCAGCTGACCGCCAAAGAGGCCAACCTCAGGGAACTGAAGGGCAGATTGTCCGAAGCCGAAGACCTGACCCCCGCGGGCGCGGCGGACCCGAACGATATCGGTTCGTTGAGACGGCAGCTCTCCGACTTGATGATGAGATACACGGAAAACCATCCGGACGTGACCCGGTTGAAAAACAGGATCAAGGAGCTCGAGAACGGGGCGGGGGCCGGCAGCGCTTCGGGTCAACTGCCGGCCGGCGGGGGATCGCGCAGACAAAACATGCTGCTGCGGGAGCAGGCCGTCCTCGAAAATCAGATCGCCAACATTCAATCCCAAATCAGACTCTATCAGGCGCGGGTCGAAGAAACCCCCAAGCGCGAACAGGAGCTCGTCTCGCTCAAACGCGATTACGACAACATGGACAATCTTTACAAATCGCTGCTGAAACGCAAGCTCGAATCCGAGATTTCGATCAGCATGGAAAGAAAGCAGAAGGGCGAGCAGTTCCGGGTCATCGATCAGGCGCGCATACCCAAAAAGCCGATTGAGCCGGATCTCAAACGAATCTTTATGCTGACGATGGCCATTGGTTTCGGCCTTGGCGGCGGCCTGGCATTTTTGCTGGAATTCCTGGATTCGTCCTACCGGAGACCGGAAAAGGTGGAAGAAGACTTCAATATTCCGGTCATTGCGACCATCCCTGCTATCTACCCGCTGAAAGTGGTGTACAAGAAACGCATGGAGCTTGGATTGTGCAGCCTGTTCACGCTCATCGTTCTCGTGTTAATCGGGGTATTTTCCCTCATCACTTTAGGGGCAAGCGAACAGGCTCTTAACGCCGTCAAAAATTTTGTCAGCATATGAGGGCCGAAGGTTCGGGGTATAGGGTTCAAGGTGCAAGATCTTATATTCAATTGCCAATTTCATATCGGTTTCGCATTCCTATCTGCGAGTTTCCAGTTTCAAGTATCGAGTTTTCACGCAGGATGCGGAGCCAATCAGAAGTATATTTAATGCCTCGCGGCGGCACTGAAGCCGTGAGCGTCTGACATGGAGTTGGAATACACCTAACAAATGGGTAACTGGTGAAATACTGATGGGCAAAATACACAAAGCGTTGGAAAAATCGAAGAAAGAGAAAAGCGGCCGACCCGGGTCGGGATCTTCCGCCCTGTATGCGGACGACGGCGGACGAAACGAGGTGCTCGACCGGGACGTCACGGATCACCGGGATGGTTTAGGTGATTCGGCGTCGGGTACCCCCGAATTCGACCTTGGAACGATCCACGAGCTTCTGCAGGATCCCCTGGAATCAGGTTCTGCGGGTTCCAGTGAAAAGAGCCACCCCGGAAAACCGCGCGGGGAGGACATGCCCGCTCACGACCCGACCCCGACCGCCGCGCCGGCAAGTCGCCGGCCGCCGGACAGATCCGCCATGATTGTAAACGGGAAACCGGTCATCGAGGTCGACGTCGCCGGTAGCCAAGGCCGGCGCACCCCAAAAGAGGATGCCCGGGAGTCGCTCTCCCGCGGCCAGGTTAACGGCAATCCGGCCCTTGTCGACCCATGGGGGCCAAGACCGGAAGGAAAAGCCGTCCCGACCGGAAGAGCTGCCCCGGCGGGAAAAGAAACGGAGAAAAAAGTCGTCGTTCTAAGAGAAAAAACGCCGCCGGGAGCGCCGCGGCACGAGGCGCCGGAAAAATCGTCGACCGGGGCGCGAGATTATGTCACGGCGGAGCCTTCCTACACGGAGTCGACCGGTTATACGCCGGTCAACGGGTTGTTGGTCGCCCTGCTGAAACCAAGGTCCTATGAAGCCGAGCAATTCAAGATACTGCGTACAAACCTGTTGTTTCCCGAAACCGGGAAGCCGGCCAGATCCATTTTGATTACCAGTGCCGCGCCCGGTGACGGCAAATCCTTTGTTTCGTCCAATCTGGCTGTCAGCCTGGCGCTCGATCACGATCGCAAGGTTTTGTTGATCGATGCAGACGTCCGCCGCTCGGCGATTCATAGAATTTTCGGACTCAACGGCTCCGAGAAAGGGATTTGCGATTTTCTGACCGACCGGATGCCGCTGGCCTCTTTATTGGTCAAGACCAGTTTGAACAATTTGTTCATCCTGCCGGCCGGTCAGCTGACGCACGCCCCCGACCAGCTGCAGTCTTTGGAAAGACTGCCCAGACTTTTCGATGAACTGGCGGCAAGCTTCGGTGATTTTTATATTGTGATAGATTCCCCCCCTCCGAAGCTCGCTGCTGAAACCGGCGTTTTGGCAAGACTGGTTGACCGAATCGTCATCGTCATGAAAGCCGGCGTTACGAAGAAAGAGTATGTCGAAGAGACGATCGAACTGGTGGACAAGGGCAAAATCGCCGGGATTGTGTTCAATTGGCACGAAAACAGAATGTCAAATTATAGAAAATATGCTAAGAAGCGGGAATATTATTCATAACCAC
>JBAPWQ010000380.1:0-12869 GCA_049283795.1 Desulfobacterales bacterium | reverse complement strand
AGGATAAGGACGCCATTGTTTCGATGGCCTGCGGAGTCGGCATCCAGTTTCTGGCCGAGCGTTTCCCCGACAAACCGGTCTTTCCGGGGGTCGACACCACCGGTTTGGCGGTCAACCAGGCCGTGGGCTGGTACGAGGAGCGCTGCCGCTCCTGCGGCAAGTGCGTGCTCGGCATGACCGGCGGGATCTGCCCGGTGACCATGTGCGCCAAGGGCCTTTACAACGGCCCCTGCGGCGGCACCAACAAAGGCAAGTGCGAAATCAGCCAGGATCAGGCCTGCGCCTGGTACAAAATTCACGAACGGCTATCCCATCAGGGACGCCTCGACCTGATCAAGGAATTCAAGGAGCCTTCGGACTGGACCGACCAGACGCCGCGCACCCTGATCCAGCCCGGATACAAGAAACCGGAGAAGGAAGAGGCCAGTTAGAAGGGTTTGTCGGACGACTGAACATCAACAACCGCAAGGTAACGGCAAGGTGAAACGATGAGCACAGAAGGCAACGGGTATAAATCAGGCAGCAACCTGGAAAAGGTCCTCAAGGCCGGCCATTTCGCATTCACCGGCGAGCTGGGCCCCCCCCGGGGAAGCAATGCCGAAGAAGTCCGGCACAAAGCCTCTTTCCTGAAGGGCAACGTCGACTCGGTCAATATCACCGACAACCAGACCGCCATGGTCCGCATGTCCAGCTGGGCCGCCAGCCTGCTGCTGATTCAGGAAGGCCTGGAACCGAACTTTCAGATGGTCTGCCGCGACCGCAACCGCCTGGCCATGCAGGCCGACATCCTGGGCGCCTATGCCTTGGGGATTCGCAACATGCTGTGCCTGTCGGGCGACCACCAGCAATTCGGCGACCACCCCCAGGCCAAGGGCGTGTTCGACATCGATTCGATGCAGCTGATCAAAATGGTCAAAAAGATGCGCGACGAGGGCAAGTTTCTCGGCGGGGCCGAATTGGACGGGATTCCGAAAATGTTCATCGGCGCGGCCGCCAACCCCTTCGCCGACCCCTTCGAGTGGCGCGTCCATCGCCTGGCGAAAAAAGTGGAGGCCGGCTGCGATTTCATCCAGACCCAGTGTATCTACAACATGGAGAAATTTCGCAAATGGATTCAGCAGGCCAACGACATGGGCCTGACCGAGAAAGTCTACATCCTGGCCGGCGTCACCCCCATGAAGAGCGTCGGCATGGCCAAGTACATGAAGACCAAGGTCCCGGGCATGGACGTACCCGATGCGATCATCGAGCGCCTTCAGGGGGCCGGCAAGGGCAAGGTGGCCGACGAGGGCATCAAGATCGCCTGTGAGCAGATCGAGGAGTTCAAGGAATTGAAAGGCGTGCACGGCGTGCACCTGATGGCGATCGAATGGGAGCACAAGGTCCCGGAGATCGCCGAGAAGGCCAAGGTCCTGCCGCGTCCCAAAATGGACTAACGGGCCGCGCCGACCGATATAATTGGGGCGAAAAATTTCTCGCCCCTACCTTCCGAAAACCCGGTTTGAGAAAACCGGGTTTTGTCATTTTCGATAAAATTCATCCCCAATTATCCGTTCAACGCCCGTAGGGGCAAACCTACGTGTCTGCCCTTCTCATTCATCCCCACGCTGTTCGGGTACCCACAAGGGGCACCCCTACAAGAAATATACCGCCGCCTGGCAACCGGACCAAACGCCGATCACTATCCTCCAGACCCCCGCCGGCGCCCCATCCCCATTCCGCGACCGCCGCCCATGCCCTTTCCACCCGTGCCGGCGTGCAATTGCGCATTGGCGGCGGTGGTCGGCTCAATGCCGCCGCGGTTGAAACGCTCGACCACTTCCCGGATGGTTCCTGCCTGCCCGCTGTAGAGCTGAATTCCGGCGGCATTGAGCGTCTGGACCGCGTTGGGGCCGCAGTTGCCCGTTATCACGGCCCCCACCTTTTTGGCGGCGACCTGGCGGGCCGCCTCAATTCCGGCCCCGCCGCCACGGGCCCCGGCCTCGTTGGCAATCGCCTCGACCGTCATATCCTCGGTGTCGACGATCACAAAATAGGGACATCGGCCGAATCGGGGATCGAGGGACGCACTTAAATCGTTTCCTGTCGAACTGATGGCAACTTTCATAGTGGACCTCCTTTGGTTAACGAACGACCATCACCGGACAATGGGCATAATGCATCACCTTATTGCTGACGCTGCCGAAGATGACCCCTTTGAGACTGCCCATTCCTCGGGTGCCTAGAACGATTAAATCCGCTTTCCGAACTTCCGCCGCCGAGATTATGGCTTCGGCGGACGGCCCCTCGAGCAGGTCCTCCTCCACCTCGAAAGAAACGTCACCCAATTGGTAGCGGGCATGATCCAAAATTTTTTGACCGAAGCTTTTTCGCTGAGAGACCAGCTTCTCGTATCCCGGGACATCACGCAGATCGGATGTGCTGGGATAGGCATGGATCATTATCATTTTGGCATGGTGAGTTTCTGCCAGTCCCTTTGCATATTTCAAAGCCAGAAAACTTTGCTCCGAACCGTCTAATGCAACGAGAATGATCTCAAACATAGTCGCTTGCTCCTTCCGGCGAATTGTTGCATCGAGTTTCATTTCTCGCCCCTCGACCCATTCGCCTGCGGTAAGCCGTTACCACGGCGTCGCCTTTTTTGTTCTCTTTTCGCCGTAACCAGGCATCTGGAAGCATTTATCGGCCAAACGCCCCTTTATGTAAGCGCTTAAAACCTCCTCCAAACCGCCGCATATAAAACCGATAACGCAAATGCCCGTGCTGATAAGGGCTGTTTCGAGGGGACGCGAAACAGCACCGCAAAGAAGCACTTGCACGCCGAGGTGGCAAACCTCCCGGGCCCTTTCAAACGGCCCGAGGCAATTCAGCATCTTGTCTTCCCGCTTTAATTCCCGACCATTTTCGATGTCGATCAGCAGCAGCCTGTCGGAGACGTCAAGCACGGGCGAAATACGGCCTCGCCAATGCGCAATAGCGATCTTCATGAGAAGTTTTCAAAGCAATCGCCATGCCAATCCCGGATAGGTTGAACAGGATGTGGGTTTTGGACATGTTGAAGTATATGCCTCAATCAAATCGTTGACACTATTATTGCAATATGCAATTTTAACCTAATTAAGGTGATGTAAAATGCACGAATACAAAAGCTCACCCCAGGAGGTCATCTAAAATGATCGATGTCACCGATAAACGCATCCGCGACGTCGTTTTGGATTCCATCAACGAAGGCGTCTTCACCGTTGACATGGAGTGGCGGATCACGTCGTTTAACCGCGCCGCAGAACGGATCACGCGAACGACTCGCGGCGAGGCGCTCGGTAAAGCCTGCTGCGAGGTGTTTCACGCCAACGTCTGTGAAAAGGACTGCGCTCTGCGGCAGACGTTTCACACCGGCAAGCCGGTTGTAAATGCCACGGCCCACATCATCAACCGTCAGGGTCATCGGGTGCCCATTCGCATTTCCACGGCGATTCTCAGTGATGCGGACGGCAAGGTCATCGGCGGCGTCGAGACCTTTCAGGATCTGAGCCAGGTGGAACAACTTCAGAAACAGCTCGAAAATCGTTATACCTTCGAGGACATCGTCGGCCGCAGTCCGGCAATGGTGCGCCTGTTCGAGTTACTGCCCCATATCGCCGACAGCAGCAGCACGGTCTTGATCGAGGGCCCGAGCGGAACCGGCAAGGAGTTGTTCGCCCGTGCCATCCACAACCTGTCTCCGCGTCGCCGTAAACGCTTTGTTGCGGTGAACTGCGCCGCTTTGCCGGACACGCTGCTGGAAAGCGAGCTGTTCGGACACCGGGCCGGGGCCTTCACGGATGCCAAGCGTGATAAGCCGGGGCGCTTTGCGCTGGCCGATGGCGGAACGATCTTTCTGGATGAAATCGGCGATATTTCACCGGCCCTGCAGGTCCGACTCCTGCGGGTGCTGCAGGATCGGATCGTCGAGCCGCTGGGGGCGGTGGAGCCGCTGCCGGTAAACGTTCGGGTCGTTGTCGCGACCAACCGTAACCTGGCCAAACTCGTGAAAGGCGGCCGGTTTCGCGACGACCTGTATTATCGCATCCGGGTCATCCACCTGACCCTTCCGGCCTTGCGGCAGCGCCGGGAGGACATTCCGCTGCTGGCGGACCACATCGTTGCCAAATTCAACCGCCTTCAAGGCAAGGACATTGCCGGTGTTTCCGTCGAAGCCATGGCGCGCCTCATGGAGCATGATTTCCCGGGCAACGTCCGTGAGCTGGAAAACATCATCGAACAGGCGTTTGTTTTGTGCCGCGGCGGCATTATCGAACTCCATCACCTGCCGCCGGAGCTGCGCGTCGGCCCACGCACGTCGGCCGAGAGCTTCAGCCCCATGCGCCTGCGGACCATGGAAAAACTGCTCATCACCGAAATCCTGCAGCGGCGCAACGGCAATCGGAAGCTGGCGGCCCGCGACCTGGGTATCGATGCCAGCACGCTCTACCGCAAAATCAAGGCTTTCGGCATCGATGTACCCGATTCGGACGGGCGCAGCCGCCGCCGTTAATATTGCAGCTTGCAATGTTATCTCCCTAACCGCTCCATCCACCGGTCAGTCCGGCCGGTCTTTCTTATCCGTTTTTCCCTATTGTTTTAAATATTTGAATCATCAACCCGCCGGCTGCCCACGTGGCATGCCCCTTGCTCTATTCAACACCAGACGGACCTCCTTCCAACAATGAATACGCCAATGGTCCGGTCCTATCGTCCGTCCTTCTTGGTTTGTCGGTCTTAGTCAAGCAACAGACCATGGAGGGCGGAGCCGAGCGTGCTGAAAAAAACTGCAACCGTCGGTCGCGATTCTGCATGGAAATCATGGATTCTCCTGAAAGCCGCCTCCGATGCCTGAACCCGAGAGTGGAATATTTGAGCGTGTCGTCATCGTCTCATCGCATACCGTCCTGCCGAACCGGCGGAAATCGGACTGTAAAGGAAAATCATGAAAATTTCTGTCTGCGGTAAAGGGGGAAGCGGCAAGAGCACCGTCGTTGCCTTGCTCGCCAAGGCTGCCCAGCAAAAAGAAGTGTCCGTTGTGGTGATCGACTCGGACGAGTCCAACTCGAGCCTCTTCAGAATGCTCGGCTTCGATCACCCGCCGGCCCCCCTGCTGGATATGGTCGGCGGCAAGACCATGTTGAAAGAAAAAATGAAGAGTTCCGATGTCCTGAATAAAACCCAGCTCTCCATCGACGACCTGCCGGTCGACCATTTGCAGCGCAAGGATCACCTGTCACTGGTCAGTATCGGCAAAATTCTGCAGTCCCTCGAAGGCTGCGCCTGTCCCATGGGTGTCTTGAGCCGTGAATTCCTGAAGAAATTGCGGCTGCCCGAAAAGACCATCGCCATTATCGACATGGAAGCCGGCGTCGAACATTTCGGCCGGGGAATCGATCAGTTTATCGACAAGGTGCTGCTGGTGGTCGAGCCTTCATTTGAATCGATGGCAATGGCATCGAAAATAAGGGACCTGGCGTCCGGAATCCAAAAAGAGGTGGCCGTCGTTCTCAACAAGATGCCGTCGGAGAAAATTCGTGTCCGGGTCGAATCCGCGCTGATGCACGACCGCCTGGAGGTCATCGGGACATTTCCCGAAGATCCGGAGATCTTCGATGCCGGTTTGGAAGGCCGGCAGCTTGAACGCGGAAAGGCGCTCGATACGGCCGCTGAAATACTGGATCGGTTGATATTCCGGCAATGACGGGTGGATAGCGGAGGTACAAGATGTGTTTGGCGACCGTTTATCTGAACAATGTGGAAGCGCAAAATCGCATGATGAAGGACGTGGCCTTGATAGAAGCCGACGGCAACGGATTCTGGCTGATCGATCTCTTCGGCGAGCGGCGCTTTGTCAGTGGAAAAATCCAGTTGCTGAGCTTCACGGACGGCCAGTGCCTGATGGCGGATAAGTCAGCACCGGATTAACGATGCCCGAAGGCCCATGGTGATGGCCGCAGGAGACATTTCTTCATTATTTGGAATTTCAAAATCCCATCAACCTATCCAAGGAGGAACGTCAAATGGCAGTTGAGAAACGAACCGCGGAAGAAAAGGCCCCCAAACTGGCTGACCCCATAGCCGCTTCGGCCGATCCGGCCACCCAGCAGATGATCGCGCGCGCCCATGAACTCGGGGTCGAAACCGCCTTCGACCGGGCCGTTACCATGAAGCCCTGCGCCATCGGGACCCAAGGGACCTGCTGCAAGAACTGCGGCATGGGTCCCTGCCGGTTGCCGTTGCCGAAAGCGGGCATCGAAGGGCAAGACGAGCGCAAGGGGATCTGTGGCGCCACGGCCAACACCATCGCGGCTCGCAATTTCATCCGCATGATCGCCGGCGGTGCGGCCGCTCACTCCGACCACGGACGCTGTGTTGCCGAGGTTTTCCTGGCCGCCGCCCGCAAAGAAACCGCGGACTACAAGATCAAGGATCATATAAAACTGATGGATGTGGCCAAAGGGCTGGGCGTCGCCACAACAATCATCGTCGACGGCCAGGAGTGCGATCGCGACCCGGACGAGATAGCGGTCGAGGTCGGCGAAAAAGCGCTCAACGAATGGGGCAAAGCCGAGGGCGAGGTTCTCTTTGCCCAAAGAGCGCCCAAGGCGCGGTATGAGATCTGGAAGAAGCACGGCGTCGTTCCCCGGAACATCGACCGCGAAATCGTGGAAATCATGCACCGCACCCACATCGGTGTGGACCAGGATTATCGCAATCTGATGAAACAGGGCACCCGGGCGGCGATAGCCGATGGCTGGGGCGGATCGATGCTGGCCACCGAACTCCAGGACATCCTCTTCGGCACCCCCTATCCCATCGCCGGCGAGGCCAACCTCGGCGTGATGAAAGAAGACATGGTCAACATCGTGATCCACGGACACGAACCGATTCTGTCGGAAATGATCGTGGCGGCAGCCGGCTCCAAGGAAATGCAGGACTACGCCCAATCGAAAGGGGCCCGCGGCATACAGCTCTCGGGTATCTGCTGCACAGCCAATGAAATGCTCCAGCGACACGGCGTGCCTCTCTGCGGTACCTTTCTGCAGCAGGAACTGGCGATAATCACCGGTGCCTGCGATGCCATGGTGGTCGACATCCAGTGCATTTTTCAAAACCTGGCCAATGTCGCCAAGTGCTTTCATACCAAACTGATCACCACTCATCCGATCGCCCGGATGGAACAGGAAAACGTCATCCACATCGAATTCGACGAACATTATGCCATGGAAGACGCCCAGCGGATCGTCAAGCTGGCGATCGACAATTTTCAAAACCGCGGCGCGGAAGTGATGATCCCGGAACAAAAGTCGCCCATCGTCGGCGGTTTCGGTGTCGAATCGATCCAGTATCATCTCGGCGGAACGTTCAGGGGCTCCTATTTCACGTTGAACGACAATATCATCAACGGCCGGATCCGCGGCATCGGCGGCGTCGTCGGCTGCAACAACGCCCGGACCCGCCACAACGACGCCCACCTGCAGGTCGTCAAGGAACTCATAAAAAACGATGTCATCGTTCTAACGACCGGCTGCAATGCCATCGCCTGTGCAATGGAAGGCCTGCTGACGCCGGAATCCGCCCGGGTGTATTGCGGTCCGGGCCTGGCCGAGGTTTGCGAAACCGTCGGCATCCCGCCGGTGCTCCATTTGGGATCGTGCGTCGACAACAGCCGCATCCTGCTGGCGGCGGCCGAAGTCGTCAAAGCCGGCGGTCTGGGCAACGACATCAGCGACCTGCCGGCAGCGGGCAGCGCGCCGGAGTGGATGAGTGAAAAGGCCATCAGCATCGGCCATTACTTCGTGGCCTCAGGTGTCTACACGGTTTTCGGTGTAACCCTGCCGGTTTCCGGAGCCCCGGTGTTCCAGAAGTATCTGTTCGAAGAATTCGAAAGGCTATACGGCGGAATGTGGGATCTCGAAGTCGACCCGATCCTGCACGCCCGCAAGATGATCGCCCACATCGACAAGAAGCGCCAGGCGCTGGGGATCGACAAGGCCAGAGAAAGGATACTGGTGGACATGGCCACGCGTCGCGAGATGGCGATGGCTTAACCACATATATACGCCATCTTCGATATGCGGGAGAATCGACTGACAATGGTGTGACCAAGGGGTTCACAGCTGATACCGGAACCGGATGCAGGGCAGGAACCGCCTTTTCCTGAGAGCATGATGGCCATGAGCTGACAATAATCGCCCGCGATGATCTTCTCAGCTTAAATGTCAAGGAAAGGGGGTGAAAAAGTGTTGTTTATTAGATACCTGTTTGCCCTGATCGGGTTGATTGCAGCAATAGCCTTTTTAGCGGTGTTCACCAGCAATGCAGACCAGAGACCGGTTGAAGAAAGCAGCTGCTTTTACCTGCGCAGCCTGCATTACACGGCCAACGGCATGGCCCACTGGTACAGCAAGGAGAACGGCGGGCTGGAGCAGTTGACCGGTATCCCCTATTCCGAGTTGGGATGCAAAACTGCCACGCGGCGGGCTGCGATCGCTGCCACAAGACCGAAACGGTTGAAGGCGACTTTAAAGCTCTCGGCTATTCGACCCGTACCGCCAGCAAACCGGACATGTGCCTTAACTGCCACGGGCGGGAGAAGGCCATGATCGGCATCGACTACAAAGCCAAGCAGGAAGACGTGCATCTGGCGCAGGGAATGGTGTGCACCGACCGCCATTCCGCTAGGGAGATGCATGGTGACGGCACCGAGTACGTCTCTATGAAACAACCCGGTGCCATGGCAACCCGCTGTGAAAACTGCCACGACACGCTGAAGCCGACCGAGGCTCACACGGCTCATGGAAACAAGCTGGACTGCAAGGCATGCCATGTGCGCCACGTGGTCAGCTGTACCAACTGCCACTTCGACACGCTGGTCGAGAAGGGCGTGCGGAAGGCGATACCGGTCTCCGGCTGGGTATTTCTGATGAATTTCCAAGGCAAGGTCACGTCGGCCAGCATGCAGACCTTTGTCACCAAGGGAGACAAAACCTTTCTCATGTTCGCACCACACATGAGTCATTCGATCATGAAGGAAGGCAGAGGCTGCGTTGCCTGCCATGCTTCGGAAACCGCCAAAAAAGCAGCCCAAAGAGGCATGCTGGAATTAACATGGCTCGAAAATGGAAAAGTTTCAAACCTCAAAGGCGTTATTCCAGTTGTCGACCGGGTAGACTACCGCTGCGTGTACCAGAACTTTAAGGACGGTCAATGGCTGCCCATCGAAAACCCGGATAAACCGCTCCGCCAGTATGTCGCCTTCGGTCAACCGCTTTCAAGAGAACAGCTCAAGGCTCTGGAAAAACGACAGGCAGCGCCGGAACCGAAAATGGAATAACGACATTAAATGCATCTGCAGAAAGGAGGTGATTTTGATGAAGTTCCAGGACTTTTTTCTACCAAAAATCAGTCGTTCGGATCCCGAGGTTCGCAAAAAGGCCGTCAGGGAAGAAATTAATGTGGAATTGCTGAAACAGGTGATGAAAAAGGACGCCGATTCAGAAGTACGAAATTTGGCCAGAGAACGCCTGCACACGCTTCGACCAGAACTCGAGATCGCTTGAAACGGTCATTTAATTTTAAACATGAACCAACGATTGTTTTTGATCTGAACTGGCCTCAGGTACGCGGTCAGCTAAGGCAGTGTCAACGGTCACAACGGACGAATTCAGGTCGCCGGCGAAGAAGGAAAGGGCACCGAATTCACGATCGATTTGCCGCCCGACCCGGAGCCGGCGCTGAATTCCGTCGAGAAACGCTTGAAGGCGACTGTTAATCGCGGTTCAGACCGGTTTTTCGATTCCCAACCGTTGAATCTTGCGCCGCAGGGTGTTTTTGTCTATCCCCAGTTCGCGGGCTGTGGCGACCTTTCTCCACCGGTTGCGGTGCAAGGCGGCCTGAATGGAACGCTTTTCGATTTCCTTGAGGGTCAAGTCCGTGGACATGACCAGGGAAGCATCTTGCGGCACGATCCGCTCCGGGAGATGGGCTAAGCGAATCATGTCCCCTGACAAAGAACAAAGGCATGCTCGATGGCATTTTCGAGTTCGCGCACGTTGCCCGGCCAGTCATAGAGCATGAGCACCGCCATCGCTTCACGGGAGATCCCCACCACGTTTTTGCCGTTTAGGTGGTTAAATTTTTCAATAAAATGCGTCATCTGCGGTGGCATCAGCGACGTCTTTCACAACATGCTCCACGGCCACAGGATCGGTGTGATTGCCGGAAGGGCCGGCGCAGTCGAGCAGGTTCTGCAGGCCTATCTTTGTGACCGGCTCGACCAGCCCTGCTTCTTGATGCCCGGGTACAAGATTTGCTTGTGAATGTTTGCGGCACCATTGAAAAGGCCGATTCAAAGGACGAGAGAGTTATTAAAAACCAGGCATGCCATGAACGCAAACGTCGACTTTAAAACCTTTTACACGGTCATCCTGCTGTTCAGTTCAAACCTCTCCAAAAAGGTGCCACCCGGCACCCTGTTTCTGCCGATTCATTTCGGCGAGAACCCGACGAACGTGCTGACCAATGCGGAGGCATTCGACCCCCCGGCGAAAATTCCGGAGTTCAAAGTAGCCGCAGTGCGGGTAGAGAAATTAACGGCATGACGCAAAAAAAATATCGCTATCTGTTCGGACCGGTGCCATCGCGACGGTTCGGCCGATCGCTGGGGATCGACCTGACCCCTCACAAGACGTGCTGCTTCGATTGCGTCTTCTGCCAGCTGGGTCGCACCCCCACCAAGACCATTATACGGGAAGAATATGTACCGAAGGATGCCGTCCTGAGCGAAATTGACGGGTGGCTCCGATCGGGCGGTGAAGCCGATTATATGACCCTCTCCGGAGGTGGAGAACCAACGCTTCATTCCCGGTTCGGGGAAGTGCTCGACTTCATTCGGAGCCGCGGCACAATTCCCTCCGTCCTCTTGACCAACGGCGCCCTGTTGCACCTTCCGGAAGTGCGCGCAGCCGCAGGTCACGCCGACATCGTCAAAATTTCCCTGAGTGCCTGGGACCAGGCCTCCTTCGAGTGGGTCAACCGGCCTCATCCGCAGCTGTCTTTCGACCAAATGATCGAGGGGCAGAAAACATTCCGCGCCCAATTCGACGGGCAGGTGTGGATGGAAGTCTTTTTGGTCAGGGGGATGAATTCGTCGCCTGAGCAGGTCGCCAAAATCGCGGCCCGGGCAAAGGAGATCGCACCGGATCGCATCCACTTGAACACGGCAGTTCGCCCACCTGCGGAGGAGTATGTCACCACCTTGCCCAAGGCGCAGATGGCAGCCCTGACACACCTTTTTCAGCCGACAGCTGAAATCATCGCGGATTTCAGTACGCCCCGCTCAAAACCCATGCAGACAAACGCGGCCGCCATTTTGGCGATGTTGAAAAGACGCCCCTGCACGGCCCAGCAGATCGCAGAGGGCTTCGGCCTGCATTTCAACGAGGTGTCGAAATACCTCGGCAGGCTGATGAAAGAGAAAAAGGTCCGGGCGGAAAGAAAGAAAGACGGGGTCTATTATCGGGCCGCTACCAAGGGAAGTGATAAGAGCGTTGACGATTACTAAAATTCATAAATAGGGATATGGTAACCGCCGCACGCGTCGCCTGGGCCTCCATCGCCGTCAACATTCTCCTGAGCCTTCTGAACCTGGCCATTGCCTTTGCCTTGGGAAGCCTGGCGGTGGCAGCCGAGATGATTCACAACGTTTGTCGACCTGGTTGCCTCAGGGGCCGTCCTGGCCGGCATAAAGATCTCGGAAAGAAAGAGCCGCGCCTTTCCCTACGGGCTCTACAAGGTGGAGAACATGGTCGCCGTGGCGGTGGCCATGCTCATATTTTTCACCAGGAAATTCTGGCCAATCCGCACGCAAAGATTGAAAAGGCCAAGGGTATATGCGTCAGTGAATGGCTTGTGAGCCTTAAGACGGACGTGGTGCTGTTGCGGGAAAACCTGCAGGGCAAAGGACCGGCTTACGTGTTTGCCGATGCCGGTGTGGAAACGCGGATGACCGCGGCAAAGACGCTCTCCGCGGCTATCTTGGATCATGAGAACGGATCACCCCATGAAAATCACTATCGTCTATGACAATGTTGTCTGGGAGCCGGCCCTGACGCCCGACTGGGGATTTGCCTGTCTGGTGGAGACTGCCGGGCAGACCCTCCTGTTCGATACCGGGGCCAGGGGCGACATCCTCCTCGGCAATATGGAAAGACTCGGCATCGACCCGTTGACCATAAATACGGTCTTCATATCCCACAGCCACCGGGACCATATCGGCGGGCTTGCAGAGTTTCTGCGCATCCATCCTGCCACGGTTTTCATTCCCACTGCTTGCCCGACACCCGTCAGCGCCGCCGAGGTTGTCACCGTAAAAAACCCCACGGAAATTTTCGAAAACGTGTATTCAACCGGACAACTCGACGATATTGAACAATCGCTGGTGATCAGGCGACATGACAGTGCGGTGGTTATTGCCGGCTGCTCACACCCCGGTGTCGGTCGTATCATCGCCGCCGCATCCCGTTTTGGTGAGGTTGGCATCCTGATCGGTGGGCTGCACGGTTTCGACGACTATCCCCTGATCGAACGGCTGGATGCCATCTGCCCGGCCCACTGCACCCGACACATCGACGAGATAAACCGGCGGTATCCGGACAAATATCTGCCAGCCGGCGCCGGCCGGGTTGTGGATGTTTGAAGGCGCCCGAAAAAGCGGCTATCGTCTCAAAATAATCACTCAGTAGCTGTGTAGAACTCATTGGAGGGCGGTATGGAAAATACGTTCTGGACAGCATTGGGAGCCAGTTCCCTGGCGGCACTGGTCACCACGATAGGTATCTATG
>JBAPWQ010000379.1:0-2219 GCA_049283795.1 Desulfobacterales bacterium | reverse complement strand
TGGCCGAGTTTCTACTCAAGAAAGGCTACCGCGTCCACGGCATCAAGCGCCGGGCCTCGTCCTTCAACACGGCCCGCATCGACCACCTCTACCAGGACCCGCATGAAAAGAACCGGCGTTTTGCCCTCCATTACGGGGACCTGACCGATGCGACCAACCTGATCCGCATCATCCAGGAGGTGCAGCCGGACGAAATCTACAACCTGGCGGCCCAAAGCCACGTGATGGTGTCGTTTGAAACCCCCGAATACACCGCCAACGTTGACGGCCTGGGGACGCTGCGCCTGCTCGAAGCCATCCGGATCCTGAACCTGAGCGCCAAGACGCGCTTTTACCAGGCTTCGACCTCCGAGATCTTCGGCAAGGTCCAGGAGAAGCCCCAGCGGGAAACCACACCCTTTTACCCAAGGTCGCCTTATGGGGCTGCCAAGCTCTACGCTTACTGGATTACGGTCAATTATCGCGAAGCCTACGGGATCTATGCCTGCAACGGGATTCTCTTCAATCACGAGTCGCCCATTCGCGGCGAAACCTTCGTCACCCGCAAAATCACGCGCGGCTTGGCGCGGATCAAAATAGGGCTGCAGGACTGCCTCTTCATAGGCAACCTGGATGCCTTGCGCGACTGGGGCCATGCGCGCGACTATGTCGAGATGCAATGGCTGATGCTGCAGCAGGAAGTGCCGGAGGATTACGTTATCGCCACCGGGGAGCAGCATTCGGTGCGTGAATTCATCGTCGCGGCCGCCGCCGAACTCGGCTTTAGCGTGCGCTGGGAAGGAAAGGGCGTTGAGGAAAAAGGTTTCGACGAGTCCACCGGCAAGGTCATCGTGGCGGTCGACCGGCGTTATTTCAGGCCCACCGAGGTCGACACCCTGTTAGGCGACGCGTCCAAGGCCCGCCGGAAGCTCGGTTGGCAATCCCGCACCGGTTTTAGCCAACTGGTCGCGGAAATGGTGGCCGAAGACCTCAGGGAAGCCGAGCGCGATGCGCTCTGCCAGCATGAAGGGTTCCGAACCTTCAACCATTTCGAATGAGCAGGAGATGCGGCCGATGCCCGAAGGGCTGAACGCGGCGCCGTCGCCGGCGGTGCTGTCACAAAAAAGCCGGATCTTTATCGCCGGCAATCGCGGCATGGTCGGCTCGGCCATCGAGCGTCGGTTGATCGACGCCGGCTACACCCGCCTGATCGTCCGCCCGCATGCGGAACTCGATTTGCTGGACCAGCGCGCGGTGCGGGATTTCTTCACCGCCACGGCGATCGACTACGTTGTTCTGGCCGCGGCCAGGGTCGGCGGAATCCTTGCCAACAACACCCGCCCGGCCGATTTCATCTACCAGAACCTGATGATCGAGGCCAACGTGATCGAGGCGGCGCTCAGAAACGGTGTCGACCGCCTGCTGTTTCTCGGCAGTTCCTGCATCTACCCCAAGCACGCCCCGCAGCCGATGCGCGAGGAGGACCTTCTCGCCGGCCGCCTGGAACCCACCAACGAGCCGTACGCCATTGCCAAGATCGCGGGCATCAAACTCTGCGAGAGCATCAACCGGCAGCACGGCACCCACTACCGCTCCGTCATGCCGACCAACCTCTACGGACCGAACGACAGCTTCGATCTGGAAAACTCGCACGTCCTGCCGGCCCTGATTCGCAAGTATCATCTGGCCAAATTGGCCGCCGCAAACGATTGGTCGGGCATCGAACGGGACGCGGAGATTTTCGGACCGCTGCCGGACGACATCCGGGAAACTTTAGGGGACCGGGAAGCCGGCGACGGCCGTCCGGCCATAGCGGCGGGCGCCGTCGTGCGCCTGTGGGGCAGCGGCTCTCCGCGCCGCGAGTTTCTCCACGTCGACGATCTGGCCGCGGCCTGCCTGACGATCATGGGACTGCCTGACGAAAGCTATGAGCGGCTGTGCCGGGTGGCGCCTCCGGCAGGAGACCGCCGGGCCGAAGCCGGATATGGCCTCGGGCCCGGCGATGGTTCTCATGAACCGGCGCCGGTATCGCATATCAACATCGGCGTGGGAGAGGATCTGACCATCGCCGAGCTGGCTGAAATCGTCAGCGATGCGTTGGGCTACACGGGCCGCACCATCTGGGATGCGTCCAAACCGGACGGCACGCCCCGCAAGCTTCTCGACATCTCGCGGCTCAGCCGCACCGGCTGGGAACCCCGCATCGCCCTGGCCGAGGGCATCCGTGCCACCTACCGCTG
>JBAPWQ010000378.1:0-11456 GCA_049283795.1 Desulfobacterales bacterium | reverse complement strand
CGTGACGCCGAACGCGCCCGCGACTATGGGGCCGAGGGCATCGGCCTGTGCCGTACCGAACACATGTTTTTCGAATCCGATCGTCTGCCTATCGTCCAGAAGATGATCACCTCCGATCGGCACCTGGATCGGATAGAAGCCCTCGACGCCCTGCTGCCCTATCAGAGAGATGACTTTGCCGGCATCTTCAGGGCCATGGACGGCCTGCCGGTCATTTTGCGCCTGATCGATCCGCCTTTGCACGAGTTCCTGCCCAGCCACGTCGAGTTGATGAATGCGCTGACGGATCTGAAAATCCGCCTGCAGCACGCCGGCAGCCTGTCGGAAATCGATGACTTGCTGGAACAGGTGCGCACCAAGGAAATGCTGCTCAAGCGGGTCGAAAGCCTCCGCGAGGCCAACCCGATGCTCGGCCTGCGCGGGGTGCGCCTTGGCATCCACATTCCCGAATTGACCTCCATGCAGGTGCGGGCCGTCTTCGAAGCGGCCTGCGAAGTGGCCAGGGAGGGCATCGCGGTCCATCCCGAAGTGATGATCCCGCTCACCTGTCACGTGAACGAACTCAAGGTGCAGCGCAGTATTCTGGAAGCGGAAGCCCGGAAGGTGATGGCCGAGCAGGGAATCGAGGTCGACTACAAGTTCGGCACGATGATCGAGATTCCAAGGGCGGCGTTGACTGCCGACCAGATCGCTTCTCAAGCCGAATTTTTTTCGTTCGGCACCAATGATTTGACCCAGACGACATTCGGCATTTCCCGCGACGACGCCGAAGCCGGATTTCTGGTCGAGTACATCGACCAGAGCATCCTGCCCAATAATCCTTTTGCCACCATAGACCGGGACGGCGTCGCGGCCTTGATGGCCATCGCGATCAAAAAGGGCCGCAGCGTCAAGCCGGAACTGGAGTGCGGCATCTGCG
The DNA here is from genome assembly GCA_049283795.1 of Desulfobacterales bacterium. GTDB lineage: Bacteria > Desulfobacterota > Desulfobacteria > Desulfobacterales > SG8-13 > JARFQH01. Next base: position 10,537 of record JBAPWQ010000378.1, on the reverse strand, counting down.
GCGAGCACGGCGGGGACCCCCAGTCGATTCAGATCTGCCACGAACTCGGCCTGACGTACGTGTCCTGCTCGCCGTTCCGGGTGCCGATCGCCCGCCTGGCGGCCGCGCACGCGGCCTTGAAGGAAGCGACAAAAAGGGCCGCCACTTAGGATTTGTGCCCCACGGCTCTGTCATGTAACCAAGGTTGAGCGGTTCGGGGTTCAACGTTCCGCGTTGAAAAACCCTTCCGCCCAATGCATGAAGGCGCTCAAGCCAAGTAATGGTGGATGAAGTTTCGGGATAAGCACTATGGAACCTTTAAACCCTTGAACCCTGAACCCTCAGTTCGCATACGCCGACGACCGACACCAGCAGCCAAAATCTTTACCTCCGATGAAACCAGTCGCCGGCTTTTAGGCTTCGAGATGGAGATTTTGGCAAGGCCAGAGGGAGGAGGCTGTATAGGCCATACGCCGACGACCGATAACGCAGCCAAAATCTTCATCTCGAAGCCTAAAAGATTTTTTCTCCGGCGCGGCGGCGTTCCCCCTCTCTCGCGCGGCGCTCTTTTTCTTCAGCCGCAACCAGTTTTTCGAGGTTGTCGACGTAATAGATCACCAGACGCGATTCCTCGTCGCCGCGCCACGTCGGAACGATGGAGACCAGAAGCACATCGCGCCGATCGGTCCAGTAAAAAGAGCGCCCCGCGTCGGCCGGCTGCTCGATCGCCTGCGGCGGGCCGTATTTTGCTTCCAGGCTTTGAATGATGTTGGAAAGGTCCTTGCGGGAGCGGATCTGAATGAAAAGCGGTTGACCGGTCGCGTTGGAAAAGACCAGTTCGACATAGCTGAAGGGCAGGTTTTCTTTGGCGGCGTAGCGGTACACAAGCTTCACCGTGTCATGTTCGACCCGTTCGCCGGCCGGCGTGTTCAACCTCTGGTTCAGCCGATCGAGGCCGGGAAGGTATCGCTGCAGAAAACCTTTCTCGTTGAACTCCAGATCGATGGTGCCGCGGTGTTCGATCGCATCCGGACCAAGACTTTTGCGCAACCGCTCCCGCAGCGCATCCGAAAAAACAGTTTCAGCGCCGACGTCGAAAAACGTGATGCCATCCATCTGGCTCTTTGACGACTCGTCGGATGGACGCTCGTCTGCCGAACAGGACAGCAGCAGAAGGACCGCAACTGCCAGAAGGAGCCATTGCCGGTAGGGGCGGGATGCGGGCGTGCTTCCAGATATGTGCATGCGTATTGCTAACCTTCCGATAGATGTTCCTTTTATAACTTGAATTTCGATGACATAACCGTTACACCGCCAGTAAGCTGAAGTCCCGCACAAATTTCAAAACACATGCAGCTGGTGATCGATGGATACCAAAGAAGCCATATTGGCGTTCTCACAAAGCGAAAAGATAAAATCCGGCATCATCTGGGTGACCCAGGCCCTGGAAGTGCTCGTTGGGCTGCAGGAGAAGAACCGCAAGAGCGCCGAACGGATAGCGCATGTTTTTATCGGGTTGATGCTCCGGGACGTCCATCTGGCGGTGAAAGTGACCACCGACGCGACCTGGCGCGATGTCGAGAAAAACATCGATCTGGCGCTCGTCATGCTCGATTCGGGCGTCGCCCAGGAAGCCGGATACCACCTGACGCGCGCCTTGAGCCACGTGGCCGACATCGGACAACGGTCGATGAACGACCTGAAAGCAAAAGGGCTTTTATGAAACCTTTGAATCCTAAACCCCTCGTTCAACATACGCCGATGACCGTCACCGGCGGCCAAAATCTTCACCTCCGATGAAACCAGCCGCCTCTTTTAGGCTTCGAGATGGAGATTTTGGCGAGGCCAGAGGGAGGAGGCTGTATATGGCATACGCCGACGACCGATAACGCGGCCAAAATCTTTATCTCGAAGCCTAAAAGCCTATCCGCTTTCGGCGGACGGTTGGCCCATGCGGCGAACGATGTCCTCGATGTGAAACGAAAAATTCCCGCCCGTCCGGTCCGCAACGTAGCGCGCCAGGGTCCGTTCGATCACCGGAAAGGCCAGGTCCGTCCACGGTATGTCGTACTCCGCAAACAGCCGCACTTCCAGGCTCTCCGTGCCGGGCGCGAAGTCCAGCTCGTGCAGTTGCGCCCGAAACATCAGGTAAATCTGGTTGACGTGACAGATGTTGTACAACCCGTAAGGGATCAACTCGCCCAGCACCGCCCCGGCTTCTTCCTGAGTTTCGCGCCGCGCGCCTTCCGCCAGGGTTTCGCCGTTTTCAAGGTAGCCGGCCGGCAGCGTCCACCGGCCGTAGCGCGGCTCGATCGCCCGGCGGCAGAGCAGGATCCGGCCCTGCCGGTGGGGGATGCAGCCGACGACGACCTTGGGGTTCTGGTAGTGAATCGCGCCGCAGGAATCGCAGGTGTAGCGCAAATGGTCGTCTCCGGCGGGAATCCGCAGGGTAACGGGTGCACCGCAATGACTGCAAAAATTCATTTATCACCCAATTTGAATCATGGCGCGAGGCCGTCGCACGAGCATCAGGGGCTCAGCCATACATAGTCGGCATCCTTGCGGTCCACAAGGTCTTTTTCGATGCTGCCGTCCTCTTCCGGCAGAAAAACCGACAGGGGAATGGCCGTCCGGTTGCGGATCTGGGTGGCAACGGCCTGCTTGCGCACGTGGCCCGTGCCGGCCAGTATCACCATGAGGGTGTCCGGATGCCGCTCGATATACTCGAGGGCGGTAACCGCCATGACCGTGTCCCAGACCATCTGGGCCTCGCAGAAGTAAATGAAATTAAGCTCGGTGTGGGCATGCCCGCCAAATGCCTGCTGGATAAATTCCATGTAATCTTTGTCCACCCGGCAGGTCACGTTGCCCAGTTCTGACTTTTGCTCCTCGGAAAGCGACTGGTAGCCCGCGCGGGCCACCTGACGGGTGATGGCGCCGGGAACATTCAGCCCGATGACCGGAATCCGGTTTTCCCTGGCATACAGCAGGATCGGACGATACAGGCGCCAAGGGTAGCTCCAGTTGGCGTCGTATATTTTCTCGAATTCCTTTTCATCGATCTTTCCGGCCACCCACAGATCCAGGTCCGGCTGGCTGTCGCGGCGGAACATCTCCATTCCGATCGCCAGCGGCACGCCGGCTTCGTGGAGCTGCCGGATCACCTCAAGCTGCATCCGGTGATGATTCTCATCCGTGTGGTGCTCGCCGACCAGAATGACACGATCCTTTTTGAGCTGCGGAATTACCTCTGTCAGGGTGGTTTCAGTGGCGTTGTCGACGTCGAAAATGCGCTGCGAGACAGTCTTGTTGCCTGCCGCGCAACCGCCGCCGACCAGTAAAACGGCCATCAGGGTGGTTAAGAGCCTTCTTTTCATGGGTTTTTGTCTCTCCATCGGGTGGAAGTCACATACAACCCTTCGCGCGGTCCGCGGAAAAGCACCTTGCCCGTCTTCACCTCATGACCCGGGCGCCTCCTGCCATTATGGACGGGTGTCCCCTGGCAAGCCGGACGGACGCAAGGGTTCGCCGGCCTCCCAGTGATGGATCAGGGGTGAAGCCTGCGTGGGCCAGACGCCCTTGACCCGGTTCTGGGCCCGGCTGAACACCAGAAAGCTGTATGAGCCGTAATGGGTGATTTTGCGGGCCACCGTCTCCGCGTACTCGGATGAGAGCGGCAGGAAAAGAGCTGTCACCCGCCGCTGCCCGCCGATAGGCTGGAATACACCGAAAAAAACATCCGCCCGATCCCGGTAGGTCACGCCGTCCAGTTCAAACGACTGCCGGGTGAAGCCGGCCTTACCGTCCGGCGCAGGCAGCAGATCGGCTCTTGTGGGCAGACCGATCAGCAAAAGATCGCTTTCACCGATGGCGGCCGCGTCGGCCCGATCCTCGCCCACCACGCGATAGTTCTCTATTCCAAGCGACATCAGCAGCGTTGCAACCGCTTTCCTCACACCTTCTGGCAGGTCATCGGCCAAAATGACCGTGACGGCCGGTGCGCCCTTGATCGTGTTGACCGAAGGGGGAATTTCCGACGGGTAAAGCCTTCTGAAGAGATCGTATTCCGGATCAATTGTCAACACGACCGGGCGGCCCTCTGCCGCCATCGCGAAAAAAGACTTCGTTCCGTTGACTTCCAGCTCCCGGACCACCGGCGGGCCGGCATCGGCCTGCAGCACGGCGGGAACGGTAAACTGGAATTCCGGGTTTGTCTGGGCCACGGCCCCCGTAACCGACCATCGGTCGCCGTCCGCCGTGGCGGCGACCTCTTCAAGCGCCGGCAGGGGGGCGCCGCTGCGTTCCACCCACTGCCGGAAGAAGACTGTCAGGTCCGCGCCCGAGCGGCGCTCGAAACTCTCGCGCAACTGCTCCCAGGATGCCGGAATAAACATATACTTCCGGTAGATATCCCGCAGAGCGCCCCAGAAGGCCTCCTCGCCCAGGTGGCGGCGCAGCATGTGAAAAACCATGGCGCACTTGTCGTAACCGATGACCTTGGTCACAGGATCGAACCGGCTTTGGAACCGGCTGAGGGGAAAATCGGTCGCCGGCGTCACCAACGTGGCGTAGTTGCGCAGAATCTGCCGGCGGTATTCCAGCGCCGCCTGCGCGGACTCGCGTTCCTTGTAAAGGTAGTCGGCAACATAGGTGGTCAGGCCTTCGGACCAGTTGCCGCCGGCGCCATCCACATACACGCCGTTGCCCCACCAGCAGTGCGCGATTTCGTGGCCCAGGCTGGTATCGATGATGAAAGGCAGCCGCAGCACTTGACTGCCCAGCAGCGTGTAGGAGGGAAAGCCGTAGCCGGTCGGAAAAAAGTTCTCCACCACCGCGAACTTGTCGAACGGGTAAGGTCCGAAAAGAGCGTCGTACAGCCGCAGGTACCGACCCGTTGCGGCAAGATACGCAGGGGACAGGTCGGCGCTCTGCGGCAGGAAATAGGTGACCGCCGTCACCCGGCCGACGGTTTCTTCCCGCACCTGATAGCGGGCCGCGGAGAGTGAGAGCCCGCGGACGGGATGATCGATCGCCCACGAGGAAACGGTTTTATCACCGGCGGTGCGGCATTCGAGAGCGCGTCCGGCCGTCACGGCAATTACCCCGGCCGGCGCTTCGACCGTCAGATTGTAAGTGGTCCGGTCGGCCTCGATGTGGGGATACCAGCCGGCACCGAAAAGCAGCAAGGTGCCCTGCGACGATATCGTGCCGCTGACGCCGTAACCGGGATTATCGGTATTGGCCGGCATAACCGGGACCGGGTCGTCGAAAATCGCGGCATAGGCCAAGTTGATCCGAAGCGAACCGGTCGTCTGGCCTTCAGCCGGCTTCAGGCGCAAGCGGCCGTTGGTGAAGGAAAAGAGCCCCGGTCTGCCATCGATCGTCAGGGAGAGTACGGTCGCTTTTTGGGTGAGATTCAGCACTACTTCGTCGTACGCGACCGGGGCAATTGTGATGGCGTCGATCCCTTCGAGCCGGCTCGTGGACGGATCCAGCACCACCCGAAGGTCGTGGTGCACATCGAGCGCTGTGCCCGGCGCGGCACCCAACAGCAACAGAAGGACCGAAAAGATCGCCACCCGCAGGACATGCTTATCAGCTAAAACCATAGAGACCGTTTTTTTATTAAATTCAGTGCTTTTAAAAAAGAAGCCGGTCAGGCCCGTGACCCGCCGTGAAAACCGGAAGGACGTTTTTGAACAAATTAAGGCATCACCCCCGCTTGTCAAAGCATCGTCTGCCCGTTTCGTAACGACCATCCTTGACACGCCGTCCAGAAATTGATTATTAGGGGATAATTCATATCGCTTTCTTGTCACATCCCTCAACCCAAAACCACTTTTTTAGAAAGGAACAACCGCAATGAGCCAGACCGAAAAAAACTTGTGGGAGGCATTTGCCGGTGAGTCACAGGCCAACCGAAAATACCTGGCTTTTGCCAAGAAGGCGGATCAGGACGGCTATGCCCAGGTGGCCAAACTCTTTCGCGCCGCCGCCGGGGCCGAAACGGTGCACGCCCACACCCATCTGCGAACCCTCAAGGAGGTCAAGTCGACCGCAGAAAACCTGAAGGCCGCGATAGATGGTGAAACCCACGAGTTCAAGAGCATGTACCCCGAAATGATCGCAACCGCCAAAAATGAAGGGGACAAGGCCGCCGAACGCAGCTTCACTTACGCCAACGAGGTCGAGAAAATTCATGCCGCGCTTTACCAGAAAGCCCTCGATCAGATGGACAAGCTCGCGCAAGCCGACTACTACATCTGCTCGGTTTGCGGGTATACCTGCGAAAACCAGGCGCCGGATGTCTGCCCGGTCTGCGGCGCCAAGGCCAAGGCCTTCTTCAAGTCCGAGTAACACATGCCTAAAGCAACAACCCGGCCAATCGACACGGTCAAAAAATCGACTCTTATCGGCGTTGCGGTAGGGTGTTTGGTCGTGGGGTTTCTCGGCGGCGTCGTCTTCAGCATCTACAAGGCGACCGGCCTCGGTCCGGCGGCCCGCCCGGCGGCGGTGCAGCCGGACGCCGGCAACCGGGCGCCGGAATTAGACCGCCTGGTTAAGGAGACCGCTCAAAATCCCGGCAATGTCACGGCCTGGATCCAGCTGGGCAACCTCTATTTCGACACCGACGCGCCCGAGAAGGCCATCTGGGCCTACCGCAAAGCCCTGGAAATCGACCCCGGCAACCCGGCCGTCTGGACCGATATGGGGGTCATGTACCGCCATGCCAACCAGCCGCAGGAAGCGCTAAAGGCCTTCGAGGAGGCCATGCGGATCGACCCGAAGCACGAGCCGTCACGATTCAACAAGGGCATCGTTCAATTGCACGATCTCAACGATCCGGCGGCGGGCATTAAAACCTGGGAAGAGCTGCTGGCGATCAATCCGCTGGCCATGGCGCCGAACGGCAAATCCGTCGACGAACTGGTGGTCATCTTCAGGAAAAACATGGAGAAAGCGAAATGACGGCAATGGGGCGTCTTATGCGGGTTCGAGCGGGTCCGGCGCTGCTTTTAGGCCTGGCGCTGATGCTGGCCGCCTGCGGCAGCGGCTCGGAGCAACCCGCGGCCGATGACCGAATGCGAAAACCCTTGCAGTCGATCTCGGACAGCGCAGAGTTCGATCGGATCCTCGCCGCCGCCGGCGACCGCTTGCTGATCTTCGATTTTTTTGCCGACTGGTGCCGCCCCTGCAAGGAACTCGAGCCGGTTCTCGAATCGATTGCCGCGCAGCATCAATCCGTTACGGATATTTACAGGATCGCCTTCGATGACAACCAAACTCTGGCCGAATTGTTCGGCGTGCGGGGCATCCCGTTCGTTGCTTTCGTCAAAAACCGGACCCTGGTCTACAGCCTGATGGGGCTGCGTCCCAAAGAAGCCTACCTCGAAGCGATCGCTAGTTTCACGCGACCGGGGGCCGCTGCGGCAGAAACGGGGTCCGGCGTGCGGCTGGATTCAGGGGTCACGGACAAATAAGTTTAGACATTCTGACCTTGGGCGTTCAGTCTGCAAGGTAAAAAAAGACATCAATATTATGATGTTAATGGATTTCGCCCGACGAACGAAAGAAATGGATCGGCGTCTGAATTTGACATCATCCTCGATGGAGCCTTTACCCGGGCCGCCAGCCCTTAAGCCCATACACGAGGGCGGCCAGGCCGAGTGCGCTGAAAATCGCCGAGGCGGTTGCCGTTCCCGTTATTCCGCCCGCCAGCCACACCGGCCCTCCGATCAACGCTCCCAGCACCCGGCCGATCCCGGCGGCGGCCAGGACCGTCGACATCATGGTGGCGCGCTGGGTCGGCATGAGTTCGGTGGCAAGGGACAGAAAACAGACCATCGTAAACTCGAAAATCAGGAAAACGACGAAAAGCCCGGCCAGGGCCAGAGAAACATCCCGGCCGGCCAGGGGTAAAATCAGATAGCTCGCCATCGAGGCGAACAGACCGCCCGCCACCGCAGCCTTCAGCCCGATGCGATCCGCCAGAGCGGCCGTCGCGAATTCCCCCAGGAGTTCGGCCAATCCGATCAGTCCGGTCCCCAGTCCCAATGCCACGATGCTCAACTGAAACGATTGCTCGAGCCAGGCGCCGTAGACCACGAACAGGTTGTCATTGGCCAGGCTCACACAGAAAATGAAGCCCAATGCACCCCGGGCTTCGCGGTGTCGGGCCACGCGGCGCCAGGCGTGCCAAACGCCCGCACCGGCTGAATGACGGCGATGCACGCCCGCTTCACGGTTCACCGTCAGCATCAGGGTCAGAAGCCCGAGCAGGCCGGCCGCGGCCAAGGCAAAAAATGGCGAGCGCCATCCATAGCGGTCGATCAACAGGCCGATCACCGGCACCCCGATCAGGGTGCTGCCGGCCCAACTGAATTCCAGCACGCCGATGGCAAGCCCCCGGCGTTCGTAGGGAATATTTTCACCCGCGTAAGCCTGAATTGCCGGATCGAAAATGTTCTTGCCCAGTCCGGCCAGAAAAAGGCACCCCAGCACGACAGCGTAAAGCGGCACCATGCCGGCCGCCAGCATTCCGACCACCAGCATTCCCATGGCGGCCATCATCATCCGGCGGTAACCGAGGCGGTCTGACAATGGCCCGAACAGCATCCCCAGCACACCGGTCGCCTGGTTGAGGGCGATTATCGCCGTCACGGCGGACAGCGATACGCCCATGCCCCGGCTGAGTACCGGCGCGAACGGATAAGCGAACCGCCGGGCGACGTTCAAAATGATGCGGCAGAGCATCGCGGCGAAAATGACACCGATCAGGCGGCGGCCGCGCGGTCTGGTAATATTTTTCCTGGTGGCATCGTCCATGACGCGTTCCCGTACAAGAAGATCTGCCGCTGTTTACCACAGGCGGCGTGGCGCGTAAATGACCCGGCCGGCAATCTACAGGCTTTAAGTTTAAGATTTTGGCAAGGATAGACGGAGTGGCTGCAGTGCCGATACCACCACCAAAACCTTTATCTTGAAGCCCATGACGTCGATAACCTGAACCCGCCGACTGTGTGATGTTGACTTGATGGGAAGGTGTCCTTAAGTTTTTGCTGTCTACCCCGGTAAATGGACTTGTTTTTTCCCGCGACCATGCGGAAAATCCGCAGAAAGAGCGCTTTGCTATTTAAATTGCCGCCTAAGACCGGCAGCTCTGTCGGCTGATTATAGTGAATCCCGATCCGTCAACCGATTCAGAACGAAACGTTGATGGTGGAATGAAGGAGGCTGATTATGTCAACGTCAGAAACCCGGAAAGCCGCACGCTGTTGTTCGATGGAAAAGCAGCAGCTGACGGAAGAGATCCGGCAATGTGATTTCTGTTCCGATACTTACGACGAATTGCACGATTGCTACCGCAGCGCGGCCCGCGACAGCGGCCTGCGGGCCAGATGCTGTCTTGCGGACTAGCCGCACGACGAGTCGGTAATCGATACCGTAATACTATCGGCAGTCATCCGGTTGCGCCACTTAACCCCCTGCCCGATCTTCCGAGTAAAACCCGTCATTGTGGTTGACGACTGGCCGGCTTCTGGGTATACGATGCGCATGGCGGGGAAAGTATTGGTCCGGCCGGATGTCGGGCAGAGAATCGTCGCCGTGTCGCGCGGACATGTCGGGACCGGCGGCGAAATTCAAAAGAAAAGTGTCGATATGGACCTGAAGGATTTTACTGTCAGAGGGAAAAATTTCAGCCAACGAGTTTTTTACCGGCTGGCGTTAATCTGCCTGCTGCTCCTGCCGGCTGCCGGTTTCGCGGCGCAAGAGGGCACCGAACGGAAGCTCGACGAATCGCTGCGTGAAGAGCTGACCTATCTGCTGTCTTTCGTCGGCGCCGAGGCCGCCGGCAGCGAAACGTTTCAGCTCCAGCGGATTTCCGGTCTGATCACGTTTGTAGCCGGCGCCAAGGATCCCCGGGTGCTCTGCCACGCCGGCGAGTTCAACGGCGCCGTCTCCGCCTATCATGAACTCGATCTCCACCGATCACTGCGCGACATCCTGCACCTCACCTACAACCCGGCTATTCCTTCCGCCGTAACCATGCCGGCTTCCATCCGCCTGTCGCGCTGGACGGCAATCGACCCCTCCGTGCAAGCGCTCGCGGGACTCAGTGATACCCGGACAAGCTCAACCGACCCGCAATTTATCCGCGGGATCGAACACATCGTCAATACACCCGACCAACACTCGGAGGCCTACTTCGAATACGATCTTTACCGGACTCTGATCTTGACAAAATATGAGGGCCGGCCGGTTTTTATCAGCCTGTCGCGTCAAAAAGACATCTCAGATGTCGGTAGAAAAGGCGTGATCGTCGGTCCCGACGACAACTGGGACTACCTCTACACCGGTCAGCCCGGCATCAGCTATGCCGGCCTCGGCTGGGTCAAGTCTTACATGTACGATTCTTATTCGGTTTCTTTCTGCATCGAGACCGACCCTGCCGCTCCCCTCGTGCGCTTCGGCGTCTTCAAATGGCTGCGCGCCGGCTGGGCCGGCATCAACCTGGCACGACCGGTGCACATTTACAGCGGCCTCGAACGGTTCGGCG
>JBAPWQ010000377.1:0-2513 GCA_049283795.1 Desulfobacterales bacterium | reverse complement strand
GAACACCGCCCGCAACCTGATGAACCATGTGGCCGGGGCCAATATGTTCAACATCTTTCAAACGATCGGCGAAGCCGGCGGGCTCTATGCCATGCTGGCCCCCTATTTTATTTCATTTTCATATTTTGCGGAAGACCGGGTTTTCAGCGATAAAGTCATCGCGCATTTCAATCCGCGGGACGTGGTTCGAAAATCGGACGCCATTCCAAACAATGAACGGGTCGTTGCCCACTTCAGCGACCGGTTGGAAAACCTGCGGCCTCTCGCCCGGACGCTGAACCGCAAGGCCGCGGATTTTATTTACGGCCCCGCAAAAATAATGATCCTCACCTGTGGCGAACCATGGACGCCGGGCGATCAGCACGTCCGCGTCTTTCAACCGGTCGGCACCTACGATCATCCCGAACTTCCGAACCATAAGCTCCTGTTTCCCCCTTTTCTGGAAATGCTGAACTGCTGCTTTTCGAGGCGCGTCACCCATATTCATTCGGCGACCCCGGGACCGGTGGGCCTGGCGGCCCTGGGTGTCGCCCGCATATTGAAACTTCCCGTTTACGGGACGTTTCACCGCAACCTGTCCGATTACAAACCTTTCATGGGCGAGGACGAGTCCGCGGTCGAGGTCCTTCAGCGCTTCATGTCCTGGTATTACGATCAACTCGACCGCATATTCGTTTTTTCCGCCGACGGCCTTGACAGGTTGACGCAATCCGGCGTCGATGCAAAAAAAATAAGCCTCGTTCCGCGGTCAATCGACATTCACCGCTTTCAACCCGACCGCACCTATCGCAGTTCGAGTGCCGGCCGGCAGGGCAAAGAGCCCATCCGGCTGTTATATTGCGGACCGGTGAGGCGCGAAAACAATTTACCGCTGCTGACCGAGGTCTATAAGACTTTATTATCCCACAAAAAAAATATCCACCTGATCGTGATCGGCGACGGCCCCTACCGGTTCAAAATGAAGCGGTTGCTCCAGGGGTATCCCTGCACGTTTCATGCGCACCTGGCTGATGCAGAATTAAACGCGGTCTATGCCGGCGGCACGGTTTTCGTCTGTCCCGGAGCGGATATTGCCCGGGGGCGCCGCATCATGGAAGCCCAGGCCTGCGGATTGCCGCTGGTCGTCACCGATCATGAACGTCTTTCGCGTTTCATTTCACCGGGAGAAACCGGCCTGGCATTCGCACACAACGACGCCACCGCCCTCTACGAAGCCCTGCTGCGCTTGATCGACGACCCGGCGCTGCGCGACCAAATGGGGATGTCCGCCCGCCGGCAGGCCGAATCGCTCGCCCTGGATGCGGCCGCATTCAGGGCTTTCGACCCCGTAGACGCCCCTGCCCCGGCAGATGCGAACCCGCGGTTGGCCGAGGCCGTCTGACCCGTGTCCCAGGCAGTCGCTCCGGCTGTTGCCATCTCGTCGTTTCACCTCGTCCAGCTAACGTCCGGCGACGGATCTTCATACATTTTGTTGTATATTTTTATCAGCCGGAATGCTATATATGGTACATGGTGGTTTGGATCGGCTCGAATTTCATCTTGCGGCGATCTCCACGGGCCCATGACTGTTCTTTAAAAATTTCGTTTCAAGAAAGGTGGGTACATGCAAAACACCAAACACTATGTAGTGGACACAAATGTCTTGCTGGAAGACCCCAATGCGCTGTTCAAACTGCGAAACGGAAACGAAAACACCATCCACATTCCTTACCATGTCCTCCTCGAACTCGGTAAGTTCAAGAAGGACCCCCGCCTGGGCCACATCGCCAGCAAAGCCATACATCACATTTCGGAATACCCCGAGCATTTCAAGCTTCTCAGAGCCGAGCATGTCGCCGACTCCTTCTCCAACCAGGTCGACAATCATATTCTGGAAGAAATCCGCAGCAGCGGACTGACGGAACCGATCCTGGTGACCAATGACCGGGTGTTTCAGCTGCAGGCCGGAACCTATGGCATCCGCAGCGAAACCTACAAGGAATCGGTCCCCTCCAAGTCCGAAGCCGAACGCTACACGGGCTTCGCCTCCGATCCGGATGACATCATCCCCAACAGCTTCAGGTGGAACGAAAAAGGCAAGCCGGTATTCTGCGGCGCCGCCGAAGAGAAAGTCATCGACTACCAGCTCAAAACCTGGAACGTTGTTCCGCGCACCGTCTACCAGAACCTGGCGCTCGAGCTGATGAATAATCCCGATGTCCCCATCGTCACCGTGCAAAGCGCCGCCGGCTACGGCAAGAGTTTTCTGGCACTGGCATCGGCCCTCTACCAGACCCTCGAAAAGAAAGTCCACGAGAAGATCTATGTGGTCAAGCCGATGATCGAGATCGGGCAGAAACTGGGATACCTGCCGGGACGGATCGAAGAGAAAATGGAACCCTACACGCGCTACATGTCGGATTTGATCCTGAAACTGCACCAATTGCGTCCGGCCAACCGCATTTTTGTCGACTCGACCGACATCCCGCCGAAGTTCAATCCGAAGCGCTTCGAACTCCTGCCGCTGGCCTACA
>JBAPWQ010000376.1:0-21620 GCA_049283795.1 Desulfobacterales bacterium | reverse complement strand
CATCGACCAGCGGCCGACCATCTCGGTGATGCGATAAAAACGGGTGCGTTCCTTCGGGCGCCAGGTCGATCGGCGGCGTATGGAAATCAGCAGAAAGGAAAGGATGGCCAGCTTTATCAGCGGCACGCAGATGCTGGCAACGAAGATCACCAGCGCGATCGGCCACATGCCGGTGTCGATGAAGTACATCACGCCGCTCATGATGGTGTCCGTCTGCACCTTGCCGAACGAAATTGCCCGGGTGGCGGTCAACACGTTGGCCGGAGCGTAGCAGATCGCGGCCGCCACCAGCAGCGCCCAGGTGCGGGTGATGCTGCGGGGCCTGCGCTGGTGCACGCTCGCGCCGCAGCGCGGGCACTGCATCCGCCGGTTTTCGCCTGACGGGCGGGGCCGGCAGAGCAGGCGGCAGCTGTGGCAGCTGACCAGGGACCTGCTGCGGGCGGTGATCGGTGAGAGTGTCATCGGCGGTCCCACCATTTCTCCCAGACGCTGTGCGGATCCAGCGTGGCCGAGATGGCCGCCAATACGTAAATCAGGCCGAAGAAACAAAAGAGCGAAATACCGGGAACGATATCCGCCATCCGGGCGAGCTTGACCAGGGCCACCAGAATGCCGAGCAGGAACACCTCCAGCATGCTCCAGGGCTGCATGGCGCGCACCCACCGGAAAACCCGCCAGATGGCCGGCGGCAGGCGATCGAGTTTCAGCGGCAGCAGCACGTACAACAGGCCGGTCAACTGCACCAGGGGCGAAACGATCGTGGTGAGCAGGACCAGGGCCGCAATCAGCGGCAGTCCCTGGCGGTAGAGTTCGATGATGCCCGACAACAGGACGATCTGCTGCTGTTGCCCCTCGAGCTTCATTCCCAGAAACGGGAACGAATTGGCCAGGACGAACAGGATCAGCCCGGCCACGTTAAGTGCCAGGGTGCGCTCCAGGCTGTTGCGGCGCCGCCGGTAGAGAACCGCGCCGCAGCGTGTGCAGCGGGCCTGCGTGCCGACCGCCAGCGGGCGGGTGCGGTGCAGCAGGTCACATTCATGACAGGCGATCATTCTTGACGCAGACAATGACACATCCTTTTCGGAAAGCTCGCCGGGCGCGTGGATGCCGGTGCCGGTACCGCTCCATCATCATCCAAAAACGGGCTTTCTGTCAATATCCGCGGCCGATTAGCGGCGATACGAGACGGTTCGGGCGAAAAAAAATCGCGCCCTGCCGGTCACTTGCCGTGCTCGAGGCCGGCCGACGCCATCGCCCGGTGTCAGCGCAATTTTGTGGTTCATATTCTACACCTCGCACCTCTGATGGCTGCTAAGGTTTTGCGCTCACCAGGTCGATGACCGTCACCTCGGGCGGTGAGAGGAAACGGATCGGTGGGCCCCAGGTTCCCGATCCCCGGTTTACGTAGAGTTGCGAGTCCCTGCCGAGTTTGAGCATGCCGGCGGAGCGCGGGTACATCAGGTCGATCAATACGGTGAAGGGAAAAATCTGGCCCTTGTGGGTATGCCCCGACAGCTGAAGGTCGAAAAGGCCGATAGATGTTTCTTCGGGCAGGGGGCGATGTTTCAGCAGGACCGTAAATGCGGCACGGGAAAGATCGCCCAGGAGGGATTTTTCCGAGACCCTGGCGTTCTCCTCGAAACGACTGCCGGCAGGATCGTCCACGCCGGCCAGATTCAAATTTGGCGATACCGCCAGGGCCTGTCCGCGCAGGACCGTGAATCCGGCCTCGCGCGTGAACGTCAACGCGGCCCCGATCCCGGCATAAAATTCGTGGTTGCCCGTGACGGCATATTTGCCGAGGGGCACCGGGATTCGCCGGAGCTGTTCGGCCAGACCGGTTAGTTCGTTCAACTGGCCGTCGACCAGGTCCCCGGTCGACACCAGCAGGTCCGGCCCGGCGGCCGCGACGCATTTCAGGATTCTGGCCAACCGGCCTTGCCTGACGATCAGCCCGAGATGGACGTCTGAAATCTGCACGATTCTTACCCGGCCGATGGCGGGCGGTATTTTGGCCGTCGGAATCGTGATGTGCTCGGTGCGGATGTTAAGGGCCTGGAAAAAGCCGAAAATAGCGATCGTCAAGGCCAGGATCAGCGGCGCAAAAAAAAACAGGCGCGCCGAGGGCATGAGGCGCGACAGATTGGACCCGGCGGCGCTTTGGCCGATCAGCACCAGAATGCGGTAAAGATCCAGCACCAGAGCGCTGGACACGAAGAGAAACAACAGGCCCATCCAGAGGTACCCCACGTGGGCCAGAATGCGGGCGAGAATCGGCCATGAATTTTTTTCCAGCACACGCACCAGCAGCGGCGCCAGCACCATTATGATCATGAAAAGCGTCAAGCCGGCCAGGGGCAGGGGACCCGGTTCGAGTGCCCGCTTGAACTTGATGAAGCCATAGAGATGCAGCAGGCTGTAGAGACCGAAAAAGGCGAGAAAAAAAATGTGAACTCCTTTCATGGGGCGGGATCCTCAGCCGTGTGACTCAAAATACGATGGTGATTCCGGGCGGCGAGGCCTTCCCGCCGACAGGCGGCAAAGAGCGATGGCACAGGATCATATTCCGTCTATTTTCCGGATGCGGGACGACGGTGGTGCGTCAGCCGGCAGGTGATGTCCCACCGGCGTGGGCCGACCCGGTCGGCAGCCTGGAATGAATCGTCGCGAAACGGGGTACCAAACTCGAAAATATGTGTCATTATCACAACCGCCGGTAAAAACACAATATTGCCCCTCGCAAGAAACTTTTTGTGCCGGTCGTCCGCCATGCCGGGCGCCGGCGGAATCGAACCGCAACCAGGCGGCCCGGCGACTGTAAAAGGCCTTTTTCGGCTGTTGGGGGGCACGCCGTCCAAAAAAATTTTTCTTTACTTATTCGTATAAATATCATAGTGTTATACGGATGAACACCCCCTCGCTGAATTCCAGGATCCTGTTCGACAAGCGCGACCATGAACTGCTCGGCATCGTCACCGATGTTCTGAACCGGGACCGGACCCTCGAATATACCCGCAAGACCTATTATCATTTTTTCCATCCCAGCGGCATAAAGGAAATGGCCGAGTCCAAGGGCCTGCGGATCGCTTACGCCGTGGTCCATCTCCTCAGTTCGCTCGAAATCGGCGGGGTGGACGACCGGCTCAGCGCCCTGCGCTCGCTGCACGACGAGATCCTGGACACCGCCGGCGGCATTCTGCCCCGCAACACGGCGCGGGTGCTGCTGGAGATCATGAAAGAGCTGGTCCGGGCCCATGGAGATTACCGCCGGCAGCTCGAGCTGGCCCACGACTTCCGGATAACCGCCGCCGGCAAGCCGCGGTTCGTGCGCCGGCAGCTGCGCCGTTACCACCTGCTCGAAATGCCGGAGGAATGGAACCAGATCGCCTTCGACGACCACGTTCACGATGTGAACACCAAGGGGCGCAAATCATCCACCCACCTGATCATGGATGCCTGGATCAAGGGGATCCGGCGCCTGCGCGTGATCCACTACAACTTCATCGAGCCGCGCTTCGCCGCCGAGCTGCTGGAGGCGGCGGCCATCATGGGGATCGACGTGCGGATCGGCATCGAATTCTCGGCCCGCTTCCGCGGCAAATACGTGCAGATCATCTGGGTGCCGCGCGGATTTCCCGACCCGCAGGCCTTCTTGTGCTTTCTGGCCGAAGATCCCGTGATGCAGCTGATGGAGGCCGGCCGCAAGGTGTCGGCCTATCAGCAGGCCTATGTCATGGCGCTGCTGCGCGAGTACAACCGCTCGCACCGGCAGGAGATCGCCGAGGCATACCGGATCAGCCTGCCGCCGGTCGACGAGGCCGCGTTCCTGAAATTCGCGGCCCTCGGTCAGAAGTCGAAACTGCACCTGTCCAAATTCCTGCATCAGGAAATTTTGACGGCCCTGCGCGAGCGCGTCGCCGCCTTGCGAAGTCACTATGCCGGCGCCGAAACCAAGCGGCAGCGGCAAATCGCCGATGAGATCGCCGCGCTCGATCGTCTCGACATCGAGCTTCTCCTGGAAGACACCCTCGGGCCGGAAAAAAACAGGACGATCGCCAACCCGAACGTGCCCGCCGACGGCCCCGATGTCCCGGAGCTTCTGCGATTATCCCCGTGTGAACTGATTCAAAGGATCACCCGGCTGCACTCCGGCCACCGCATCACCCTCAACCTCAGCAATCTGGTGGTGGCGGACGTGCTGGAGCTGCTCTACGACTGCGAGGGCATGATCACGCGGCTCGAGATTTTCAACCTGAAAGATTATGCCGCCGGCCAGACCGACCATCTGGCCGACATCAACGAATTGCAGCAGGCGCTGAACGAGGGCAGCGTCATCACGCTCAAACGTGTCATCCGCAAGACGATCGACGGTCTGGAACACGCCGTGGATTCCGACCGCACCGAGCGGGTTCGCAAGCTGAACGCGATTTTGCACGATATTCTTTATTTCAAGTCCCTGTATGAAGGCACATCCCTGAAAGCGCGCATCGGCAGCGATTCCACCGGCCGGTCTCCGCGGGTTTACGGCATGGGGCTGGCCGTGCTCGAGACGCTGCCGCCCCGCGCCCGCAAAGAGGTGGCCGAACAGGCCGGAAAGACACGCGAATTCATTCCGATGACCATGACAGCCTTCCGGCGCCTGACCTTCGTGCCCTACGCGAATAACGGGCGGCTCACAAGAATTTTCAACCGCGCGGCCGCCCTCCTGCCGGTTTTACGCTGGCTGGGGTACAGGAAAATCGAGGACTGGCAGGTGCAGGACGCCTCGATCCGCATGAAAATCCCCGGCAACATCGTCACCCTCGGCGGCGTGCAGAAGGAGAACACCAACGAGCTGCATTTAGAGCCTCCACGGGCGGCGCCCCATCATCGGCAATTCTCCTGGCGTTACATGAACACCCGCTTGAAGAACAGCCTGAAGGTGTTGATCGGGTTTATCCCCGCCCTGGCCACTTTCGCGCTGACCAAGGACTGGTGGGTGCTGGCCTACGGCGGGGCCTTCATCTGGTTCGGCATTACCGGCCTGCGCAACATTTTGCAGTCGGTGCTGGGCGGCGGCGGCCTCCGGCGCTCGCCACTGCTGCGCTGGAACAGTTATGTCAGTTGGGACCGCCTGACCGATTCTCTTCTCTATACCGGCTTCTCGGTGCCACTGCTCGACTATCTGGTCAAAACCGTCATACTCGATCGGGGCTGCGGAATCACCACGGCCACCCATCCCTATACGCTCTACACCGTCATGGCCCTGGCCAACGGCATCTATCTGTCCAGCCACAATGCCCTGCGCGGATTTCCACGTGCGGTGATCGTGGGCAATTTCTTTCGCAGCGTGCTTTCGATTCCGATCGCCATCCTTTTCAACAGTGCCGCCGCCGCCGTTTTGACCGCCACCGGCGTTACCGGCATCGATGCCATTCTTCAGAAATGGGCCGCCATCATTTCGAAAGCCGCCTCTGATTTCATTGCCGGTATCATCGAGGGGATCAGCGACCGCTACACCAACATCCGCCTCCGGTATCGCGACTACCGCAAAAAACTGGCCGACCTGCTGAGGGTCTACGCCCAGCTCGAAATACTCTTCCCGGAAACCGGCACCCGCGACATCCTCAGCCGCCCCGGCCGCATTTCGGCCCGGGACAACGCCGAGGCGCGCGACCTGGAAAAAATCGTCATGATCCACGTCCTCGACATGCTCTACTTCTGGATGTACCAGCCGCGGGCCCGCACCGCCCTGTTGCGTCTGATCGAGACCATCAGCGAGGAAGAGCGCCAGATCCTGGTGATTTCCCAATTTGCCTTGGACCGCAACCGCGAGATCAGCCAGATGTTCATCGACGGGGTGCTCGGAAAGGACTTCGCGCGGGCGCTCTCGTTTTATCTCTCCCGCTCGCCGGAATATCTCGATGCCATGAAGCGGCTGGCCGAGTAGCTGCGGCACCGGCCGTTTCAACTTCCGCTGAATAGTTTCAGTCGCAGGCGTCCGGCTTCCGGCCGTTGAGGGGAGGCCGCCTGCAACGCCAGCAATAATCTTTCAGCCGTCTGCGCGTCTTGCCGATAAAGCCGACCGGCCATGGACAGAAGCGGCCGATAGGCAGCATCGAAGTCGGGACTGGTGCGCACGATGTCGAGCAGCGGTTCGGCTACCTGCGCTACCATGCTCTGCAGATCGGAAGTGGGTGTCATGCGGGCGCCGGTGCTTAAATAAAGATTGCGGGCCAGCCAGTATCTTAAAGCCTCTAGGCAGCAAAGGGGGGAAAGATGTCTCCCCCCTTTTTTTTGCTATCATTGTTTCGGCGCAGCAGTTTCCGCCTTTATGGTTTTAATCCATGTAGACGAAGATGGGGTTGGAATAGAACCACAAGTCGGCCCAGGCTTCCTCGGCGCCGTCCAGGCCCAGATTATCTGTGGCCAGGAAATCGGACAGGGGATTGCCCTGTGCGTCGGTTTCATTGGGTGCACCGACGGGCAGGTTGGTCCCGCGCAGCCGGAAGTATGTGCTTCCGCCCAGGTCCTTGATGCGGTAGGAGATCACGTTGTAACCCTCCCGGTCCACCCACCAGTCGTGGGCTGTGAAGGTCGCGACGACCCGCGCGGTGTCGTTGGTGGCCTTGGCGTAGTCCGGGCTCTCCGGCGCGATTTTGCCGGTGATCCGGCCGGCGATCAGATCGATGTGATCCACAGCGGGAGTGTCGCCATGATTGTTGACTAGCGGGCTCTTGAACCTGATGGTGATCACGACCGGTTCCTTTCTCCAGCGCTGGTTCCTCAGGTGCATGGTCTCGCCCATGACGGCTTTATCCCTCTGGCCGTAGGCCGCGAAGTCCAGGGCGTCGATCAGGTCGCCGTGGACGAAGTAGGCGTTGCCGGAGCGCAGGCCGTCGGCGATCTCGTTGAGGGAATATTCCCCGTCGCGATCGCTGTCCTTGGCATAAACATAGGTCTTCTGATACTCTCCGGGATAGAAGTCGTCGCCGCCGACGGTCCAGTGCTGGTGATAGTCGGAGTTCGCAAAATTGAACCAGCGCCGTCCCTCGCCCAACAGGGCATCCCACAGGCCGCCGACCTGGGCGGTGAAGGATCCCACCCCGCCGTACGCCCCGCCATAGGCTTCGCCGGGAGCGCGTCCGAAACCACGTTCACTGTTGACCTGATGGCCGGGGGCGCCTTCGAACCCGAAGCAGACATCAGGCGCGGCGTTGTTGAAATCGCGGAAATGCTCGATTTGATAGGCTTGTGCCCGCTCGATGTGGGCGAAGATGATCCAGGCGTTGTCGATGAACCCTTTTTCGTACTGATCCTGCATCCAGGCGCAGGCCGCCACCGAATCCTCGTGGGTGGCGTTCTGCTTGGAGAGCACCCCGTAAGGCGTCCATTCACCGATCCTGGAAGTATCCTTGTCGGATTTGTCGAACTGGAATTCGAAGGCGCTGATGGCCAGCGGCCCGGTGGTCTCGGAAACCACCCCCACGCTGCAGTGCTCGTGGGCCGGGACATTCCACTCGAGGCCTGAAAAGATCTGTTTCTGTGGGTACAACTCACGGGCTGCCAGGATGTCCGGATAGACAAAGTCCCGCAGCGACTGCCAGCGGTACATGTTGCCGGCCTCGGGGTTGTCCCCCCGGATGGGGTTTTTAGGGTATTTCGCCGCGTCGAGCCAGCTGACGCCCGCGCCATCGCGGTTGCGGCTGCCGCCGTGCTCGGAGTTGGCCCACCAGTCGAGACCGAACTCGTTGTTTTTTTCCATTACGAAATCAAACGCGGTCGACCCGTCGGTGTAGTAGGTGTGCTGGTGGAAATCCCCGGAGAGCCACTCCGCGCCGGCTTTGAAATGGGTGCCGTTGCCGGTGGCCGGCGCCGGGGAAACTCCCCCCAGGCAGATCGAAACGGCCATGACCGTTCCCAAAGCGATATTCTTCAATTTCTTGCCTCTGAACTGTTTCATTCTCACTCCTTTTTAAATGCGGTTGACCCCTGTTGAACTGCGATGTTTGGAAATTTTCCATTTTAAACGATAAGCAAAACCGGATTGACTTTCTACCACCTCCCTTCATCGGTGAATCGTCGTCAGAAACGTCAAATTTATAGCGGTGCCATGTTGGGGAGGCGTTAGGATTGTTTTAGTCTTCGGTTAGCAGGTCGAAAAAATGGGGGCCGGAAGCGGACCAATGCGTCAACTCCCTTAAGTTTAGCGGCGAGCGGGCTGAGCATCCATCTGGGGCCGTATTACTTCGGGTTCGGTTTTGCCCTGGCCACCACCCTGACCAGCCTCGTCGGTGTTTTTCACCTCAACCGCAGGTTGAATGACCTGGAGTATGAGACCTTCATGCTGCAGCCGTAAATCACAGGTTTCGAAACGAAGATTTCAGCCGGCGTTCCCGGTTGCCCGCACCCTCGATGGCAGACTCTTCCCCTGTCCCGGCTGAAACAGCTGTTCTTAAAGGGTATGCCGGTGGCCCTGCCGCAATATTTCAAGGCCGTTTATGGAAAAGCACTGTTGACTTTGGTCTCTTTTAAGCGTAAGCAGTTTGAAATTCAACAAAGCACCCGGGAGGAAAGAGACATGAAGGAAATCGAGAAGATATTGAAAACCGTATCGGACGGATTGAAACTGGCGGCGCAGGGAATTTTGTCGTTATCGGAAAAGGTCAACGAGGCCGCCAAAACGATGGGCACGTCGAAACCGACCGGCACTAAAAAGGGCGCGGCCGGGAAACCGAAGACCAGATCGAAACCGGTTAAAAAGGCATCGTCAGGCGTGAAGGCCGGCCGCGGCAAGAAGGCCGCCGCCGATCAGTCGATGACGGCGATCGACACCATTTTCGACATCGTCAAAAAGTCCAATGCGCCGGTCGATAATGCCACATTGAGACAAGAGACCGGCTTCGAGAGTAAAAAGGTAGCGAATATATTGTTCAAGCTGAAGCAGCAGGGGAAGATAAAAAGCGTGGGCAAAGGCGTGTACACCGCCGCCTGACCCGTCGAGTTGCAGGCGGCATCTTTCCGACCCGGTCCGCCCTTTTTTTCCGGCCGATCCCGCTGCGCCCGGCCCGGGTTTCTCGTTGCGGGGGGGAGCGGTTGGATTCGGCCCTTTCCGCAGCCGATATCCGCCACCGGCGGGTGGGTACGGGGGAAAAACCACCTGAGTTTCGACCCCTTGCAAGACAACGTCACCCCCTGGAGACGATATACCCCGCCCGGCCGGGGTACCGGAGGGGGGCCTCCTGGTATCCCGGCGCTGCAAGTTCGGCCGCCCGGGAGCCTCGACGACTGCGACCTTTCTTTTCGGAAACCTTTCAGCGGGAATAATCAGGCGGTACGATCGAGATAGGAATGAAACAGCCGGTCATATTTGCCTATTGATATCCTGTTTTTCAAAACGGCACAGCGCATAAACAAAATGAATTCCTTCAGGCTGTTGATGTATTCGTCGGCGCTGAGGCAGTCCCCGGACACCTGTTTGCAGTGCAGCGCCGCCCGCTCGGCTTTGGTTGCCTCCTGATTGGCCAGAATGACCGCCTCGGTGAATGTCTTGCCCTCGATCGAATCGAAGAATGATTCTATTCGATAATTTCCAGAAACCATCTTCCCTCCCGCTATGGTGCAGCCCGCGTGACCGCGAAGCGGACCTTTATCGTTAAGCATGTCGTATGAGCCGGCACTGGTAGACGCCCATGAGCCTGCTGGGGCACCGCGCTGCATGAAATCCGGTGTGTCAGTTGAGCACCGCAGCAGCGGAATTTAGACCGTCAGGGGACCAAAGTCAAAACATATAGTGTTAGAATTTTGTTAGCATTGCGGGGAGGTTTCCCACCAATCTCCTTCAAAATCGATTCGTGAGCTATACTGATGGGTTACGATGCTGCTGCGGAAAAGGGCCGACTGGACACGGTCGATTTTACCCCGGCGGGCCTCCGGCGTGCCGCCGGGGGTCACCCCAGCTTCGGCCGGCAAATACCGTTGAGATGGTCGGCGATTTGAGCGGCATCTTCCATGTCGGCGACCGCGGACAGGGCGCTGCGGGCTTCGGTCATCGTCAGGGCGGTGATCAGCTGCTTGATGAGCGGCACCGAGGCGGGATTCAGGCTAAAACGCGTGATGCCCATGGCCAGGTACAGGAGGACACACTGCGGATTGGAAGCGGCTTCACCGCAGATGCTCAGCGGAGTCCCCATTCGGCGGCACACCGTGGCCGCGTCGCGGACGGTGGCGATGACCGCCGGGTGCAGAGGGTTGTAAAGGGCGGACACTTTTTCGTTGTTGCGGTCCACGGCCAGTGTGTACTGCGTCAAATCATTGGTGCCGATGCTCACGAAGTCGACATGGCGCAGCAGGTGATGCAGAATGCGCACGGCCGCCGGCACCTCGACCATGATCCCGACCGCCATGTTGGCATCGAACGGGAGGCCGGCTGCGGCCAGCCGTGATTTCTCCTCGGTGATGATGTGCCTGACGGCCCGCACCTCCGCCACCGTGGTAATCATGGGAATCATGAGGGCGGTCGGTCCCCGGGCCGACGCTCGCAGAACCGCACGAACCTGGGCCCGGAAAATATCGTCGAGTTCGAGCGAGATGCGCACGGCCCGCCAGCCCAGGTAGGGATTGGCTTCTTTGGGATAGTCGAGATAGGAGAGCAGTTTGTCGCCGCCGACATCCAGAGTGCGAATCGTGACGGGCTTGCCGGCCGATCCGGCGATGATTTTGCAGTAGAGGTCGAATTGTTCTTCTTCGGTCGGAAAGTCGCCGCGGACCAAGAAGGGAAATTCGGTGCGATAAAGACCGATGTGATCCGCGCCGTACTTGTGGACCAGTTCCAGGTCGGACAAAAGACTGATGTTGGCGCCCAGGCGACAGAAAAGATTGTCGCGGGTCCGGGCCGGCAATGTCCGCAGCCGGTCGAGTCCGCGGAAATACTTTTCCTTCTCGAGCCGCAGACGGTCGTACTCGCCGCGGATCTCCGGCGGCGGGTCGTGGAAAATCAAGCCCGAGGTACCGTCGACGATTAAATTGTCGCCCTCCCGAATCGAATCGAGAACATCGGTGACACCGATGATCATCGGGATTTCAAAAGACTTGACTAAAATGACGGCGTGCGAGGTCTTGCCGCCCCGGGCCAGGATAATCCCCCGCAAGTGCGGCTGGCGGAGCCGTATGAGGTCGGTGGCCGATATATCAGCCGCAATGACGATGGTATCGCCGGCAAAGGCGGCCAGCGGTGACTTGCCGATCGCCAGCAGGTGGGCGAGGACCTGCTTGCCGGCATCCACGATGTCCGCTCCGCGCTGCCGCAGGTAGGGGTCCTCCATCCGGTTGAAGTGTTCCAGGTAGTGAAGAACCACCTGCTTCAGGGCGGCCGTCGCGGTGTAGCCGGCTTCGATGCCGTCGTTGATTTTACGTCTGAAAACCGGATCCTCCAAAATCATCAGGTTGGCGTCTATGATGGCCGCGTCCTGCACGGGCAGGTCGTCGGCATCGCGGCGCAGTTCGCGGACCTCCCGCCGTACCGCTGAAAATGCTTCTTCGATGAGGCCCATTTGATGCCGGTGGTCTGCGGCCGCCTCCATCTTCACCTGGTCGAATCCGATGCTCTGCGCCAGGTAATGGGCCCGTCCTTCCGCAAAACCGCTCGAAACCGGCGTGCCTCTGAGTACCGGTTTTTTTTCCACCGGACGCGGAGCAGCGGTTCCGTCTGCTTCGCGAAGAGTGAAGGCTCGATCGGAACGGTCTTTTCCCAGATCTGCAAGCAGTCCCGAATAGGCGACGGTTGCGGCTACCTGGCTGGTGATGGCGGAAAATACCGGGATGTCGTCCGCGGATATGGCGTCCTCCTCCACCGTCTGGACTACCAGTACGCCCAGGTTCTGCTGGTGGTAGATAAGGGGCAGGCCTAAAAATGTACGGTAGATCTCCTCGCCGCTTTCCTCGAAGTATTTATACCGCGGATGGGTTGCGGGGTTACTGACGAAAACGGGCGCCATGGTTTCGAGAACGAGCCCCGTGAGGCCTTCGCTGGTATGCATGCGCACCGAGCCGACCGCGCTGCGGTTCAGCCCCACCGTGGAGGCAAGGACCAGGAAATTGCGTTCCGCATCGAAAATGTAAACCGAGCAGACGTCGATGGCAAATCTGTCGGCTACGAGCGCGACGATGGTGTCGAGTGTTTTGCGGGGGTCCCGGGACCCGGTGATCACACCACAGATTTCTTCCAGCAGGTGAATTTTTTGACGTGGCATAGGGGGCCCCGAAAAGAAAGTCTGTCCAAATCGATGGTCACCGATTGTTCTTTTAAACGTCCACTGCTGCGACTCGCGGGGTGCGGGCGCTTAAAGGAATTTTTAACGGTCGGCAAGTGTCTGAAAAAAAAAGCCCGGGACGATCGGACTCTATTAACACGGTCAACCGTCTTGAGGCTAATGACCCCTCGGGTCTTCGGGGATGAATAATGAAACTTCGGTGCCGCCATGTCAAGACGTCAAGCGGCGACCGGCAATTGTACCGGATCGCACCGGCGGTCCGTCTGTGCCCTTTAGGGGACAACAGCCCTGGCTGCGGCGGGAACATCCAAATTCAAAACGCGCGAAAACCGGTGCGTAAATAATTTTTTCCCATTTTAATTCAAATAGTTAAAGTAATCTATCTGGCAAAAATCGCCGGATCATGGTATAAAGTTATCCACAGTCATTTGGTAACGGTCATCCTTAATCGCCTGAACTTTGGGGGCAGCAAGAATGGTGGCACGACGAAAAGACATGACGGACAGCGGTGGCCGGCGCCGCTTGGCAGACAGGCGCAAGCGGTCATCGGCCCACCACTTTCCGGAACGCCGCTGGCATCGCCACCGCCGCAGCGGTTCGGATCGCAGAGTCGCCCTGATGCTGCGGCTCCGTCAGGACCTTGAAAGAAGAGACGCCTACCTGGAACTCTATGAAGAACCGGCGCCGGAAACCGTGGAGGGCAGATGAGCCCGACGGCGATGACCGAGCCCGCCGGCGCCGGTTCGAGACAGCGGGTCGGCCGGCATCCTTGACCGGCGGGCCGCTTGCTTTCATTTCAGAAATCCCCGAAGATCCGACCCCTCTTTTTTGTTTTACCCCGTAAATTCCGTCAGAAACCCCTTGCCATGTGAAACTCGGCAATGCGATATCTTTTTACCGATTCGGTCCCGAGGCTGGACAATCGGAGGTCTGTCGGCGGCCGTCCGAATGCCCCTATTGTCAACCTGCTCAATCGGTATTAAGGGTATCAGTATTCGGCGTAGCGGAAAGGCCTGACGCGCGGAGGTGCAGCGGTCCCGATGCGTGAGGCGAGCCGGTTGAAAGGGGTCCGATGAACCTGAGAATTCGCAATATCTGGTATCACCTCAAGGCGAGCTTCTGGTTTCTGCCCGGTATCATCGCCGGGGCTGCGATCGTGCTTTCCTTTGTGACCATTGCCGTCGACCGGCTGTATCTCGGCCGGGATGGATTTGAAATTTCCTGGATCTACGCCGGCGGACCCGATGGCGCGCGCACGGTTCTATCCGCCATCGCCGGCTCCATGGCCACCGTTGCCGGGGTGGTGTTCTCGATCACCATCGTGGTTCTTTCCCAGGCGTCCTCCCAGTTCGGCCCGCGCCTGATAAGAAATTTCATGAACGTCAGAGCCAACCAGATGGTACTGGGCACGTTCGTGGCGACCTTTATATACGGCATTCTCGTGCTGCGGACCATCGATGGCGGAGAAAATACGACGTTCGTCCCGAGTCTCTCGGTTACGGTTGCCGTTTTGATGGCGCTGGTGAGTCTGGGGGTCCTGATCTATTTCATTCACAACATATCCGAGTCGATCCAGGCCCAGAACATCATCGTCAGGGTTCGCGGGGACCTGAACAGTGCCGTGGACCGTGTCTTTCCCGAAAAGCTCGGTCATGGAGAAGAACAGGCCGATGTGCCCCTGAGACGCGATTACGACATTCCAACGACCTGCGACCGTGACGCCTGCCAGGTCCGGGCCGCCCACAGTGGCTATCTTCAGGCCATAGACAATGATGCCCTGATGCGGGTGGCGATCAAAGAGAATCTTCTCGTCCATTTAGGGCACCGTCCGGGCGACTTTATCACCCGCAACGGCACGCTGGTGACGATCTGGCCCGGAGAGGCGGTCGACGAGGAGCTGTCAAAAAAAATCAACGCCACCTTTATCGTGGGATCGGAACGGACGCTGGAGCAGGATGTGGAATTTGCCATCAGCCAGCTGGTCGAAATAGCTGTTCGCGCCCTGTCGCCCGGCATCAACGACCCGATCACCGCCAATACCTGCCTCGATTGGCTGGGGGCCATCCTCAGCCAGCTTGCCAACCGTAAGATGCCGTCCTCGCATCGCTACGACCAGAACAACCGGCTGCGGATCATCAGCAAGACCTTGACGTTCGAGGGAATGGCCAATGCGGCCTTTAACATGATCCGGCAAAACTCCGAGTCTGTCGCCGCGGTTTCGATTCATCTGCTGGAGACCATTGCAACCGTGGCGGATCAGACCATCAGAAAACAGGACCGGGCCGCACTCCTGCGCCAGGCAACCATGGTGGTCAACGGCTGCAAAAAGAACCTGACAGCCGATGAGGATCGCGCGGATCTCGAAAAACGCTATCAGTCGGCCGCCAAAGCCCTCACTCGTGACTCCGAACGGATCGACCCGACCCCTGAATTTCCCTTTCAGCTGCACGAGGAACGCCGGTTTGAAACCACCCAGTGACCGCAAAGACAAGCAATTTATGTGGAATGTTTTTTTTATCGCGGTCGCCGCGTCCCTGGTGCTCTTTTGGGCAGCTCCGGTGGCAGCCGCTGCGACCGGAGCGGTCGGTGCGGCCAAGGAAGCCGACACCGCGGCCGAGTCCCAGGTCCTGCCCGTCAAGGCCGGCTCCGATGCGGCGCTCGCCAAACGGCTGCGGGCGGTTCTCGACAACATCGAAGATTTCAAAAACGTCCAAATCGCTGTCAACGACGGCGTCGTTAGGCTGGCCGGGACAACCCCCAGCAAGGAGGCAGCCGAAAAGGTCGCCAAAATGGTCTCGCGGTTCGAGGGTGTCGTGTACGTGGACACCCAGGTCCAGGTGGAGACCAGCGTTCAGACCCGGGTCAAGCCGGCGGTTTCCCGCGTGCGGCAGTACCTCAAGGATGCGGTGCAGAAGCTGCCGGTGATCGGGGTGGCGCTGGCGGTGCTCGTCGCCTTCTGGCTGTTGTCGCGCCTGGTGACGTATTGGGAGTATCCCTACCGGCGATTGGGGTTGAACCGGCTTTTACAGAACCTGATCCGCCAGTTGCTGCGCAAGGGAATTTTCCTGCTGGGCGTGTTGCTGGCCTTCGACATCCTGGACCTGACGGCTCTGGTCGGCGCGGTGCTGGGAACCGTCGGCGTGCTGGGGCTGGCACTCGGCTTTGCCTTCAAGGACATCGTCGAGAACTACCTGGCCGGCCTGCTGCTCAGCATCCGCCGGCCCTTCGACCTGAACGACCTGGTCCAGATCGATTCGAACCTGGGACGGGTGCTGCGCCTCACCTCCAGTGAGTTGATTCTGATGACCCTGGACGGCAACCATGTGCGCATTCCGAATGCGACGGTATTCAAGAGCTTTATTTACAATTTCAGCATCAATCCCCGCCGCCGCTTCGATTTCGTCGTCGGCGTCGGGGTGGATGTGGACCTGGTGGAGGTGCAGAACGTGGGCTGCGGTGTCCTGCGGAAACTGGAAGGCGTGCTGCCGGAACCGCCCCCGTTCATGATTGTCGAGGAACTCGGCGACTACAACGTGCTGGTGCGTTTTTACGGTTGGGTTGACCAGCGCAGCGCCGATTTCGCAAAGGTCAGGGGCTCCGCCATCCGGCGGGTGAAGCTGGCGCTCGAGGAAGCCGGGCTCGACATGCCCGAACCGGTCCAGACCATCCGCCTGCAGCGGGTCGGAGCGGGGCCGTCATCGACGGATGCGGCGCCGCCGCGCCGCGCCGCCGCGCAAGAGGAAAAATCCGTGGACGTGTCACCGGACACCCAGCTTGACCATCAGATCAGGGAGGAACTTGCCACCACCACGGAGCCCAACCTGCTGACCGAGTGAGCGGGTGCGGGTTGTGGGATACGGGTTTCGAGTTCGGGTTTCGAGGTGCGGGTTGCGGGCTTTAAAGTGTGTCTGGTGTTTGGTATTTGGTGTTTTGGCGATGCGACCGTAGGGGTGCCCCTTGTGGGTGCCCGGTGTTTGGTATTTTGTGTTTCAGGTACGAAATGAACGAAATACCGCATCTATTCCTTCGAGCCATGTGACTTGGAGCGATTAGCGTTCCTTGTTGCGAGTCTCAAGTTTCCCGTATCAAGTATCCAGTATCCGGTTTCAAGTTTCTATTGTCTTCATCGTCGATGCAGGAGCGAGCAATGAAAGTGTTTCAGATTCAGGACGACTGGTCGATCGACAATCTGACCTTGACGCAGCGGCCCGAGCCGGAGCCGGGGCCCGGCCAGGTGTTGGTGCGACTGCAGGCGGCATCGTTGAATTACCGCGATCTTCTTGTCCCGCAACGGGGATACGGCGCCCTGACCGGCACCCTGCCGCTTATTCCGGTCTCCGACGGGGCCGGCGAGGTCGTTGCGACCGGTGCGGGTGTCAGCCGCGTGGCCGTCGGCGACCGGGTGTGCCCGCTCATGATCCAGAACTGGGTCAGCGGCCCGCCGACCACGCCAACCATTACCGCAACGCTGGGGGGCCCGCTCGACGGCGTGATGACGGAGTATATGGTGTTGGGCGAGCAAGGCCTCGTCAAGATACCGGAGCACCTCGGCTGGCAGGAGGCGGCCACCCTGCCGTGCGCGGCCCTGACCGCCTGGAGCGCCCTGGTCACCGAGGGCCGGGTCAAAGCCGGCGACACCGTTCTCGTTCTGGGCACGGGCGGGGTGTCCCTGTTCGCCCTGCAGTTCGCCAAATTGCACGGCGCGCGGGTCATCGTGCTCTCGGGCAGCGATGCGAAACTCGACCGTGCCCTGAAGCTTGGCGCCGATGACGGCCTGAACTATCGCACGACACCCGCCTGGGGACAGGCGGTCAAGAACATGGCCGGCGCGGACGGGATCGATCACGTCATCGAGGTCGGGGGCAAACAGACGCTGCCGCAATCGATCCGGGCCGTTCGGCCGGGTGGCACCGTCAGCCTGATCGGCGTCTTGTCGGGCGCGACCATGGAGGTGAGCCTGGGACCGATCGTCACCCGCAAAATCCGGCTGCAGGGCATTACGGTGGGCAGCCGCGACGGCATGGAAGCCATGCTGCGGGCGGTTTCGCAGCACGCGGTCAAACCGATCATCGATCGGACGTTTGTTTTCGAAGAGTTGCGGGAAGCGCTCGATTACCTCAAACGCGGCGAGCACTTTGGAAAGATCTGTATTCGGTTTTAAGAAAGTGGTTATAGTAGGCGCTCTGCCCAAAACTCCCACGGGCAAGATCCTCAAACGCGAGATGCGCAAGAAGTATGCGCAGGTGTTCACCGAGACCGATCGGTAGCATCGTCTCACTCTATTTTCGAACTAACAGAATGTATACGGCATGAAAAAAGATCAAGAAAAGCGCGAGCCGATGGATCGAAATCGCGGGCCTTGCTATTGGCTGTTCGGGGGAACCGAAACCTGCGGGCACTGCGGACAAACGTTTGTCTACGAAATGGAGATCCGCTGCGGGGAGTGCGACGGGCCGGTCTGCCCGCTGTGCGCCCGGGCGGACTGGGGCGTGGAAGCGACCTGTCCTGATTGCTGCCTAAAAGAGAAGAAGGATTGAGCCGTGGCCGCGCGTGCGATATGGAAGGCCCGCATCCGCTTGCGGGACGTCTTGGTGCCGGTGAAACTGTATTCGGCCATCGAAGACCGCAAGGTGCACTTTCGACTGCTGCACGCGAAAGACCGCGTGCCGGTCACCCAGCACATGGTCGATCCCCGCACGGAAGAGATCGTGCCGGCGGAGTCGATCCGGCGCGGCGTTGAAACGGCCCCCGGAGAAATCGTGATGCTGACGGCCGAAGACCTGCGCGCCCTGGAGCCCGAAGACTCGCGGGAGATCGTGATCCAGCAGTTCGTCGATTCGACCCGGATCGGCCGTCAGTGGTACGACCGGCCCTATTACTTAGGGCCCGACGGGGACCCGCCCACTTATTTCGCCCTGGCCGATGCGCTTGAAAGAGAAAAAAAGGAAGGGATCGCCCGTTGGACCATGCGGAAAACCAGTTATAACGGTGCCCTGCGGTTTCACGACCGGTACCTGATGCTGACAACGCTGCGGCCGGCCGGCGAGATCATTTCCGCCTCCGAGCTGCCGCGCCCGCAGGGCCGGCCGCTGGACCGGCGCGAACTCGAGATGGCCGTGCAGCTCGTGCAGGCGATGGAGGGAAATTTCGACCCGCATCACTTTCAGGACGAATACCGGCAGCGGGTCCTCGAGCTGGTGGACAGGAAAGCGCGCGGGGAAACCATTTCGTTCCCGAAGCCGCCCCGGCGCCGGGCCGAGGTCGTCTCGCTGGCCGACATGCTGGAAAAAAGTGTCCTCCGCGTAAAAAAGGAGCGCAAAATTGCCTGATCGCGACACGGGTGACAGCGCCCGCCGGGCGCTGTGGTCCGGGAGCCTGACTTTCGGGCTGGTGAGCGTTCCGGTGGCCCTTTTCCCGGCCAACCGCACCCGCCGGATGACGCTGCGCCTGCTGGCGCCGGACGGGACCCCGCTGCGCCGTCGTTATTACTGCCCGCAGGAAGGCCGCCCGATTGCGCCGGATGAGATCGTTCGCGGCTACGAGATTCAAAAGGGAGAATTTGTGCTCGTCACGGATGCGGAACTCGACGCCCTGGCGCCCGAAAAATCAAGAGAAATCGACCTGCGCCTCTTCGTGCCGGTTGCCCAGATCGATCCCGTGTATCTGGATCGCACCTATTTCCTCTTGCCCACTGGCGACTCGCCCAAGGCGTATCGCCTGCTGGCGGCCACTATGGAAAATACCGGTAAAGCCGGCATTGCCACATTCGTGATGCGCGGCAAGGAATACCTGGTCGCGATCGAGGCGCAAAACGGGCTGATGATTGCCGCGACCCTGCGGTTTGCCGCGGAAATCCGCACGCCCGACGCGGTGGGCCTGCCCGCCGGCGTACCGGTCGCCACCGCGGCCGCCGCGGCGCTGCGCAAAGAGATCCAGGCCGCCACCGGCGAGCGGCTCGCGCTAGACGATCTGCGGGACGAATACGCAGAGCGCCTGCGGAATCTGGTCGAGCGCAAGCGGGGGGTCGGAGCGGCCCTCGTGCACCTTGTCGAAGAGCCGCCGGAACCCGCCGGGGCGCAGGTGATCGATTTGATGGAGGTTCTCAAGCGCAGCATCGAAGGCCATGGCTCCGCGCGGAATCGTCGCCGCAAACCAGCGACAGTGCGCCCCGCGAACGCTGGCGGCGATGACCTGCACCACCAGAGCAAAGCGGCGCTCTATGCCCGGGCGAGCGCGATGGGTCTTTCCGGCCGCAGCCGCATGAATAAAAAAGAACTGATCGAGGCCATCCAAAAAAATACCCGCTGATTTTTTTAGGGTTGTTTCGGGATTACCGCCCGCCTTTTTCCCCACGGAATTATTCACGTTTCGATTTTCTTTGCTCGTTCTCTTTCTTGTTCACGCCACCGGGCGGTTTTTTCCGCCGTACGGCTCCTTCCGTCATAAAATAGGTTCCAAACCCCATTTCATCGTTCGACGGAATCATCGATTATGGTTGAGGTATCGGTTGTTGGTGTATGACTCTATAGCCGCCTCCCCTCGGTCTTGCCAAAATCTGTATATTTAAAGCCTTGTAAGGCCGATAAATTTAGGTTCAAAAAATAATCACGCCGATGATCCCGAGAATGCTGATGACGACGGCTATGGCGCCGAAGACGATCGAGAGCAGGCTGACGATGCCGCCGCGGACGCGCGGGGAGGCGGCGAAGATCATCCCCAGCACACCCAGCGGAACCGCGATAACGCCCGCGAAAAGGCCCCATATCGGGTGCCCGGAGAAGGTGAGAAAATAGCTGCCGATCGCAGAAATAATAGAACCCGTTGCCGCCGTTCCCTGACGCTGATTCATGTCGATGACCGCCTTTCGATAATAAGTGCACCGGTTATGTTCCGGATTGCTCGTCCGAACCGAATTTCTCCAGAAGTCCGGCGCCGACGGCCGTTGCCGTCGACAATCCGGCAACCCAGATCCAGGGCGAGGTTCCGGTGACCTCCGGCAGGGACCGCTTGCCGTAGGTGCCCTTTTCCATCCAGGGCTTGATGGCCGGATAAAGGCGCACGAACGCCAGGGCACCGCCCAGCATGCCAAACGCCCCGGCGGCCGCGTCCCTGTGCCCCGCGCCGATTGCGGCCATGCTGGTGCCGGGGCAATACCCCAGCAGCGCCATGCCCGAGCCGAACAGCGTGCCGCCCAAAACGACCCCGCCGACATTGAAGGGTTTGATCTTGGCGTCCGCCAGCCCGAGCGCATTCAACGCCTGCACCCCCACCGCCCCGACGGCCGAGGCGGTGGCCATGATCTTGACGACGGTGAAATCTTTTGCCCGCAGCTGCCCCGAGATGGCCGCGTGCTCGGAAGCCCGCCCCTTGTGCAGCAGAAAACCGAAGGCCACCCCGGTGCCCAAGCCCAGCAGTATTTTACCGATGGATTGTCGCTTCATTTCTTCCTCCCGAATAGAGCCTTGGAAACGGCCGCACCCGAAGCAAAGATGATCGGATCGAACAGCCAGCTCGAAGCCGCGAACTGCATGGTGCCGCTGATGCCGTGGCCACTCGTGCAGCCCTTGGCCATCCGCGACCCGAACATCATCAGGGCGCCGCCGCCGGCGGCCGCCGCGTAGCGGAGCGCGCGCGACCGACCGATTTTTTCCTGCCATTCGTCGGGAACCGGCGGCGGCGTTTCATCTCCCGAGCTGCGCGCGCTGAGCAGGCTGCCGAGGAGCACGCCGCCGACGAGTCCCATTTCCCAGTCTATTTTGGGGGTTTCGCCACGCTCGCGCTTGTACTCGTCGATGTTCATTTTATCGGGCGCGAGTTTCTCCGCCGCCAACGCGGCCGTGTCTTCGAAGGCGGTGGTGATGCCGAGCGGCCTTTTGGCGGTCAGCATCGCCACGGTCTCCAACACGCCAATAGCCGCCCCGACGGCATAGGGCGACCATTTTTCCTTTTTCAGAATTGACATTCGATACCTCCCCGATCCCTTATGCCGCCTTTATGGCGGTGGTCAACGGCACGTTTAAAGTGATCATCGTCGTATGGAAACATTCGCGACTTTTTGCCCTTAAGCTATGACGCTTCGCCCCTGTTGAATATCAGACTTTCCAATTCCCGCCGGATATACGTCGACCTCACGGCTGCGAGGGTTTCATGTCTTTGCGGCGCCGCCTCGGAGCGGCTGAAGCGCGCATCGGAGTAAAACGTCCGCGCCCATTCTTCGCCGCTCAGGCACACGGTTTTCTGCAGCAGTAGGCGGGTGATAAAAATGTCCGACCGGTAGCGGCGACATCTGTGGGCGATAAACCGGTAGCCATCGAAAAAAAGCGCGGTTGTGCTGTCCAAGGCGTTGTCACGAGGGATTTCGGTCATTTT